>DWYM01000078.1 GCA_019118665.1 Candidatus Mediterraneibacter intestinipullorum
ACATGGACCGCTTTACCCGGATCGGATTTGAGATCGAACCCTTCGGCCCGGAGGAATATGCCGTGCGCGCTGTGCCGGACAATCTCTTCGGCATCGCGAAGAAGGAGCTCCTGATGGAGATGATCGATGACCTGGCCGATGGGCTGAACACGTCCATGACGCCGGAGCTGATCGATGAGAAGGTGGCGTCCATGTCGTGTAAAGCAGCGGTCAAAGGGAATAACCGGCTTTCTGCTCAGGAGGTGGACGCTTTGATCGGGGAGCTTCTGACTCTTGACAACCCCTATCACTGTCCTCACGGCAGACCCACGATCATCGCGATGACAAAGCGGGAATTGGAAAAGAAATTTAAGAGGATCGTATAATGGAAAGACCAATGATCATACTTGCGGGTCCTACCGCTGTGGGGAAGACCGCCGCATCTATCCGCCTTGCAAAAGCTGTGGATGGGGAGATCATTTCCGCTGACTCCATGCAGGTGTACCGACACATGGATATCGGTTCGGCAAAGATCCGCCCGGAAGAAAGGCAGGGAGTGCCCCACTATCTGGTGGATGTGCTGGAACCGGAAGAAGACTTTAACGTAGTCCGTTTCCAGCAGATGGCCAAAGCGGCGGCAGAGATGATCTATGCCAGGGGAAGGATTCCCATTGTCGCAGGAGGGACAGGATTTTATATCCAGGCGCTTCTCTATGATATTGACTTTACAGAGAACGATGGGGATACATCATATCGCCGGTCTCTGGAAAAGACGGCGGAGGAAAAAGGCGGGGAATATCTTCATGCCATGCTGCGGGAAGCAGACCAAAGAGCAGCAGATCAGATACATCCCCACAATATAAAACGGATGATCCGCGCGCTGGAATTTCACCATCAGACCGGCGGGAAGATTTCAGAGCATAATCAGATGGAGCGGGATAAGAGGTCGCCGTACAACTTCGCATATTTTGTCCTGACTGATGAGAGAAGCCGTCTCTATGACAGGATTAACAGGCGGGTGGACCTGATGATGGAGGAAGGGCTTCTCGATGAGGTGCGGTATCTGAAAGACCGCGGCGTGAAAAAAGAATCCACGGCAATGCAGGGACTCGGATACAAGGAACTTTTTGCCTGTCTGGACGGAGAATATCCGCTTGAGGAAGCCGTGCGCGTTATCAAGAGGGATACCCGCCATTTTGCGAAGCGCCAGCTCACATGGTTTAAGCGGGAGAGGGACGTCATCTGGGCGGATAAGTCTGTAATCGGACAGTCGGATGATGCCGTTGTGGATTTTATGATAAAAGAACTGAAGAACAGAGGGATTATTAAGATGAACCGGACAGAATCACAATTTATGTACCAAACACTCGGGATTTCCCAAGAAGTCTGGAAGTATGGACAGAAGACGGAAGAGAGCCTGAAGGAACGTTTCCGTGAATTCGATGAGACCGCGGAATATAATCAGCTCAAGGTTATCCATGCAATGCAGGAGAACCGGGTAAGTGAAGGGTGTTTCAACTATGTCAGCGGGTATGGGTACAATGATCTGGGAAGGGATACACTGGAACAGGTATATGCTTCTGCCTTCCACACGGAAGCGGCTCTTGTCCGACCGCAGATTACCTGCGGCACTCACGCCCTGGCGATTGCTCTTGCGGCAAACCTGCGCCCGGGAGATGAACTTCTTTCCCCGGTTGGGAAACCGTATGACACTCTGGAAGAGGTGATCGGTATCCGACCGTCCAAAGGCTCTCTGGCGGAATATGGGATCACTTACCGTCAGGTGGAGCTTCTGGAAGACGGATATTTTGATTATCCCGCAATCGAGGCGGCGTTAAATAAAAAGACGAAGCTGGTCACCATCCAGCGTTCAAAGGGCTATCAGACTCGTCCCAGCTATTCGGTAGAAGAGATCGGCGAGCTCATAGCATTTATCAAGGAACGGCGTCCGGATGTGATCTGTATGGTAGACAACTGTTACGGAGAATTTGTGGAGCGGATCGAGCCCAGTGACGTTGGCGCGGACATGATCGTGGGATCGCTGATCAAAAACCCGGGCGGCGGGCTTGCTCCCATCGGAGGGTATATCGCGGGAAAAGAGGAACTGATAGAGAACTGCGCATGCCGGCTCACCTCACCCGGACTTGGGAAAGAGGTGGGAGCATCCCTGGGAGTGATGCAGACTTTTTATCAGGGCTTTTTCCTGGCTCCGACCGTGGTGTGCGGCGCGCTTAAAGGCGCCGTGTTTGCCGCGAATATCTACGAAAGGCTGGGATACCCTGTGGTGCCTAACGGACAGGAGTCCCGCCACGATATCATCCAGGCAGTCACACTGGGAACGCCGGAGGGAGTGGTCGCGTTCTGTAAAGGGATCCAGGCGGCAGCTCCTGTGGACAGCTATGTGTCACCTGAACCATGGGCAATGCCCGGTTATGACAGCGACGTGATCATGGCGGCCGGGGCATTTGTTCAGGGCTCCTCCATCGAGCTATCTGCGGACGGCCCGATCAAACCGCCGTATGCAGTGTATTTCCAGGGCGGACTCACATGGACTCATGCGAAGCTGGGTATCCTGAAATCCCTGCAGAGCATGATCGATTCCGGGGTGATCCCGGCGGACAGGATCCGTGAACTTTTATAGGTGTCATCTGACGGCGGAACGAAACATCAGCGAAGAAATATAAAAATGATGGAGGGAACAGAGATGGGAACAGTTGCAGTCATCGGCGGAGGCGCGGCGGGAATGATGGCCGCTGTCGCAGCGGCGTCTGAGGGCGCCCGGGTCATCCTGCTGGAGCAGAAAGACAGGATCGGGAAAAAGATCCTGTCCACAGGAAACGGAAGATGCAATTTCACGAACATCCATCAGGAACCGCTGTGTTATCACTCGGAAGATCCCCTGTTTCCGTGGAGGATCATTGAAAAATTTGATGCTCAGAAAGCAATCTCCTTTTTTCTCCAAATGGGTATTTATTCGAAAAACCGGAACGGATACATCTACCCTAATTCCGATCAGGCATCCGCAGTGCTGGATGCGTTTCGCATGGAATTGGACCGGCTGCGGGTAGATATCCGAACAGATATCCATATCCGGGAGATCGATTCCGGAAAAAAGGGATTCGTGATCCGCACGGAGAAAGAAAATGTGCGTGCGGACCGTGTGATTCTCTGTACCGGTTCAAAGGCAGCGCCATCCACCGGTTCCGACGGTTCCGGCTATGACCTTGCAAAACAGTTGGGGCACAGACTGATCCCGGTCCTTCCCGCTCTTGTCCAGCTCCGTTGTGAAGGGGATTTCTTCAAAGCGTTTGCAGGGGTGCGCGTGAACGGAAGTGTTTCCATATGGTCAGAGGGAGAGTGCGCCGCAAAGGATACAGGAGAGATCCAGCTTACGGATTACGGCATCTCGGGGATACCGGTGTTCCAGGTGAGCCGCTATGCTTCAAAGCTTTTGTATGAAAAGAAAGAAGTAACAGCGATTCTGGATTTTATGCCGGACTTTACAGAAGAACAGACAGGAGCGTTCTTAAGCTCAAGGGCGAAGATGCGGCCTGAGAAACCGGCGGACATGTTTTTGATCGGCCTGTTCCACAAAAAACTGTCTGAGCTGTGGATCAAACAGTCCTGTATTTCCCGCGATAAGGCGGCGGGAGATATGACGGCGGAGGAAATTGAAAGATTCGTACGGCTCATCAAAAATTTCCGGCTCCGCGTTACAGCGACGAATTCCTATGAGAAGGCGCAGGTGTGCTGCGGCGGCGTCGACACCGCAGAGGTGGACCCGGAAACGCTGGAATCCAGATATGTGCCCGGACTGTATTTCGCCGGGGAAATCCTGGACGTGGACGGAATGTGCGGGGGATATAACCTCCAGTGGGCGTGGTCCAGCGGGTATGTAGCGGGTAAGAACTCCTGCTGTTAAAGGAGGATATGAATGATCCGGATCGCAGAAGACAATGACTGGAAGGGATTGCTTGAAATATATGCTTACTATGTGGAGCAGACAGCGGTCACATTTGAATACGAGGTCCCTTCAGCGGAAGAATTCAGGGAACGCATCCGAAGGACTCTCAGGAGGTACCCCTATCTGATATCAGAGACAGACGGCAGGATCACAGGTTACGCATATGCAGGCCCGCTTAAAGAACGCAGGGCATATGACTGGTCAGTTGAGACGACGGTTTACACAGCGAAAGACGCAAGAGGACATGGGATTGGCAGAAAACTTTATAAAGCGCTGGAACGCGCCCTTGCGCTACAGAATGTGATCAATCTTAACGCATGTATTGCTTACCCTGACCCGGAAGATGAATATCTTACCAAAAACAGCGCCCGATTCCATGAGCATATGGGATATCGCCATGTTGGGAGATTTCACAAATGCGGTTACAAATTTGGACGCTGGTATGACATAGTGTGGATGGAAAAATGCATTTCTACCCATCCGAGAAGACCGTCAGAGGTCAGGGATTTCTGTGATATCAGGGATGAATATATGAAGTTCCTCGAAAGTCAGAGTTAAACGGAGATTTTTTCTCACAATTAAATCTTGACGTTGTAAAAGAAGCGTATTAAAATTAAGTTAGTTAAAACTAACTTAATTTTTTTGTGAGTGTGAGAAGGAGGGAGTTTATGTTTAAGGTATACAGAAAGCTGTTTGCCTATGTGCCGGAAAAGAAATATCTGATCTATATATCAATCGTTCTGTCAGTCCTGTCCACATTTGCCATAGTCGGCGCATATTATTATCTCTATCTGTTTTTTGACGGGCTGATCACAAGAAATGATCTCCCGGGAAGCGCCGCATATGCCTGGGTGATATTTGGTCTGCTGATCGGAGGGAATGCCGTCTATTTTATCGGTGTCCTGGCCTCCCATGTCCTGGGTTTCCGTCTTGAGACGAATTTAAGGAAGCGTGGGATCGACGGTCTTGCGGGCGCCAGTTTTCGGTTCTTTGACCTGAATTCCAGCGGAAGGATCCGGAAGATCATCGACGATAATGCGTCACAGACACACACAATCGTGGCGCATCTGCTGCCGGATATTGCCAATGCTCTGGCAAAGCCTTTTCTCCTCCTGATCGCTGCTTTCATCGTCAGCCCCAGGGTAGGGATAGGACTGACGATCCTGACGATTGCGGCGATCCTTCTTTATTCCGGCATGTCGGGAGAAACACAGTTTATGAATTACTACCAGCAGGCCCTTGAACGGCTGAGCGCTGAGTCTGTCGAATATGTCCGGGGCATCCAGGTCGTCAAGATATTTCATGCAGACGCGCGTTCTTTCAAGGCGCTGTATGAAGCTGTCCGGGATTACTCGAAATTTGCCCTGGATTACTCTATGAGCTGCAAAGTGCCCTGGGTGCTTCTCCAGTGGGCCATGTTCGGGATCGTTGCGATCATTGTACCGTTTATCTTTCTGCTCCCGGGAGTATTCACCCACGGAACGGAGACCGCGGTGGAGCTATTGATGCTCATGTTTTTATCCGGAGTCATGTTTTCTACGATCATGAAGGTCATGTATGTAGTCATGTATTCCTTCAATGGTGCAATGGCAGTGGAGAAACTGGAGGATATGTATGAGGAGATGCATAAAGATTCTCTGGAGCATGGGACGAGGGAAGATTTCACCGGCTATGACATTGAGTTTTCTCATGTAACTTTTGGATATGGAGAGAAAACAGTGCTCAAAGATGTCAGTTTTACCTTAAAGCAAAATCACAGTTATGCGCTGGTGGGGGCCAGCGGCAGCGGAAAATCCACCATAGCAAAGCTGATATCCGGTTTTTATAAAGTAGACGAGGGAGTGATCAGGATCGGAGGACAACCGCTGGAAGAATACAGCGAAAAGGCTGTTCTGGAAAATATCGCTTTTGTATTCCAGGATGTGAAACTCTTCAAAACGAGTCTCTACGAAAATGTGGCGCTGGCGGATCCGTCCGCGGACCATGAGAAGGTGATGGAGGCGTTCAGAAGAGCCGGGTGCGACAGCATCCTTGATAAATTTAAAGAAAGGGAAAATACTCTGATCGGCTCCAAAGGAGTCTATCTGTCCGGAGGAGAAAAACAGCGTATCGGTATCGCCAGGGCAATCTTAAAGAACGCACGCATTGTCATCATGGATGAAGCAAGCGCTGCCGTTGATCCGGAAAATGAACATGAATTACAGAAAGCATTTGCAGAACTGATGAAGGATAAGACTGTCATCATGATCGCGCACCGGCTGACCAGCGTGCGGAACGTAGATGAAATACTGGTCATTGAAGGAGGGAAGGTCATAGAGCGGGGGAGTGATAAGGAACTGATGGCAGGAGATTCGCGCTATAAATTCTTCCAGGATATGTATGCGCAGGCAAATGAATGGAGGGTGAGTGAACATGCGTAAATGGCTGGAAAAAAGGTTTGCACTGACTCCGCAGGGAGCGAAGGATACGATGCGGGCGATACTGGCGTCATTTTTTGTCTCCCTGTCCGCATATGCCCCGGCATGGCTTCTTCTGATGGTCATGGATGATTTTGTGCTCGGGAACCATCGGCCAGCTTCTTTTTATATCATTCTGTCGGTGGTGATACTCATTGTGATCCTGGTGCTTATGTTTATCGAATATGACGCCATGTATAATACCACATACCGGGAAAGCGCCAATTTGAGAATGGAGATCGCCGACCGGCTGAATAAGCTGCCGCTTTCCTATTTTTCCAGGCATGATACATCTGACCTGACACAGACGATCATGGCGGACGTAGAGGCTGTCGAGCATGCCATGAGCCACTCCATTCCCAAGTTTGTTGCCTTTTTCTTTTATTTTCCGATCCTTGCCGTCATGCTGATCGGCTATAACTGGAAGCTGGGGCTGACTGTGATCCTGCCAATCGCGCTTGGATACGGTCTGATCGCCCTGTCAAAGCGGGTGCAGGTTCGGATGAACAAGAAATATTACCGGCAGCTCAGAAAAAATTCGGAAAGTTTCCAGGAAGCGATCGAAAACGCACAGGAGATCCGGAGCTTCGGATTGAACAAAACGCTGCAGGCGGACCTGGACGCTCAGATGGAGGAGAGCGAAAAACTGCACCTGAGCAGCGAGACCACTTCCGCGATACCTCTGCTTTTTTCCAATATCGTGATGCAGCTCTCCCTGTCATTGGTGATCATACTCGGGGTAAACATGCTCATGACAGGAGAGATCAGTATACTTGTGCTCATCGCGTATATCATCGCGGCGCTTAAGATAAAAGAGGCAGTGGATACGATCAGTGAAAATGTGTCAGAGCTCTATTATCTGGACGCGCGGATCGAACGTATCAACGATATCCGCAGCGCCCCTGTTCAGGAGGGAAGGGAAGAAGAGATCAAAAACTGCGATATCAGTCTCAGGGATGTTACCTTTTCTTATAATGCAGACAGTCCCATCCTGAGCGGGGTGACCTTTGACGCCAGACAAAACGAGGTGACTGCCCTTGTAGGCGTCAGCGGATGTGGAAAGACCAGCATCCTGCGTCTGATCTCACGGCTTTACGATTATGACGGCGGGAGTATCACGATCGATGGGAAAGATATCAAAGAAATCTCGACAAACTCCCTGTTCGAAAAAGTTTCCATTGTATTCCAGGATGTAACGCTCTTTAATACATCTGTGATGGAGAATATCCGGCTCGGCAATAAAAATGCGTCGGATGAGCAGGTCAGAGAAGCGGCGCGGCTCGCCGGCTGTGATGAATTTATCTCCCGCCTCCCGGAAGGGTATGACACGAAGATCGGCGAGAACGGCATTACCCTCTCGGGCGGGGAGAGGCAGCGCCTGTCCATTGCCCGCGCATTCTTAAAAGATGCGCCTGTTATCATCCTGGATGAGATCGCTGCGGCGCTGGACGTGGAGAATGAAAAGAAGATCCAGGACAGCTTAAACCATCTCATTGCGGGAAAGACAGTCGTCATCATTTCCCACAGGCTGAAGTCGGTAGAGCATGTGGATAAGATCGTAGTGATCGATAAAGGAAAAGTGGAGGCCAGCGGTACCCACGAGGAATTAGTGAAAACATCGCAGACATATCAGAAGCTGGTAAAAAACGCGGCCCTGGCGGAAGCGTTTATGTACTGAGATTCAAAGAAGGCGTTCTGAACTGTTGTACGGCACACTGCGCGACAGTTCGGGAGCGCCTTTTCTCGTTTTTCTGTTGACCAAAATTAAAGATAGCAGTAAGATATGCAGTGCAGAAATCAGTATGAAAGTTTAAGGAGATGAGACGTGAATTGAAAACGAATAAATACGAGATAGATATGTGCAATGGATCGATCATGGACAAATTGATCTCTTTTGCGCTCCCTCTTATGCTCTCAAGTATTCTCCAGCTGATGTTCAACGCTGTGGACATTATTGTTGTGGGAAGGTTCAGCGGCAGTTCGGCTCTGGCGGCAGTCGGGTCCACGACCGCTTTGGTCAATATTTTTACGAATCTGTTTATCGGTATCTCACTTGGAGCAAATGTTCTTGCGGCGAGGTATTTCGCTGCCGGACGTGATAAAGAAATGTCAGAAGCCGTACATACCGCCATTGCTCTGGCCCTGCTCAGCGGGGTACTCATGGCTTTTATAGGGGCCGGAGCTTCCAGGCTGGCCCTTCAGCTGATGGATACGCCCGGGGATGTGATCGATCAGTCTGTAACCTATATGCGGATTTATTTTATGGGAATGCCGTTTTTCATGCTTTATAACTATGGGGCTGCGATCCTGCGGGCGGTCGGCGATACCAAGCGGCCGCTAATTTTTCTGATCGCTGCCGGACTGACCAACGTGGTGCTGGATCTTCTTCTGGTCATTGTCATCCCTCTGGGAGTGGCGGGCGTGGCGATCGGGACAGTGGCTTCCCAGATGATCTCCAGCCTTCTCGTGCTGAGGTGCCTCTGTAAGTCGGAGGGGAGTTATAAGCTGCGATTTTCCAGGCTTACACTGAAATGGATCTATCTGAAACGGATCTTTCAGGTTGGCATACCTGCCGGGATCCAAAGTACGGTGATCAATTTCTCAAACGCGCTGCTCCAGTCTTCTGTAAACTCATTTGGTTCCACTGCCATGGCAGGATATACGGCTGCCAATAATATCCTCGGCTTTCTATATGTTGCGGTCAATGCTGTCACGCAGGCCTGCATGAGCTTTACCAGCCAGAATTACAGTGTTGGGAAGCAGAAGCGTATGGACAGGGTTCTTGCAGACTGCATGATCTTATCGGTCGGTGTGTCTGTTGTGCTGGGAGTGGGGGCGTATGTTTTCGGATCACGAGTGCTCAGAATCTACACAGCGGATCCGGATGTGATCCGGTGCGGACTGGAAATCCTTTCCATCACCACGGTTCCCTATTTCCTGTGCGGAATTATGGACCTGATCCCCGGCGCCCTGCGCGGGATGGGGCATTCCGCGGTGCCGATGATCCTGTCCGTGATCGGAACGGTCGGGACAAGGATCCTGTGGATCTATGGTTTTTTTCCGCAGAACAGAGCCCTGCATTTTCTGTTCATTTCTTACCCTGGCTCTTGGATCGCTACGATCCTCATGCAGGCGGTGTGCTTTTACTTTGTGAGAAAAAAGTGCGCGGGGCAGTTGATCGCAGGACACAGTAAATAATAAAACAGAAAACGGATCAGAAGTCTGAAAAGGAGGGCTTTTATGCTCAGGATCACACAGTTAAAGCTTCCAGTGGAGCATACGCCGGAACAGCTTGAAAAAAAACTGCTGCGCGCGGCGCATATAAAAGAAAATGAGTTGAAAACATATACTATACGGAAACGTTCTCTTGACGCAAGGAAAAAACCGGAGCTTTATTATGTCTATACCATCGATTTTTCCACGGTGAACGAAGAGCGTTCCTTCCGCCTTTCAAGAGGACAGTTACAGATGGTTTCGGAAAAGCCTTATCGCGCGCCGGCCCATGGGACAGAACCGCCCCAGGGAAAACCGACAGTGATCGGAAGCGGTCCGGCGGGACTGTTCTGCGCCTATATGCTTGCTGCGGAAGGGTACTTTCCTCTGGTCATAGAACGCGGCGCTCCGGTCAGGGAACGCCGGGACGATGTACGAAAATTCTGGGAGACAGGAGTCCTTGACACATCGTCCAATGTTCAGTTTGGAGAGGGCGGTGCAGGAACATTTTCTGACGGAAAACTAAATACACTGGTAAAAGATCCCATAGGGAGAAACCGGTTTGTACTGGAGACGTTCGTGAAATTCGGCGCACCGGAAGACATCCTGTGGGAACAGAAGCCTCACATTGGGACGGACATCCTGATCAACGTGGTGGAAGCCATGAGAAATGAGATTATCCGTCTTGGCGGCGAATTCTATTTCCATAGCCAGGTGACGGATATTCTGCCGCAAGAAAACTGTATTGTAGTAAATGGTGATAAAAAAATAAAGGCAGGCGCAGCTGTCTTTGCGGTGGGGCACAGTGCGAGAGATACGTTTCAGATGCTCTATGACAGAGGGATATCCATGGAAGCGAAGTCCTTTGCCGTGGGGGTGCGCGTGGAACATCCTCAGAGGATGATAGATGATGCGGCATACGGTAGAACTGACAGAGGCGGGCTTCCGGCGGCTTCCTATAAGCTGACAGAGAAGCTAGATAATGGGAGAGGTGTATATACCTTCTGTATGTGTCCGGGAGGATATGTAGTCAATGCTTCATCTGAAGAAGGGTATCTGGCGGTCAACGGAATGAGCTATCATGACCGGGCGGGAGAGAATGCCAACAGCGCGGTCATCGTTACTGTCACAAAAGCGGATTACGGCTCTGAACATCCTCTTGCGGGGGTACGTTTTCAGCGCTGCCTGGAGAAGCGCGCCTGGGAAGAAGGGCAAGGGAGGATACCGGTACAGAGGTTCGACGATTTCTGCGCCGGCAGGATAAGCAGCGGATTTGGCGATGTTGTTCCTCAGATGAAAGGCGGATACGCCTTTGGAAATGTGAGGAGTATCTTTCCGGCAGAACTGGCGGCCTCCATAGAGCAGGGGATGAAGGGCATGGATAAAAAGATACGCGGCTTTGCGGGAGAGGATGTGCTTTTATCCGGTGTAGAGAGCAGAACGTCTTCCCCGGTCCGAATCCTGCGCAGCGAAGAGTTTACCGCATCCGTTCCGTGGATCTATCCGTGTGGTGAGGGCGCCGGGTATGCCGGAGGGATCACCTCAGCGGCGATGGATGGGCTGAAGGTAGCCGAGGCAGTGATAAGGAGATTTGCGGCAACATAGCATCTGTACACTCGTAAAATCTGTCCGTTCATGCGGCAGCTCAAATCCGCTGCTTTGCAGCTCCCTTTCGCTGTACGGCGTCCGAGGGGTTTACACAGTTCAGCCGCGCCAATCTCACCTCATGCATTCGTACACTCGCAAAATCATGCGAGCATGATTTTCACTTCTGTTCGATGCATGGCTGAACTGTTATTCACAGAATTTTAATGACTAATGCCTATACACTTTTTTTAAATTGTGCTAAAATAAATCGTTGTATTGTATCATCGCGCTGATCGTGGGATCAAGATATGAGTGACAACAATACTATCAAAGAAATGTATCATGAAGACCGTCCCTATGAGAAATGTGAGCGCTTTGGAGCAGAGAATCTGACGGATGCTGAGCTTCTGGCAGTGCTGCTGCGCACCGGGACCAGGGGAGAAAATTCCCTGGAACTCGCCCACAGGCTCATCCAGTCCGATTTTTCAGGAAGAGGGATCCTGAATATTCATCGCTGGACTTTTGAGCGGCTGACCCGGATCAGAGGGATAGGGAGGGTAAAAGCGATCCAGATCCTGTGTTTGTCTGAGCTGGCAAAGCGGATGGCCAGGTCGTCGGCTGTGGAAGGGCTGGATTTTTCTCAGCCTCACACGATCGCGAAATATTATATGGAAGACATGCGGCACCGGGAGAAAGAAATATTGAAACTCCTTCTCCTGAATACCAGAGCCAGACTGATCGGGGAGCTCAATGTATCAACAGGAACTGTGGATACGGCGCTTGTGTCTCCTCGTGAGCTTTTTATGGAGGCTCTCCAAAGAAATGCCGTATCGATTATCCTCCTTCACAATCACCCGAGCGGAGACCCCACGCCAAGCCTGGCGGATGTGCAGATCACCCGGCGTATTTATGAGGCGGGAGCGCTGATCGGGATCGAGCTTCTGGATCACATCATTATCGGGGACAACTGTTTTGTGAGCATGAAAGAAAAAGGGATCTTTCAGTGATCAATGAGCATACAAGGGAGTTAATAACAGGGTAGTTAATAACAGGGGAGAAAATTATGCTGGGGAATGTTTATGGTCTTGATCTCGGGACATATGAGATCAAGATATTTGATAAGAAAAAGGACAGGATATGGCAGGAAAAAGACGCCATTGCCATGAAAAACAAGAGGTATGTCTATGCTGTTGGAAACGAGGCATACGAGATGTTTGAAAAAGCTCCTGATGACATAGAGGTCATTTTTCCTATGAAGAACGGAGTTATCGCCCATTTTGATGACATGCAGTATCTGCTCGGGAGTCTGCTGGAGAGCGAGCGGCTTTTCGGGCGGGGGGATGAATATGTGGTGGCGGTGCCTACGGATGTAACAGAAGTTGAGAAGAAAGCGTTCTATGATCTTGTGTATCATTCGGAGGCAAGGGCAAGATCAGTCAGGATCGTTGAAAGAGGACTTGCTGACGCGGTGGGATTCGGTGTTGACGTGATCCGTGAAAAAGGTGTTTTTGTCGCGAATTTCGGCGGCGGCACCACGGAGCTTTCTGTCCTCTCAGAAGGCGGTATGGTGTTAAACAGGCTGCTGAAGACCGGAGGCGAGGATTTTGATTCAGCGATCGCCGCGCTGGTGCGCCGCAGTCAGGATTTCCTGATCGGCAGACTTACGGCAGAACGTCTGAGAAGAGAATTCGGCATCTTTGATCAGAGTACAGACAGCTCGATCACAGTGTCCGGAAGGGATCTGATCTCAGGGGTGCCGGCGCAGGCAGAAGTATCCATCAGTCTTGTCCGGGCTGCGATGAAAGAGCTGCTGGAAGAATGCGTCCGCGCGATCAAAGCCATGATAGACAGGACGCCTCCGAATGTAAGAAATGGGATCAGGGAGAATGGGATCTGCCTGACCGGAGGCATGGCAAACCTGCGTGGACTTGCTACATACTTAAGAGAAAGTACCGGGCTTCCCGTGATGACTATGGAGGCTCCTGAGCTGTGCGCGGTAAAAGGGCTCCAGCGGATCCTTCAGGACCGCACATACTACAGCAGGCTCACATACTCCATGATGGATGAAGATTACAGGTGGTTAAGATGAAGAAAAAAAATCATATATCACATACAAACAGATATATCCTTATCGGACTTTCCGCATTCTGCATCCTTATGATGCTGCTTTCGTCATTTTCCGACAGAGTATCAGGTCCGTTTAAATCTCTTGCAAATGTGACAGTTATCCCTCTTCAGCGGGGGATCAATCAGATCGGGGGCTGGATGGGAGATATGAAGGACAACTTTTCGACTCTCAAACAGCTGCAGGCAGAAAATGAGAAGCTGCAGGAGCAGGTGGACGCTCTGACGACGGAGAATAATTATCTCCAGGAAGAAAGATACGAATACCAACGGCTCCAGGAGCTTTACAGGCTGGATCAGAATTATGCGGACTATGAGAAGACAGCAGCGCACGTCATCGGAAAAGATTCCGGCAACTGGTTCAGTACTTTTACGATAGACAAGGGGAGCAATGACGGCATTGCCGTAGACATGAACGTGCTTGCGGGAAGCGGTCTTGTAGGGATTGTCACAGAGGTCGGACCGACATGGGCAAGAGTGCGTTCCATCATCGATGATTCAAATAATGTCAGCGGAATGGTCCTGTCCACATCGGATACCTGTATTGTCAGCGGCGACCTGTCTCTTATGAGTACCGGACAGATCGCGTTTGACCAGATGGAGAACAACGACAACACTGTCTCCGTGGGAGATCAGATCGTCACGTCATATATCAGTGATAAGTATCTTCAGGGTATCCTCATCGGTTCGGTGAGTGAGATCAATGTGGATTCCAACAACCTGACGCGTTCCGGCTATATCACACCGGCAGTCGATTTCAGAAATATTCAGGAGGTCCTCGTGATCACAACGACAAAAGCAGAGCTTACCGGGGAGGGCCAGACGGAATAGAGGAGAGATGGTATGAAAGTAATAAGGGTAAGGCGCATCGTCGTGACAGCGGTCATCATACTGGCGGCTTATGTGCTGCAGACTGCTGTTTTTTCGGCGTTAGCGGTTGCAAATATCAAACCGAACCTGATGCTCATTATTACAGCTTCTTTCGGCTTTATGAGAGGCCCAAGGGAAGGAATGTTTGTTGGGTTCGCATCGGGACTCCTGATCGATATCCAGCATGGGGATATGATCGGATTTTACGCGTTGATCTATCTTCTCACAGGGTTTGGCAGCGGCATGTTCAAGCAGATGTTTTTCGATGAGGATATCAAGCTCCCCATCCTGCTGATCGCTGTGAGTGATCTGCTGTATGGGGTCGCTATTTATTTCCTTATGTTCCTTCTCAGGAGCGATTTTGATTTTCTTTACTATTTGAACCGGATCATTATCCCGGAAGTGATCTATACTGTTGCGGTCACTCTTGTAGTGTATCCGCTGCTTTTATTTATCAACCATAAACTGGAAGCAGAAGAGAAAAGGAGTGCAAGTAAATTTGTTT
>DWYM01000079.1 GCA_019118665.1 Candidatus Mediterraneibacter intestinipullorum
TCAGACTGTAGACAAAGTTGATGCTGGAGCCTAGCTCCAGCACCATTTTTTTGCAAAAATACAAACTCCCATATTTTTTTGTAAAGGATAAAAAAGAATCCAGATTTATTCTCCTGCCTTTCCCTTGCATCCAGAATCTTTGCCAGCTTTTTCAGATTCATGCATGCAAAGGTCAGCCCGGCTTTCATATTCATCCGGGCGTTCCCGATATATTGTGTGTATCGAAATCCATGCTGTTCTTTTGCACTTCCGAACAATCTCTCAATGGTTTCTTTTCTCAACATATAAATCTCTTTATTCCCCAAAGTATGACGGATGTCCTCACTAGTTTCCAGATACTCTTCCCAGATATGCCGGGTGATTACTTTCTCATATTCTTTACTTCCCGTGCATTTGGAAAGATAAGGACAGTTTTTACAGATGCTTTTATCACTCTTGTATTCTTTGTAACCATCCCGGTTCGTTGTCCGATAAGTAAGGATCTGATCCGCCGGACAGATATAACAGTCATAGTACTCATCATAGACATACTCATATTTCTTGAAGAATCCATCTTTTGTCATGGGCCTTTTATACGGGAACAACGGCTGTATCCCGTCTTTTAACAATTCTCTGGCAATGGACGGAGTCTTGTATCCGGCATCCAATACCATCATCTCCATATCCAGATTTTTTACTTTGTCATACAAAGGCTTCCATGTCCTGCTGTCATGTTCATTCCCCGGATGTACAGTATAGCCTAAGATCCACCCGTGCTTGTCACATGCAGTCTCTATGCTGTATGCAAAAACATGCTTATGTTCACCTTTTCTAAACCAGCCGCTTTCCGGATCTGAAGTACTGCATTTTTGCGTCCTGGCTCCTTCCGGGATTTCGTCTGAAGAACTGCTTTCACCAGAAGTGCCGCTGCCCGCTGCGGGAGGTATATTCGAATCATCCTTTTTTTCTTTTAAAGGTTTCTTTCCATGATTTTTACGGTCTTCATTGATTTCTTTTTTTAACTCTTCTTCATACCACAGAGCCTCTTGAGATGCGATCCTCTTTCTCATTTTTTTGCTGTTGGCACAGGCTTTTACATGGGTAGAATCTACAAACACAGTGGATGTATCTACCAGATGGAATTTCATGCATTGTTCAAGGATATGGGAAAAGATCTGTTCAAACAGATCCGTATCCTTAAAACGGCGGGTATAGTTCTTTCCAAAAGTAGAAAAGTGAGGAACCGGGTCCAGTATATCCAGACCGAGAAACCAACGATAAGCTACGTTCACTTCGATTTCTTTTATCGTCTGGCGCATACTTTTAATCCCATAGAGATACTGGATAAAAGGGATTTTGATCAGCATCACCGGATCCATGCTTGGCCTTCCGTTATCTGCACAATACTTGTCTTCTACAAGATCGTAAATAAAGTTCCAGTCAATTGCCCGGTCAATCTTTCGTAGCATGTGATCCTTTGGCACCATGTCATCCATGCTGAACATCATCATTTGTTCTCTTTTTTTATCGGCATCTCTTGTCATCATAAGCGGAACCTCCCTATAAGATAATTATACTATGTACGGAGATGTACCGCTTAATTTTCGAGTTGATAAAGGGAATTTTTTCTTGATAAAAAGAGGGAAGATAATTGAAATGTTGATAACTACAGAAGAAAAGCCCCGGCGTAAACCGGGGACTTTGTCTACAGTCTGAGCCGGAAAACATACTATTTTCCGGCTTTTTTCTATCGTTTTTCACTTGTTTCATTCCTGTCAAAGGTACGCCTTTTCATCATTTCATCCGGATCAGCTTATTGATTTATATAGCGGATAAAGGCGCTTTGAAGGGATTTATAATAAGCGCGGCCAATAGGAACGCCCACGCCGCCCCGCAGAGAAAGCTCTGTCCGGCCGATTTCTTCCACATAGGCCATGTTTACCAGATAACTGTTGTGACACCGGCAGAATTGATTCGGCGGCATTTGTCTTTCAAACTCGGTCAGGGAAAAAACACAGGTGCGGTCCCCCTCCGTCTGATGTATGATGATATTGTGGTTGTAGCTTTCAATGTATCGTATCTCCGACAGCATCAGGCTGACCGTTTTGCTGCCGATCCGCAGTACGGCAGTTTTGGGCTTGTGATTGAGTTCCCAGTCGGTACGCAGCGCAGCAGACAGCGCTTCGCGGCTGACCGGCTTTAACAGGAAGTGGAGCGGCTGCACACTGTATCCCTGGGGCAGATAATCCTCGCAGCCGGTGACAAAGATGATGCTTACCCGGTCGCCGCGCCGGCGTAAGGACTGCGCCAGTTCCATACCGGTCAGACCCTCCATCTAATGTCCAGAAGCAGCAGATCGAAAGGATTGTTTTCTGCCTCCAACAGATTTTCCAGTTCCTGTGCCGACGAAAAATCCATAATGCTGTGTTCGACGCCGATTTCGTTCAATACCTCTCGGCAGAGAGAATGCAGCTGTGCCCGAATCGTGTCGTTGTCCTCGCAGATTGCCAGTCGGTATGCGTTCATTCTCTTACCTCCTTCAGACCAATACTCTTTTGTTGATGAAATCGATGTTAAACGATAAGCATCGCATCCCCGAAACTGAAGAACCGGTATCTCTCCTTTACTGCCTCCCTGTAGGCGGCAAGCACATGCTCCCTGCCCGCCAGCGCCGACACAAGCATGACCAGCGTTGATTCCGGCAGGTGGAAATTCGTGATCAGGGCATCCAGTATCTTAAACTGATACCCCGGATAGATGAAGATATCCGTCCAGCCGCTGCATTCCTTCAGCCTTCCGTTTTCGTCAGCCGCCGATTCGATTGTCCGGCAGCTCGTTGTTCCCACGCAGATCACGCGCTTCCCATTCTCTTTCGTGCGGTTGATCTTCTCTGCTGCTGCCTTGTCAATCATATAGAATTCTGAGTGCATGTGATGGTTTTCCACATCATCTACTTTCACCGGGCGGAAAGTCCCCAGCCCTACATGGAGCGTCACATGGGCGATATCCACACCTTTATCCCGGATCTTCTCCAAGAGCTCCGGCGTAAAATGAAGTCCCGCCGTGGGCGCCGCCGCGGATCCCGGATGTTCCGCATACACTGTGTTATACCTGTCCTTGTCTTTCAGCTGATGCGTGATGTAAGGC
The DNA here is from genome assembly GCA_019118665.1 of Candidatus Mediterraneibacter intestinipullorum. GTDB lineage: Bacteria > Bacillota > Clostridia > Lachnospirales > Lachnospiraceae > Mediterraneibacter > Mediterraneibacter intestinipullorum. The sequence continues at coordinate 3,127 of DWYM01000079.1, forward strand.
GGAAGGGGCATCTGCCCGAGCCGGTCAAGGATCTCCTCAAAGATCCCCTCATATTCGAAGTGGATAAGACGGTTTCCCTCATCCACAATATCCACGACCTCTCCTACGAGAAGTCCGTCGCCGAAGCTGATCCTTGTTCCCGGTTTCGCCTTGCGCCCCGGCTTCACCAGTGTCTCCCACACATCGTCTGCGCCCCGCTTTAAAAGCAGGACCTCAATCTTCGCGCCTGTCTCTTCTTTTGCCCCGATAAGCCTCGCCGGGATTACCTTTGTATCATTAATGACCAGACAGTCCCCCGGGTCCAGATAGTTCACGATCTCCCGGAATACATGATGCTCCGTCTCTCCAGAATTCTTGTCCAGAACAAGGAGCCTGGAAGAAGAGCGGTCTTCGAGCGGATCCTGGGCGATCAGCTCTTCCGGAAGATCATAATAAAAATCACTTGTTTTCACTCTATTTATCCTTTCTGTCTGACAATTCTACCCAATGGGGTCAGACCCCTTTTAAAAGGGGGCTGACCCCGTTCACACATTTTTTACATTTCACTGTCTCAATTCAATTCCCAGCTCTTCAAGCGCTCCGAGTATCTTCTTCATCGAAGAGGTCACATCCGCCTCTTCCAGTGTCCTGACTTTCGCACGGAATACGATCGTGTAAGCCACAGATTTGTATCCTTCTTTGATCTGCGCGCCCTCGTACAGATCAAACAGACGGAAGCTCTCCAGGTAAGCGCCGCCCTTCTTTTCAATGACTTCCTCGATCTGTCCCACAAGGATATCTTTTGGAACGACCATGCTGATGTCTCTTGTAACAGACGGATATTTTGCAATTCCGGTATACTTTCTGTCAAAGGTAGCGTAGGGCAGGATCTCCGGCATATCGATCACGGCGACATAAGCGCGCTCCCCGATGCCGTAAGTGTCTGCCACCTCCGGATGCACCTCGCCCAGATAGCCGACGACCTTGCCATCGTAGATGATATTTGCCTGGCGTCCCGGATGGAGATACGGCTTCCCGGCATTGGGATCATATTTCTCTCTGCCTTTCATGCCGATCTTCTCGAAGAATTCTTCCACCACGCCTTTCATGGTAAAGAAATCTCCATCGCCGTACATTCCGAGTGTAAACTGCATCCTCTCCTCCGGAAGCTCTGTCAGCGGCAGTGTTTTCGGAAGATAAATATTGCCCAGCTCATACAGGCGCACGTCTTTGTTTCTCCGGTTATAATTCGTAGCAAGGGATGTAAGCATTCCGTTTAAAGATGTAGTCCTCATGACGCTGTAGTCCTCTCCCAGCGGGTTCATGATCTCTACCACATTACGCAGCGGAGAATCCGCCGGGATGAGCAGCTTGTCAAATACTTTCGGGCTTTCAAATGAATAGGTCATTCCCTGGCTGAATCCGCAGAATTCCGCGATATCTCTCGCCACCTGCTCGATCCTCAATTTAAAGGAGAGCTTTCCTGTAGTGGCTTCGCCTGTGGGCAGTGTAGTCGGAATATTGTCATATCCGTAGAATCTTGCCACTTCTTCCGCAAGATCTGCGAGGCGGAACAGGTCATGCCGGAAAGTCGGGGCAATGACTTCCTTTGTCTCTGCGTCATACTCGAGATCAAGCATCTTGAAATATCCGAGCATCTCTTCCTCCGGGATATCCGTACCGAGCAGCTCATTGACTTTCTGAGCGTCAAACGGTACCCGGACCGGTTCTTTCTTCTTTCCGTAGACATCCACGATCCCGCCTACGACTTCTCCTGCTCCCATCTCCTCAACGAGCTGGCACGCGCGGTCGATCGCTGCCTGCGCGTTGTTCGGGTCAAGCCCTTTCTCAAATTTCGCAGAGGCGTCTGTCCTCAGACCGATTCTCTTGCTGGACTTACGGATGTTTACTCCGTCAAAGCATGCTGCCTCGAACAGCATGGTCTTTACATCATCCGTGATCATGGAGTTCTCTCCTCCCATGATCCCGGCAATGCCGATCTCCTTCTCGCCGTCGCAGATCATGAGCACGTTCTCGTCCACTGTCCGCTCCTGTCCGTCCAGTGTTGTGAACTTATCCCCGTTTTTCGCCGTCTTTACGATGATATGGCGGTCCGCAATGGTATCCAGATCATAGGCGTGCATAGGCTGACCATACTCTTCCATCACATAGTTGGTGATATCCACCAGATTATTGATCGGGCGGATTCCCACGGAAGCCAGCCTTCTCTGCATCCACTCCGGGGACGGCCCTATCTTGATATTCCTGACCACCCTCGCGCAGTAGCGCGGGCAGAGCTCTGTATTTTCGACCGTCACTTTTACATAGTCATTTACATCCTCATTGTTTCCTGTCGCTGACACGACCGGAGGCTTGAATTCCTTGCGGAATGTGGCCGCAGCCTCCCTCGCGATCCCGATCACGCTGAAGCAGTCCACGCGGTTGGATGTGACTTCATACTCAAATATCGCATCATCAAGCCCAAGCGCTTTTACTGCGCTCTCTCCGACGACTGCGTCCTCCGGGAAAATATAAATACCGTATTCCGGAGCCTCCGGGTACATTTCCCTGGTAGATCCCAGTTCCTCGATAGAGCACATCATGCCGCAGCTCTCTACTCCGCGGAGTTTTCCTTTTTTTATCTTCACGCCGCCTTCGACCTTCTGTCCCGGCTCATGGCCTCCCGCGACGCGTCCTCCGTCCAGGACCAACGGAATCTTATCTCCTTCTTTCACATTCGGAGCGCCGGTCACGATCTGGATCGTCTCTGTACCGATATTTACCTGGCAGACGATCAATTTGTCTGCATCCGGATGCTTTTCGATCTTGTCGATCTGCCCGATCACGATCTTGTCAAGATCTGCATCCAGCCTCTCATATCCCTCAACCTTTGTCCCGGACAGCGTCATCGCATCCGTATATTCCTGCGGGGTCACGTCAAGATCCGGAACATATGCTTTTATCCATGATAATGAAGTATTCATATCTCTAACCTTTCCTTCCTTCTATTTCCTTAATCGGTCGTTTTCTTAAAACTGCTTCAGGAACCGTATGTCATTTTCATACAGAAGCCTCATATCATCGATCTCGTATTTCAGGAGCGCGATACGTTCAAGACCCACACCGAACGCGAATCCACCGTACTCCTCCGGATCGATCCCGCACATTTCCAGCACATGGGGATGCACCATACCGCAGCCCAGTATCTCGATCCAGCCGGAGCCCTTGCAGAAACGGCATCCCTTGCCTCCGCATTTGAAGCAGCTCACATCCACCTCGGCGCTTGGCTCCGTGAATGGGAAATGATGCGGACGGAACTTTGTCTTCGTCTCCGGCCCGAACAGCTCTTTTGCAAATACCTCCAGTGTTCCTTTCAGATCCGCGAAGGAAATATTTTTGTCGATGACAAGTCCCTCGATCTGGTGGAAGGAAGGCGAGTGGGTCGCATCCACCTCATCGGAACGGAACACCCTTCCCGGCGCGATCATGCGGATCGGCAGTTTCCCCTGCTCCATCACACGCGCCTGAACAGGAGAAGTCTGGGTGCGGAGCACGATGTCTTTGTTAATGTAAAATGTATCCTGCTCGTCCTTTGCCGGATGGTCCGCCGGAATGTTCAGCTTCTCAAAGTTGTACTCATCATACTCTACTT
>DWYM01000080.1 GCA_019118665.1 Candidatus Mediterraneibacter intestinipullorum
GACGGCTGGCGGCGAAAAAAGCGCTGGCTTCCTCCAGAAATTCGTTTTCTTCCTTCAAGCGGCGGATTTCTTTATCCTGCTCCTTAACCCGCTTACGCAGCAGGGCAATTTCTTCTGACAGGCTCATTGCACTGGCAGGGGTACGGGAACCTTCCCCAATATCCAGCTTACCGGCCCTTACGGCTTTCAGCCATGTATGGATAGTTCCTTCAGGGATTCCTAATTCTTTAGCAGCCTTAGCGCCGCCGATTTCTTTGGCAAGTTTTACTGCCTGTACTTTGTATTCATGGTCATATTTACATGCCACTTTGAATACCTCCTTATTCTCTTGGTTTTATTATGAAATCCTTGAGAATAAACTGTCAACTTTTTTTATACCACACCACAGCATTGCTCCTCATTGCCATTTATATTCTTTATTTCATCACGCACCTTCATAACCTCAATACTTATTTACTTACCTTCACACTCAAAAATTTTCCCTTTCAGCCCTTCATACATTTTTTCTGATATCGGCATATCCACTCCCAGACGCCTCCCTTCCCGGACAATATACCCGCTGAACGTATCCAGTTCTGCCGTCTTTCCCGCACGGATGTCTCTCTGAAGAGAACTTGTGGCTTCATCATCCAGTTCGTGATAAAACCTTTGGATGATCTTATCAATATGCTCTTGTTCTACCTTAATTCCTTTTGCAAGGGCAACCTGCCAGGCTTCCCGAACCAGTGATTCATATTCTTTTGCCTTTTTCAGATCGTTTCTTAGCTGCGCGGCAGTATTGTCATAGTACGCGGTCGCAACATTGAATGCGCAGTTTGTAATGTATTTCCTCCAGATCTCCACTTCGATATCCTGCGCCACAAAATGATCAATGTCCGCGGCAGAAAGGATAGCAGAGACTTCTTCTACTTTTTTCTTCTCATTCTCACTGGCGTTCATTATACCGATACGCAGATTCGCATATTGTCCCCGCTGTGTAATAGAATAATCATCGTTTGCAAATGCAACAATGTAGATCAGGGAATCCACTACTGTTCCTTTCTTAAGTGCCATTCGTATCCTCTCGCCGGGATCAACGCCGTTCATAACCGAAATGATCACCGTATTGTCTGTCACTGCATGAGCCATATCCCGGCACACTTCCTCCAGGGAATAATTCTTTACACAGACAAAAATATAATCCTGCTCATCCAATTCACTGACCTCGACCACGCTTTCAGGCTTCACAGCAATTTCTCCCTTATAGTCACTGTGAAGTATCAGCCCATCCTCAAGGATAGCGTCTTTCCTTTTTCCCCTGGCCACCAGTGTCAGGTGGGAACAAGACCTGGCCAGCATTGCCGCCAGATATCCGCCCACGCCGCCTATACCGACAACTGCGATCTTTTTTTCCTTACAAATATCAAATTTCATTTTATTTTCTCCTTTGCAATCTGAAAAAATCTTCTGTCACCTTACTTTACCTCGACCCGCTCAATTCCCGCGTCAGCAAGAGCCGTCCGTGCTCCCGCCGATACCGCCGCAGATCAGTACAATTATCCTATCTATCATTATCCTTATCCGTGTGATAATGTCAATACCTGTTCAAATGAATCCCCTTCGTATCCCTCCGCAAGCACTGTATCGCGCCTTATTTTGAATAAAAACTTCTCAGAAGTCTAAACTCATGTAAGTCCGATTTTTTTCTCTCCCACATCTCCCCGATTTATTGACAAACAATAAGGTAACTGATAATATTCTCAGATAAGTCATATCAATTAAGAAGCGATAAACACTGTTGAAAAAGGAGATTGAACATGACGGAAAAGGAAATTAAGAGTCTTGTTGGCAGACAGAGAAAATATTTTCAGACCGGGGCCACACTTCCGGTCGGCACGCGGATCAGCGCGCTCCGCAGACTCTATAACGCCATTTCCAAACACAAGAAAGAAATCAGCGGCGCCCTCCGGAAAGATCTTGGAAAGAGCGCTTTCGAAAGTTATATGTGTGAGACCGGTATGGTCCTGGAGGAACTCAGCTACATGCTGAGACATACCCCACGGCTTGCCCGGGAAAAAAGATTTCGGACTCCTTTGGCTCAGTTTCATTCCAAAAGCTTCCGAAAACCATCGCCTTACGGCGTAACGCTGATCATGAGTCCCTGGAATTATCCTTTCATGCTGACCCTCTCTCCTCTGACAGACGCGCTGGCAGCAGGAAATACCGCAGTGGTGAAGCCCAGCGCCTATTCTCCCCACACCAGCAACGTCATTCTCCACATCCTTTCAGAGTGTTTCGAACCTCAGTATGTAGCGGTAGTAACAGGCGGACGAGCAGAAAATACATGTCTTCTGGGGGAGCATTTTGACTATATCTTCTTCACCGGAAGCCAGTCCGTGGGAAAAGAAGTCATGCGAAACGCCGCGGAACACCTTACGCCCATCACTCTGGAACTGGGCGGAAAAAGCCCCTGCATTGTGGATCAGACCGCAGATCTCAAGCTTGCGGCAAAACGCATTGTCTTCGGGAAATATCTGAACTGCGGGCAGACCTGCGTCGCGCCGGACTACATTTACTGCCACCACTCTGTCAAGGACAAGCTGGTAAACGAGATAACAGAGCAAATCCAGAAACAGTACGGCAGACATCCACTCAACAATCCTGATTACGGAAAAATCATTAACGAAAAACATTTTGATCGGATTCTGGGATTGATCGACAAAAAGAAACTCGCTTACGGCGGAAGCTATGACCGTGAGACGCTCCGCATCGAGCCTGCCGTCCTGGACAATGTGATTTTTTCCGATGCCGTCATGCAGGAAGAGATCTTCGGTCCCATTATGCCAATCCTGACATACGACAGCCTGGACGAAGCGATACGCACTGTCAACAACATGCCCCGTCCCCTGGCGCTTTACTTCTTCACCTCGGACAAAGCAGCAGCAAAAAAAGTCACCTCACGCTGCGGTTTCGGCGGAGGATGCATCAACGACACCATCATCCACCTTGCCACCACAGAAATGGGCTTCGGCGGCTTCGGTGAAAGTGGCATGGGCGCTTACCATGGGAAGGTCGGTTTTGATACATTCTCCCACTATAAGAGTATCGTAGATAAGAAGACGTGGATCGATCTTCCGATGCGGTATCAGCCATATCGGAAGATAAATGAGAAAATGGTGAAGTTTTTTCTGAAATAGAAATCTTGGTCACGGCAATAAATCCTGATCACGGCAATATTAGTGCCGGCCGGAAGTTCAAAAAATCTCCGGACACCAACATATAGCTGATTCCATGAAACATTCCCCGGATACTGTCGCCAAAGCGGCTCTCTCCATGGCAGTGAGAATATACAACAGCGGAAACGCCATATTCTTCCGCAATGTCCGTAAACGGAGAGGTCTCTTCCAGTATATTCGTGGGCGGGTAGTGCAGGAACATGATGAACTTCCGGTATCCTGCCTCTGACGCCTGACGAAAAGATTCCCGCAGTCGTGCCATCTCTCTGTCTACCAGCTTCTCCGCCTGTTCTTCTTTCTTTTCATCCCAGCCGGTAATATTCCCCCATCGGTCCAGATAGAAAGTACCTTCAAAAGTATATCCTTTCGTCCCCACCAGTGCATGATCCTTATATACCGCAAAATTATCCTGCAGGAAGAACAGCCTGTCCCTGTATTCTCCATTCAAACGCTCTGTCTTCTTGGCATCCCAGAACATGTCATGGTTTCCCCGGAGAAGGATCTTTCGTCCCGGCAGCCGCTCGATGAATGCAAGATCTTCTCTGCACTCGGGCAGCTTTTTTCCCCAGGAATGGTCTCCGGTGAGCACCAGAGTATCCTCCGGTCTCACGATCCGGTTCACATATTTCTCAATCTTTCGCTCGTGGCGCTTCCACACGCTTCCAAAAATGTCCATGGACTTGTCAGTCTGGAAGCTGAGGTGGAGGTCACCCAGTGCGTAAAGTGCCATAACTGTGCGCCCCTTTCATCCTTTCAAAGAAATCAATCCAGCTTTTAATGCACTTTAAAAGCTTTACAATCCAGTATATTTTTCCTTACTCCCTAATGCTTTCTCAACTGGATATTTTTTATTATTCAGTATGATTTTTTCATGGACAATTTCATCCAGATCCAGTCCACAGACATCAGCCATGAGAATGCAATAATTTACTACATCTGCAAGCTCTTCTTTGATCTTATCCATCTTTTTCTCACACTTTACATCTTCGGCACTCCATTGAAAAACTTCTAGTAATTCTGCTGCTTCCAAACTAATGGAAATTGCCAGATCTTTTGGATTATGAAACTGTTTCCACTCTCTAATATGTATAAATATGTCCCTCGTATCCCTCTGGTCATGAGAACATAATATATATTCCGTATATATTCTTTTAGCTCCTCGTATCCTGCGGTATTTTTCCCATATCGATCATAATAGTTTTCTGGTCGTATTATAATTTTATGTTTGTCTGTATCGAATCCAATCTCATTCCCAAGAATGATAAAACCGTAGTTCAAATCATACCCCTGGATAGAGTGGATGCAGCCCACCTCATTGATCGCCCCTACAGAATGAACCCAGCCCTCTGTACAGTGATTCCATTGTTTCTTCACCCCTTGGATTTCAATATCATAAACTTTTTTATCATTTTTACTGATCCAATCCCAGGCATCTCCGGCTGCCATTCTTACAAGCTGTACCTCTTTCTCCTTTTGATACATCAATTCATTGAACCTTTTAAAATCAGTAATGATCTTCAATTCATAATCAGGAAAAACCTTCTTTTCTTTTACGTTTCCCGACAATATACTCTTCACTTCCCACTTTCGGGCATGCCATTTACAACAACTATTTGATCCTCTTCCCGCTTTAACAAAATACTGATTTCTTCCACGGCTGCTCTTTGGTCATTATTGAGTTCCTTATAGGGTGAGTATTTAAATAGGTCAGAGTTTTCCAATTCCTCCAATGAATGTTTTACTAATTTTCTACGCTGAAGACTTCTCCAAAGTATTTGAAATTTTTCATCATATTCTTTTTTCCCATAGTATTCTTTATCTGCCATTCCGGCATTTTTATTGCGTACTTCATAAAGTTTATCTGCTACAATGTACTGAATAAGCTTTGACTCATAATCAAGCGTAACTGACTGATTAAATTTTGAACAATAAATAAAATGCACTTTATCGAAAATTCTTTTCTCAGAAGAATTATGATGCTGAGACATTGGATTTTTTACATGATTTGATTCTCCAATATAAGCTTGTCTTCCATTTTCTAATATGTAAAGCATAGGCCAATTAGTCAGACAGCTCTCATTTCCATATGTTTGATTTTTAAAATCTCCTTCTGTAATTTTAAACATATTAGTCTTTCCTCTCCTCATCATTTTTGAAATAAATCCCCTCACACCCGGACTTTCTCGAACCGATATTTCTGCCTGATATCCGGATACTTTTCCCCATCCACCTCGCTCATGAACATGCCATATGGTCTTGCGCAGACTTTGAACGGAGCATAGAGCGCCTGGTAGATGACCAGCCGCTCCCCGGTTTCCGTGTGCCGGGCAAATGCAAGCACTTTATACAGGTATTCTGAAGTGTCTGGAGATACCCATTCTCGCTTAAAATGCTGCACGATATCGCCCACACAGATATCCAGGTGCGGATTTTCTCCCTGTACGTCCTTTTCCCGCTGAAACTCCGGCATCATTTCTGGTTCCGTCTCTGTATCCAGTTCCTGGTATTCGTCTTTATCCAGGGAAATCGGCACGCCGGATTTCCCGGTAACATGAACACCTCCATACCATGTTCCCTGGATTTCAAAAACATCTCCGATCCCATATTCTGAACTATACTCATCATTTTTCTTTATGATCCTGACTCTGCGCATCCAGTCACACCTCTCATTTCAAGAATCCTTTCTGAAATTATTCCAGAAAATATTTCAAAAATCGTTTCAAAAATTTTTTATGAAATTGTTTCAGGAAAGAAGCGCTTTCACCATCGCTGCATCAAATGTCACGGACTTTACATGGTCTACTTCGATCTGATACAGCGCATTTGCCGCAATATGTTCCGCCGCCTGCTCCAGATCACGGATCCCGCTTGTATCCCTGTGCAGATCAATGACCGCATCCAGGCCATCCGGCGCCAGAGTGCATTCATTCTCCTGCATGCCGATCCGTTTCAACACCTTCGGAAGCGCATATTTAGAGAAAATGACCTTCTTCTCTTCCGCTGTGTAATCCGGGATCTCAATTACAGCAAACCTGGACATGAGGGGGGCGCTGATCTGATCCTTATCATTGGCAGTGGCAATGGGATACACGCCCACCGTGGGGATCATACACTCTATGTAATTGTCAGTAAAGCCAAGATTGTCCAGCAGTGTCAGGAGGACGTCCGCCGGATTGCCGTTTCCCTTTCCCGCAGCCGCCTTATCCAGCTCATTGATAATGAATACCAGATTGGACTCTCCAGCCATGGAAAATGCCTCCATGATGATGCCCGGCTTTGCGTTTGCATAGATCCGGGAACTTCCGGTCAACTGCTCCGGGTCGTTGATGGAGCTCATGTCCAGCGTGGTCCACGGCAGCTTCAGTATCCTTGCCACCGCGTAGGCAATCTGAGACTTTCCGGTGCCGGCAGGACCGATAAGAAGAAGTCCATAGGCCGGCAGAGTATGGGTGCGGTTGATCTGGATAATGGTCTCGATGATCCTCTGTTTCACCTGCTCCATTCCGTATAGTTCCTCATCAAGGATCCGGCGCGCCTCATCAGGATCCACCGGAGGGAAATAATTTCCTTTCCACTGGATATTCATCATAATGGACAGGGCGCGCTGGGCGTGCCGGCGCTCCTCCGCGGACACTTCGTGAGAGCGGGCCACCGCAAGGTTTCTTCTTGCCCAGAGACGGATATTGTCCGGAAGAGTCCTTCCTGCGCAGGTCATGAAATCCGTAATGCTCTGGATGCTGGTCAGCTTCATGCTGTCCCCGGTCTCTTCTTCATCCTCATCCGGGATTTCCTCAGATGGAGCGTCGCTGGAAAGAAGCCTCTCGATCATAAACTGGAGGAATCCGTCCTCCGCGGAGAGCTTCACTCCCCCGCCGAAAGCGATCTCCCGGATCTTATACACGGCATACTCGCCATCCTGTGCCGCTCCGGAGAGACGCACATTGATATGATTCTCTCCCATCCATTTTAAAAGGCTTACGAACCGGGCGTCAATCCGCAGGATATCCGCGCTGACTGTGCCATCCTCCCCCTGGAATTCAAAGGCAGTCCGTTTCACCGGATTCGTAAAGACTCCGCTGGAATGATGCTTCAGCTCTCCGGCGCCGTTATCCAGAACAAGAATCGGATCCTCAGCAGACGCCAGAGACTCATTTGTATAAAAGACCGTATAAGTGCATACCGGCTCATTGGAACCTTTCGGTGAATTGTTAAAATCATAAACTGGCATAATACTACTCCTTCGTATCTTATTCGGTAAATTTCTCCTCTAGTTTATCATAAAATGACCGAGATACAAAGCAATTATCTAAAACAGGCTCATCTGCTCATATTCCGCTCCCTTCTCCAGCAGGATCGGCGTTTTACGCAGAAAATGTTCCGTCACTCCGTTGTCCATCACCCAGTCCTCAATTTCACTTTGTTCCAAAATCAGCGGCATCCTGTCATGGACCGGACGTACGGAAGCATTTGCCTCCGTGGTGAGTATCACAAACCGGTCCTGTCCCTCAAAACAGTCATAGCATCCCGCCATGAACATGATCTTGGAATCCGGCCGCTCAAAGGAGAACTTCTCCTTTGACTTATTCCATTCCCATCCCAGAATCCTTTTGCCGGGACCACACATCGTCTGTGCAGTACACACTCCCGGAAACTGCGCCGTTCCACAGCCGTTTCCGCCCTGGCGTTGATCAGCAGCCCTTTTCCGTCAAACCGCGGAAATCCCCATATCATCCGCCCCATATCCAGATGTCGGTCCCTGCCCATTATCACAATGCCATTCTGGGACGGAAAGACAGCCGCGGTTCCGGCTGCCGATCCATGGGATGAACTCTGATCCGGCTTTCTCCTCAGCCTTTCATCCAGTCTCTCCACCAGACGTTTGATCTCCCCTGCTGTTTCATCATCCACATAATAGCGTCCGCACATTGTCTTCTCTGTTTTCCTCCCGCTTTTATTTGTCTCGTTCCTGCTATTCTTCCCCATATCAGAGGAACTGTTTCTTATGAGCCTGTGGCTCACTACCCATTTTCCCAGCTTAGCTTCCAACAGTTTTCCTCCGCATAATAGTAAAGACGGAAGAGATATTCCTGCCCCTGAGCCACAGTGCTGCACCGGTACTCATGGATGGGGATACCGCAGTAATATTTCTTCTCCCGGGCCTGCACACGGATTTGACCGATACTGTGGATCATTCCCTCTTCGTCCTGATATTTGATCATTTTAGGCATGGCCGTTCCTGTGCTTGTAAACCACACTCCGCAGGCAATTTCTCGAAGATTATTTCTCTTCAGTTTTCCTTCGTCCGGCTTCCGGGCATTTGTCCCGATCCCCATGTTCATTTCCGCTCACCTCTGTACTGTCTGAATCTGTACGCCATAACTGCTATGACACCCTGATCTTCTTGTAATCCACCGACCGCTTCTCCCGGGAAACCCCCCCGCTCATATGGTCGATGGGGCTTTCGATAAATGCCGCCCGCTTCACGGAATCAATGCCAAACCTTCTTCGGATCCGGTCCACAGCAGCGTCCCTTTGCTCCAGTTTTTCATAATCTGTATCGTCAAACATGTCTATCTGTCTCATGTCAGCCCCATCCCGGATGCGGCTCGTATGGATCCCAAGATGCCGGATCGGAGCGCCGTCCCACAGCTCCTCAAAGAGCCGGCAGGCATACTTATGGATCTCGGAAGTAATATCCGTTGCATTTCTCAAGGTCATCTGATGGCTCGTGTAACGAAAGTCAGCAGACTTGATCCCCACTGCGATCACTTCCGCCCTCACCTTCGCCTCCCGCAGTCTGGTCCCAACTGTCTCTGCCAGCGCCAGAAGGACCAGCTTCGCAGCTGACGCGTCCGTCACGTCAAAAGCGATCGTAGTCGAATTTCCATAGCCTTTGTTTGCGGGCGGTTCCGACTGGACGACTGAGACATCCTTTCCGTTGGCAAATGCCCATATCACTTCACCATGTTTTTTTAAATGGGCTTTGAGGAGCGCCGGGTCTGCACACGCCAGGTTTCCAATGGTCTGGATGCCAAGATTTAAGAGCTTTTTCGTTGTTGCCCTGCCCACAAAGAACAGATTGCTGATAGGAAGTCCCCACATTTTTTCCTGTATTTCATTTTTCCACAGCGTATGGACTTTATCCGGTTTCTGAAAATCAGATGCCATCTTTGCCAGCACCTTATTTTCTGAAATCCCGATGTTGACTGTAAATCCCAGGGCATCACGGATTTCATCTTTGATTAGTGCTGCCGCGCTTTTCGGGTCACCCCATAGCTCTTCTGTTCCGCTCATATCCACAAATGCCTCATCCGCAGAATACTGCTCCACATCCGGCGAATATTTCCGCAGAATATCCATAAATGCTTCCGAGCACTTCTCATACAGATCATAATTAGGCGGAACCAGGATCAGCTCCGGACATTTGCGCAGCGCCTCCACGATCGTCTCCCCGTTCTGGATGCCATACCGCTTTGCCGGGATCGACTTTGCCAGAATGATCCCATGCCGCAGCGCCGCGTCCCCGCCCACAGCGGAGACCTCTTCCCGCAGATCCGTGTGTCCGCCAAGGTGGTGCAGCCGGTACACTGCCTCCCAGCTTAAGTATGCTGAATTGACATCAATGTGAAATATCACGCGTTTCCTCTTTCCCAAACTTATGTTCGCCTCCTTGCATCTATTATTAGAGAACAAATGTTCGCTGGTCAAGAGGATATTTTTTCCATCTCTATTGATTGATTTTTAAAACCATAAAAATATCTGCGTCATGATCCTCATCTCTTACTATACTGCTCTGCTATTTCCTTATAATACAATAATGTCGATTCCGGCCCCATTCCACCAAGGATTCCTAATTTTTTCATGTCTATTTCCCCCAATATGATATAACCTATTCTCTCGTAACTAACTCAGACGCCATAATATATTCTTTCTCATTTTCATCCACTGTTTTGAATCCTGATTTCTCATACATCTTCACAGCATAATTAGTTTTCTGCACAGACAGTGACACTTTTTTATAGCCCTGCTGTCTCAGAAGATCAAGCATTTTCATCATAAGCTGTGAGCCGATCCCCTGTCCTCTGTATTCCTTATACAATGAAACAGCACAGGACGGAGTCTCATCATCCACATGCCCATAATCATCCATGATCCGCGTCCAGACAGAACCGACCACCCTGCCCCCGAGCTCAGCAACCAGGCAGTTATCGCCCTTACGCGTGCCAAAATCATCCGTATACACCCTCAGCTCCGGACGTTCTACAATATCTCTCGGAGGAGCCTCCACTCCTTCCGGCACAAAGACCGCTTCATAGAAAAAATCCTTCAGCAGACCAATCTCACTTTTGCGGATATCTTTCTTTTCATTCTCAGCATCAATGATCCCTTCATGAATTCCGATCAATTCCCGGATCTGACGGAGTTTCATATGGTTTATCATAACATGCCGCCAGGAATCTTTCTATCCTGACAGACAATAAAAGAGCTCGATTTTCATGCAGAAACAGGCAGGATATTCTCCCTTTTACCAGGTGAAATCTTTGTATCCCTGAACTTAGATCCATGCAGGCAGCGAGCCGTAGGAACCCTCTGCATAAAACATAATCAGCGCAATGTGCAGGTGATCCCACTCAATTTGTTTCACAAAACTCAATTTTTTTATTTTCGATAATCAGTAAAACGCAAAAGACTGCTTCTGTGACAAGCATAAATATTGCTATGGCAATGGCCGAACTATATATGCCAAGCAGCAATACAACAACTGGTATTATGACAGAAAATGTATAATAGCTTTTTGATCGATACAACCAGCCATAGGGTAAAAGATGCGCCCCAAAAATCATAGCGTAAACCATCAGCATTTTCTCAGGTATCGTCGCATATATCCACATTGCAATAAGTATATAAAGCAGTTGATTGAGAGAAAATAACAGACCTAATACTGACAATGGGTTTCCTTTATTTTGAAAATCTATCTTCAAAATATGGGAAAATAAATACGCCAAAAGAACCAGTGGTGCTGAACAGCAAAAAGTAAACAGGTTTTTCGTCATAATAGGCAGCGCGGAAAGATGGATGATCAGGACTGCCATCCAAACAAAGACAGAAGCCATGATAAAATGTAAGCCTCGTTTTTGTTTCCTGATACTGTCTATTTGCAACTCCTGCAATTCAAAAATGGATTCTTTTCTGTTTTTCATCTTTCCCTGCTCCTTTTTTCCTGATATTTCCGCAATGCCTGTGTGTAGATTTCCCCCTGCTTTTTGCTGTAATTATGATATATAGCAATACATATAAAATATAAAACCAGAATGAGCACTACAAACAAAAGCCATTGAATGGCTGTTCCACCAGCAGAGAAAAAACCAAGCCAATAAAACCCTAAGCACTCATATAGACTGATCGTCATCATAAAGAGCGTTAATCGCTTTATAAATCTCCATTTTATTATCAGGAAACCAGAAAAAAACAAATTAAAAATAAAAACTCCGCCAATAATCCAGAAAACCATTTTGATCAAACCTTCTGTTGAAATCGTTGGATTGCCACAAATATAATTATATGCTAACACAAGGATCAGAAACCATGTAGTACAAAAAGCCACTCCATTTCTCATCCATACAAAAAACCGGATAATATCTCCTTTACGCTCTCTCATAAGCACCTCCTATGTTGACAACATATCACGGATCACTTTTACATACTTTCTGGATATGTATAGTTGTTCTCCGTTAGACATCGTTGCTAAAATCGTGCGGTTTAACTCGGGTTTTAATGATCTGATCTTATTTATGTTTACGATCTGAGATTTTGAAATCCTTACAAAGTCTTTATCCGAAAGAGAAACTTCCAATTCATACAGCCTCTGTTTTATTTCCATCACATCATCTTCGGTGTATAAAAAAGTACGATTGTCCACTGAATCAAAATACAGAATGTCCGATGAATTGACAAAGAACATCTTGTTATCTTTTTTTGCATATAGTTTTTTATCAAACAGTTCAATATGATTTTTTAATCGCTTAATCTCATCATCAATTTTTTTGCACTTTATGACTATCTGCAAAGTGCTTTTTATATCTTCCACAATCTTAATATCCATCTGACACCTCCGATTACAATTATACGCATTTAAAGCACTTTCTCAATCGTTCTGCATTAAGACGTACATTTTCCATAACTAAGAAGCCGTTCTCCAACAGAAAAGCGGCTGAGATTTATCCCTGCCGCCTCCGAAAAGCAAGAGATTTTTTATAAAAAAGCTTTCGCTTCTTCCACACAAAAATGGGAGAAAGGATGACCTGACTGCCTTCCCTTCTCCCATTTTTCTCCTATACTCCGGTTGTTTAACTGATCTGCCACCTGACATGACTTCCCTCTTCATCCTTTCTCACGATGAGCTGATCCTCGATCTCCTGTTTCAGCTCCGTCACATGAGAGATGATGCCGATCAGTCTGGAGCCCCCTGCCATATCCTGGAGCACCCGGACCGCCTTATCCCGGGAGTGCTCATCCAGCGAGCCGAAGCCTTCGTCTATGAACATCATGTCCAGGTTGACAGACGCCGCGCTCTCCTGTATCTGGTCCGCCATGCCAAGCGCCAGGCACAGCGCCGCCATAAATGACTCTCCGCCGGAGAG
>DWYM01000081.1 GCA_019118665.1 Candidatus Mediterraneibacter intestinipullorum
CCTGAAATAAGCGTTATCAGAAAGAAGAGGCAATCCTATAGAGAATTCAGACTTTGAAAAAGCACGAATTCCCTGGGATTGCCTCTTCCACTCATATCAAGGGGTGAAAATCGGTATTAACCGACAACCCCTTTGATATAATAAGAGGTACAAAGGAGATGGTAGAAATGTTGATGGAAAATGCTACAGATGTAAGAAAAGAATGGAGCTCAGTGGTAGATTCTGTTGTGCATGATAAGCCAAAACTGATCAAACGTACAAGAGACAGGCTGTGGCTGTCCAACCTGGAAACAATGAAGGAAATCCTCGATATTTATACTTTTACAGCAGAAAAGTATACGGAACCGGATGGTTCAGTGACGCTGGCTTTAAATGAGATCGACCTGGTGGAAAACGGTCCGACCGAGGCAGAAGCCAGACTCTGTATGGGCAGGTCTATTATGGAATATGCCATGGAATATTATGATGAATATCAGATTTACAGTAAGGCGCCAAACCGAAAAGGGCATATTCCCTATGTGTTTAAGGCATTGCTGTCTGATGATCCCAAAAAGACCGGGGAGGGCATTGTATGCCAAGATGGAAAGAACTGAAGAGGTTTTGTGAAAGAGACGGATGGGAATTGTACAAGAATACGGATCATTACTTTTATCGCAAGATTGATGATGACGGAAGCTTGCGGCGGACAAAGGTATCAAAAGGAAGCTTTTAATAAAGTGATATAGAAAAGGCATCGTCATGGAAGAGGATCCGTGGAGATGCCTTTTTTGCCCCTGAGTTTATAAAAATTTCATTTGATTCAGAGGCCAATACCGGAACACCGCCTTCCCCAGGATTTCATCCATTGAGACAAACGTGTGCTCCCAGTACCGGGAATCCCTGGAATTGTTCCGGTTGTCGCCCATGACGAAATAGCAGCCTTTGGGCACGGTGTACGGCCCGAAGCTGCCCTCCATGGGGTCCTTGATAGCGACGTCCTCCAGAGGCTCATCCGACCCATTGAGATAAATGTTTCCATCGCGGATTTCCACAGTCTCTCCGGGAAGCCCGATGATCCGTTTGATAAAGAGCTGGCTCTCATCATCCGGATATCTGAAGATGATGATATCGAAGCGATCCGGGTCGCTGAAAGCATAGGCCAGGCGGTTGCCGAATACCCGGTCGCCTGTCATGATCGTGTTTTCCATAGAACCGGATGGGATCTGGGCATTTACGATAACAAATGAATTGATCAGCACGGCAAGCACGACCGCGCTGATAATGACGATTGACCACTGGATCAACTCAGAATCCCAGGGGTTTCTTCTATTTCTATTTCTTCTGTAACGGTTTCTTCTTCTGCGAACCATGTGAAAGCTCCTGTTTCTGTCAACAAAATGTAGGGCCGGTCTGCGTATGCCGGCCATGATATTATAGCAGATATTATGGGAAATGTACATGGACAAGTATCATCCCATTGACAAGTTTCACCTGCAAACTTCATTGAAACACTACGGTTATTCGTATATAATAAAATATGCAAAATCACCAATAAGTAAAAAGAAGATAAGGAGGTGTGAGAGTGAAGAATTATCTATCCATCCGGGAGGCGGCGGAAAAGTGGGGCGTGTCTGAAAGAAGGATCAATCAGTACTGCGCGGAAGGGCGTATACCCGGCGCGCAGAGGATAGGGAAAGCCTGGGCCATACCCGCCGATGCCGAGAAGCCCGGCGATCCGCGCCGGACGCGGCAGGAAGGGAAAAATGTCCCGGTACAAACCACTCCTGAAGGACTGATCGATCACACAAACCTTATGCCTCTGATGAATACGGCCTTTACACCGGGCTATTGTCGGGAAGCAGTGGAGGCCATGGTTCCAGGTCCCCAGCGGGACATAGCCCTGGCGGAATACTACTATTTCAGCGGCCGACCGGAGGAAGCGGCAAAGGCAGCGGAGCCTTACCTCACCAGCCCCGATATGGGAGCGCGGCTCTCCGCCTGCCTGAGCTATGCCTATGCGAACCTTTCCCTCGCTGAGATTTCGCGGGCCCGGTTCGCGCTGAGGGAATTGAATGCTTCCCTTGTGGCAGCCGGGAAGCAAGTTCCTCATTTCCGGGCGGCCGCGGCTTTTGTGGCGTTTGCGGGGTCGGTGCTTCTCCACCTGCCTCTGCAGGAAGAAATGCCGGAGGCTGAGAGCTTCCTGCCCCTGTTACCACCGGGACTGCGCGCCTTTGCCCTGTATGTGCAGGCGCACTATCTCTATCTGAAACAGGAATATGCTCACAGCGCCGGAATTGTGGAGGCCGCCCTTTCCATGGGAGCATCGTCCTATCCCATCCCCGCTATCTACTTACACCTGATGGCAGTGATGGACTACATGAGCATGAAACAGCAGGACCGGGCCAGGTCTCATCTTCTGACGGCGTGGGAGGTTGCGCGGCCTGACGATCTGTTAGAAGGCTTTGGTGAACACCACGGTCTTTTGGGAGCTATGCTGGAAGCGGTCATCAAACCCAAATGGCCGGAAGAGTTCAAAAGGATCATCGACATCACCTATCGTTTCTCTTCCGGTTGGCGTAGAGTTCATAACCCCATGACAGGCCATGATGTAGCCGATGATCTGACCACTACAGAATTTGCTATCGCCATGCTCGCAGCCCGAGACTGGACGACTCAGGAGATCGCGGAACACCTGAAAATATCAGCAAATACGGTGAAAACCCTCATCTCCGAGGCCATGCGGAAACTGAACGTGAAGAACCGAAAAGACCTGAAACAATATATGCTTTTGTAGGTGGAAAGGTCTCCGGAAATCTCTTCAGGGGTCACCCATTTTGGGGGTCAAAAGGGGTGATGGTATTCCCTCTTTTTTTCCTGTATAATAAAGACGTGATCATAGAACCGCCTCCCGGACAGGGGGCGAAGTATACCGCAGAATGCTGGGAGAAAATAAATCTGTCCTTTTTGCGCGATATGCCCGGAGAGCGGCCGCCGTGCTTGCACGAGGGGGTATCCGCTGGGCGTGTGCCACAATGGGAAAATGCGCTCCGGCATGGGAAATCCGGCAGACCCCGGAGCACACGAGGAGGAAACAAGATGAAAAAACGAATTTTAAGCCTGTGCATGGTTTTGGTCCTGTGCCTGAGTCTGCTGCCTGCTACGGTGCTGGCGGCGGATGGGGATACTGTTTATGTGGGCGGCGTGGCGCTCATAGGCAGTACAGGCAGCCCCGCCTACGCCACGACGGATGATAGCGGAGCCGTCATAACAGGGAGTGCAAGTGAAAGCGACTACAACATCAAGTGGGACGGCAGCACTCTGACACTGAAAGAAGCCTACATTACCCAAGCGGTATCCACTCCCAACTATAGTAGCCCTGTCGAGGGCGCAGCCATTGGAGTGGCCACTGAGAGCGGGAATGCGGCGTTGACCGTCAAGCTGGAAGGCGACAATACAATAGAAGATGTCACGCTTGGGATTCGTGTGTATTCACCTTCTAGTGGCACGGCAAGCCTGACCATTATGGGCGACGGCAGTCTGGATGCCCGCAGCATTTGGAAGGGAATCTCCGTTCAGAGCAACAACAGTGATGCCGCTCTGACCATCCAGAATGCCAAGGTTGAAGCAACGGTGACCAGTGTTGTCGGCTATGGCGTCTTAGTACAAGCTGGCGGAAGTTCGAATGCCTCTCTGACTGTGGATGGCGGCAGCCTGACTGCGACTGGCAACGGCAGCACTGGATCGGGCATTTACTTTCAGTTCGGAAGCGATACCAGCTCCGGAAAGCCCACAGTGACCGTCAGCGACAACGCTATTGTGAAAGCCAGCGGCGGCAGCGGCGGAATCACCACCTCGAATTCTGGTTCTGTGACTCCTTCCGGCACAGGTATCGTCTTTGATAGCGGCACAGGTACCGTGTACGGCAATGTGACCTTGCAGGACAACCTTGAGATTGGCGAGGGCGAGAGTCTGGATATACCCAATGCAGCGAGCCTGACGATTCCCAATAACATAACACTGACCAATGAGGGTACCGTGACCAACAGCGGCACACTGACCAACAACGGCAAGATTGAAAACTCCGGCACCTTGCCTGGCAACATCGACGGTACTGCGCCGCCGAGCATTACCACGACTTCTCCCCTTACAGATGGGACTGTTGGCACAGCGTACAGCGCGACACTTGCGGCTATGGGCAACCCCACCTTATGGACATGGAGCGCCTCCACAGGCAGAACCTTGCCGAATGGCCTGACCTTGAATGAAAGCACCGGCACCATCTCCGGCAATCCCACCACAGCGGGTACATACAACTTTACGGTGAAGGCCACGAACAGCGGCGGCTCTGACAGCGAGCAGTTGAGCATTACCATCAGCCCGGCGGCCACTGTCTCTGTTACAGGCGTGTCGCTGAACACAAGCACGTTGAACCTGACTGAGGGCAGCACCGACACTCTCACCGCCACGGTGGAGCCTGCCAATGCTGACAATCGAGCCGTAACATGGGAAAGCAGTAACAGCGATATTGCCACGGTGGATACAAGTGGCAAAGTGACTGCCGTGAGCGCAGGCACTGCCACAATTACGGTTAAAACAGTGGACGGCAGCTTTACGGATACCTGTTCTGTGACAGTGAAGCATGGCAGTCTGACACATACTCCAAAGAAAGACGCTGCCTGCATGGCGGACGGAAACGAGGAATACTGGACGTGTGGAACCTGTGGAAAGCATTTCATTGATGCTGAAGGTAACACAGAAATTGATCTTGCGGATACAGTAATTTCTAAATTGGGACATTCTTATGGAGAACCGGTATTGAACTGGTCAGAAGATGGAAAGAGTTGTACCGTAACTTTTATCTGCGCGAATGACGAGACGCACAATGCAACTCCGCAAGTAACGATAACTTCTGAGGTAAAGACGGCAGCCTCCTGTACAGGGAAAGGAGTTACAGAATATACGGCAGCGGCAGAATTTGACGGTACAACATATACGGATACGAAAGATGTAGCTGACATCCCGGTCACCGATCACCACTATGAGAATGGCAGATGCTCTGTCTGCGGCGCGATTGACAACGGCTTTGATCCGGTCATTACAGCCGGTGCCGGCGGCACATGGCAGAAAGGCGCAAAAGATGGGCTTTCCTTTACGTCCAATGCGGCCTTTGCTGACTTTGTAAAGGTACAGGTGGACGGCCGAGATCTTGCCGTTTCTGATTATGAGGTCAAAGAAAGCAGTACAGTTGTTACTTTAAAGACTTCCTATCTGGAGACGCTCTCGGTCGGAAAGCACACGCTTGCCATTGTTTCCGATACAGGTACAGCCACAACGGATTTTACGATCCAGGCGGCTCCCGCCACCGGCGGTGAGACACAGCCTCCGCAGACGGGCGACAACAACAATATCGCGCTGTGGATTGTTATATTGCTTGCATCAGCAGGTGCTCTTGGACTTGCTGTTTATGGGAAACGAGAAAAACAGTAAAATTCTTGATATATTCTTCTTTTTTAAGAGGTTTATATAAAGGGACAGGTTTCTCAATGTGTAGCATATTTATCAGTATATGACACATTGTGTCAGGAAAGGAGTTACTTATGGTTTTTAGCAGATCTTTTCAAATCACTCTGGAAGAATTAAAAAGTTTGATTCTGAGTCCATTGCCGAAGGATGGCGGTATTCTGGAAAATCATTTTATAGATGAGTATTCCGGAAAATTTTGTGATGTCCTGTTTTCCGCTCCTTATTTTAATTACCTGGGGTGCGGAAACCTTAACCCTGCCAACTATGGCGCTTTATTGGTGTTAGATGCCTACTATTGCTACAATGAAGTAGAAACGATGAAAATCTTATATTCAAGAATGAAAGAAAAAAATATCCTTCTGAAATAATAAATGCTGTATCCGAATTACTTACCAAATATCAGAAATACTGCAATACATTTTTGGAGGATTGGCACTTGCTGCCATCTGTTTCACAAAATATGGAAAGTTCTCCGATTCCAGTTGAGATTGTCTCGACACCGACTATGCGGGCTTATGCGCAGCATGAAAGAACTGTTGCGGAGAACGAAGAACCTATTTATGGTCTGGTTGCTCTTTTTCCATGTTTCCGTCTTTGGCCATTTTTGTTCTGGAAGTTTGGAACAGTAAGTAAAGATAACCTTTATTATGAGTGGATAACCGGAAATCAAAGCAGCGGAAGCTCTGCAGCAGCGGTAGATTCTCTCATCACAACGTATTGGATAGGCAAAGGCTGCACATGGGATGAAGACACTTACAAGAGCATTTTTAAACAATCGATATATTATGAGAAATACTTATTTGAAGAAGCTGCGAAAAAGTCTTGATCTGTATGGGACATAGTATTATAGCATGAGGCAGGCGGTATGGGAGGGCGAAGAAGCATTTTGGAACCTCCAGGCTTCATTCTTGAGGTGCTCCCACAGCCCACCAAGAAAAAGGATTCTGTGATCAGGCTGAACAAGTGTCTGAATGAGGGGTGCGGTATCTTTTGATAATCTAATGAGTCCTAGAGTGCGGACACAGAATTTTCACTTTTGTGAATGAAACATAAACAATTCTAAAAAAAGTGATAAAATCACTGACAAGTCTGAAATCTTCTGGTAAAATCCACACTGTAACCTGGAAAACGGTATTGGATTTATCAGGAGGAAATCAGTATGACATTGGAAATTTATTATAGAATAATCAACAGTGGAGCAGGAAAAAAATTAAAGGAGATCTTAAACGGTCTGATCCCGGGATTGATCCCGGAACCGGCTCCGGTAAGAGTACCTGTAAGACGACCGGAGCAGACAGGGAAGCGCCGGTAGGGATATGAAAGAATACTGCTGGCGGGAGTATAAACGAGGAAAAGGCAGAAAGCATTATATAACGAGCAGAGGGGAATATGATATTTAAGAAAATGCGCGGAGTCCGTATCGCAGCCGCAGTATTGTATCTCTCGCTGGCGCTGACTGCGTGCGGAGCTTATGACGGAGCACAGGCGGGCAGCGAAGCGGATGCTGCGTATCCTTCCATTCAGGCGGTATCGGTTGATGCAGTCACCGAGGTGCCGGAATATGACGGAGCGCCCTATGTGGAGATCAACGATAATCAGCCGGAATTTGCGGAGGAAGAACTGAGTACAGAGTCCTATGAAGTGTATAGCGACTTGGATGTCCTTGGAAGATGTGGGAGGGCAGAGGCATGCATCGGCCAGGATCTGATGCCGGATGGAGAGCGCGGGGACATCAGCGAGGTAAGACCTACCGGATGGGAGAATAAAGAATATGAGATTGTGGACGGCGGATACATATATAACCGCTGCCATCTGATCGGATTTCAGCTCACAGGCGAAAATGCCAATGAAGAGAATCTGATCACCGGCACAAGGTACATGAACACCGAGGGAATGCTGCCTTTTGAAAATATGGTGGCTGACTATATACAGGAGACAGATAACCATGTGATGTATCGTGTGACGCCGGTGTTTGAGGGAGAGAACCTTGTTGCGTCCGGCGTTCAGATGGAAGCAGAGTCCGTGGAGGATAATGGAGAGGGCATCTGCTTTAACATCTATATATATAACGTGCAGCCGGAGATCACGATCGATTATGCCACAGGAGCAAGCTGGGTAAGCACAGAAGCGGAAAAGGCCATCGGCACCGCAGCGTCATCAGACAGCATGGTATCGGATAACGCGGCTTCTGTGGAGCAGACATATATATTGAATCATAATACGAAGAAGTTTCATGATCCTGAATGTTCCAGTTTGGATGATATCAAAGCAAAGAATAAAAGCGAATTCACCGGGACAAGAGAGGAATTAATGGAACAAGGATATGATCCATGCGGAAAATGCAGACCATAGATTGAAGTTTGCGGAAAATCCGAAAGAATCAGGAAAGTGCAGAAGAAAATACTTGACAAATTCTGCGCCTCAAAGTATACTGAATAAGCGGTTTGCAGGAGCAGACCGGGATACAGGGGATTGGTCAAATGGTATGATAGGGGTCTCCAAAACCTTTGGTGGGAGTTCGATTCTCTCATCCCCTGTTTTTTAAAACGCTGGAAAACCTTGATTTTACTGGGTTTGAGGCGTTTTTTATTTTTTGAAAAATGAATAGTAAAGAAAGGTGGTATAAAATGAAAAAGAGACTGCTGGTCATTGGGATGGCGCTGTGCCTGATGTTTCCGACTGCTGTTTTTGCCCAGCCGGAAGGCGAAGGGACGGAAGCAACGACAAATGAGGTAGTGATCTACCATACCAATGATACCCATGGGTATCTCAGCGGAGACGGAGAAAAGATTATTGGGATTGATACGGTTGCCGGGCTGAAGGCGAGCACGCCCGGATCCATCCTGGTAGATGCAGGCGATGCAACCTAGGGGCTTCCTCTGGCTTCTCTGACAAAAGGAGCAGGCGTGATCGAGCTGATGAATCTTGCAGGATATGATCTGATGGCAGCCGGAAATCATGAGTTTGATTTTGGGACAGAACAGTTCCTTTCCAATGCGGCTCTGGCACAATTTCCCATCCTTGCAGCCAACGTCTATCGGAATGGGCAGCCGCTTCTTGCGGGAGTGCAGGAGGGGAATAACGGCTGTCATACAAGCATTGAACGCGACGGAGTAAGGATCGGTTTTTTCGGGCTGACCACAGTGGAAACGGCAACATCTACAAATCCGGCAGGTATCAGGGACCTGCAATTTGCAGATGAAGTAGAGACGGCAAAAAAGAGATTGATGAACTGGAATCAGAAGGCGTGGACGCGATCATAGCTGTGTGCCATATGGGAAATACAGATGCTCCGTGTACGAGCGAGGATCTGGCGAATGCTATGACAGACGCGTATCAGGGTAAGATCGATGTGATCATTGACGCCCACAGCCATACGGAGGAGAACAAAGAGACAAATGGAATCCTGATTGTTCAGACCGGGTCCGGAATGGCAGGTATAGGGAAACTGACCCTGAAGCTCAATGGTGAGGACGTAACCGCTGAGGAGGAATTGTTAAAACCGGCCGATCTGTCTGATGTTGTCCCGGATTCCGAAGTGTCGGATAAGCTCGCTCAGGTCCAGGATTCTCAGGCAGGGCTGCTGAATACAAAGATAGGCACTGCTGAGACCACGCTGTGGGGCGGCGTGGTCGGTCCCATTGTTGCCATCAGTCGGCTGGTTGAGACGAACTATGGAGACTTTACTGCAGATGCATTCCGTGACGCTGCCGAGACTTTTATGGAGGCAGCCGGCGGAGGGGATGCGGATCTTCCGGTCATTGCAGTAGAAAACGGCGGGGGGATCCGTGCGGGAGTTACAAATGGGGATATTACAGTTGGAGATCTGATCAGTGCTTTCCCATTTTCAAATACTTTGTATATGAAGAAAGTAACACCGAAGATTCTCTATGAAGTGATGGAGTTATCCGGAATAGAGCTTGACGGACAGGACAAGGAGACCGGTACGCTGCTTCAGCAGAATAATTCCGGAGGGTTCCTGCAGATATCCGGGTTCACAGTTGTATATAATCCTGATGGAGGAGAGGGACAGAAGGTGACTTCGATCACGCTGGATGGGCAGACAACGCCGCTGGACCGTAATGACAGCACAACCGAAATCATGATGGTGAGCAATAATTATATCATGAGTGGAGGCAGCGGCTACACAATGCTGGCAGATCTGCCGAAGTACGGCGAAGCGGGCGGGGAGCTGGAAACCGTCCAGGCTTATCTGGAGAGCTGCCTGGAGAATGGAACACTGCAAGAATATGCAGGAACCAAGAATCGGATCCTGATGAGCAGCGAGGGATATGAGCCGAAGGATTATACGGCTTCGATCCTGATCACAGATGAATCCGGTCAGGCGCTTGCAGGTCAGGCTCTGTCCTATCGTGTGGTCGGCGGAGTCCGTCAGAATGGGACGACCGATGAAAACGGAATGCTGCAGATCACGCTTTCGGACGGCGCACATGGCGTCAGGCTGGCAGATACACAGCAGGAAATCTATATTGACAATTATTCCGGATTTGGCATCACGGTAGATGCGTTTCGTGTACAGGCAGCTCTTACTTTCTTATCAGACGGAAGTAGTGATCCAGTGCCGGAACAACAAACAGATAATTCCAAGGGAGAGGGCGGCTTGACAGGAGATAGCCAGCAGAACAGCGGATCTGGGAAAGGGGACGTCTCATCAGCTCCCAAGACCGGTGATACTTTCCCGGCAGTACCTGTTGTAATGATAATGTTCTGTGCAGCTGCAGTTATAGTTTTTAAGGGCAGGAGCAGAGAACCGGTAATTTGAGCCGCTGGCGTAAAGTTTTATTGGAAAATAACGTAGAGGACACCCTTGAAGGTGTCCTCTACGATTAACCGCTGGAAACAGCTGATCACCTCATTAGCTCTTTCTTGAACATTATTCCGCATTTCCTTCTGTATCTTCTTTTTTATCTTCCATATTTTCAAGTGCAAATTCACACGCCTGTATCACAAAGCGGGAAACTGTTACATTTTGATTTTTTATTACGTTTTCAATTTCTTCGATCAGTGGTACAGGAAACCGGATTGTTTTATTTTCCGTCTGCTTTTTATTGAGTTTGAGTTGGAAAGCCATTTGCATACCTCCTTATTATAAATATGGTATTGCAAATAAGCAAAAAAATATGCACTTCAAATTGCAATGCAAATATTGTTTCCGACCATTATATATGCTAGAATAAAAAAACAAGAACAGGAAAGGGTAACATATGAAAAAATCCAATTTCAAATATAAGAAAGTCATTGTTCCGATCATTATGATTTTGATGGTGACCGCGGCGCTGCTGATTTCTGTAATAGGTTATCGTTACTACAGGCAACAAGAATTGCAAAAGAACACGGATACTGATTATATGACTTTTATACTTTTTAGTAATAATGTCGTATAGAAAATAAATATTAGCTTTTCTCCTTCTGGCGGCTTATACTTCTCAGAGGAGGTCTTAAGTCATGGAGAGAGAAGAATTTTTAAAATATCTGCGACAGGGGAATCCTGTCACCGGAGGATCGGATATGCACCTGTTGATGCATGAACTGGCAGAAGAAGCCCTGAAGGAGACCGCAGAGCTGAATGGATCGTATCACGGACCGGAGGAGATGCGGAAACTGTTTTCCCGGATCATCGGAAAACCGGTGGACAGCTCCTTTTCGATGTTTCCGCCTTTTTATACGGAGTGCGGAAAAAATATTTATATAGGGAAAAATGTTTTTATCAACTGCGGATGCCATTTCCAGGATCATGGAGGCATCTATATCGGAAATGATGTGCTCATAGGATCCTATGTAGTATTTGCGACCATCAATCACGGTCAGCTCCCTGAGGAGCGCAGCGGGAATTTCCCGGCTCCGATCCATATCGGCAATAAAGTCTGGGTCGGTTCCCACGCCACGATATTACCCGGCGTGACAGTGGGGGATAATGCGATCATAGCCGCAGGAGCTGTAGTGAACAAGGATGTTCCGGCGGGAGTGGTTGTCGGGGGCGTTCCGGCAAAAGTTATTAAAAGTATTGAATGAGGACGTCATTGATCGATCTTGACTGAATATGCTGCGCCGCATGGGCAGGAACAGAGGACCGGCAATTTGAGCTTCTGTTCTTGCCACTTTTATGCTGTCCTGATATAATGATACTCGGTATGATAGAACGCAGTCCGATCAAAAATGAGCGATATCAAAGGAGGGAAATTATGTCAGATTATGTGATAACCACAGATTCGAATTCAGATGTGTGTCCCGAATTTATCAAAGAAAATTACCTTACGATCATCCCCCAGTATTATGCATTTGGCGATACAGTTTATGGGGACGAGCTGAACATGGAACCTCATGAATTTTATGAGACCATGAGGAATGGTGAACTGCCCAAATCTATGGCAAACAACCCGGCGGTGATCCGGGAGAGATTTGAGAAGCTCCTAAAAGAAGGGAAAAACATCCTGCATATTGCGTTTTCCAGCGCATTGAGCGGAAGCTGCAATAACGTTGTGATGACGGCAAATGAGCTCATGGAGGAATACCCGGAGCGCAGGATCGTTGTTTTCGACTCGCTGAACGCGTCCCTCGGCGAAGGCGTGTCTGTTTACCGCGCGGTGGAGCTCTGGAAAAAAGGAAAGACCATGGATGAGGTCTATGATGTGATCATGGAGGAAAGAGAGCATGTGAATGTGTCATTCACGGTGAATGACCTGAATCACCTTCGGAGAGGCGGAAGGGTATCCAAGACTACGGCCGTGGTGGGAAGTCTTGTAAACATCAAGCCGATACTGACAGTGACATCCACAGGAGAGCTGAAGTCAGACGGTACAGTGCGCGGGCGCAAAAAGTCCCTCAAGACCCTGGTGAGCCGAATGGAGGCAGCTCTTGACCTGGAACATTACGGCAAGGACCGGATGGTTTGTGTGCTCCACGGCGACTGCATCGAGGAAGCCAAAAGCGTGGCAGCTATGGTAAAGGAGCTTGGATTTACGAATGTGCTCATCAATGATGTAAGCCCCAGTATCGGAACACATGCAGGTCCGGGAGTGGTAGGTCTTGTGTCTTATGGAAAGAAACGGTAAAATTTAAAAGAAATAATAAACATATATAAAAAAACAAAATAATTATAAAGAAATATATAAGTTTATTTGGCGCAAAAAATATAGTGGGATGAGGCTGGATTCAGGCTTCATCCCTTGATTTTTGCCGGTTCTACCCTGAGTTGACAGGGATTCATCTATCCGTGTATTGCAAAATCCATGGATTTTGTTAAGATTGATTCAGACAAAATAGAACAAATCAGCAGAAAAGGAGGCAGCAATGTGGAGAACAGGACAGGGCAGTTTATAGCCAGGAGGCGAAAAGCCATCGGACTGACGCAGAAGGAGCTGGCAGACCGGCTGGGCGTGACGAATAAGGCGGTGTCAAAGTGGGAGACCGGGGATTCACTTAGATAAAGATACCACACCATTCCCACGCTGACTTTTGCTCAACCGATACAGCCGGAGGGCTGGATAACAAGAAAAGGCGGTATGCGCCCCGTAGAGGGGTAGCGTACCGCCTTTTCTTGTGGGGGGTTTCCAAAGGGGGCAACGCCCCCATTTGGCACACGACTTTGCGAAGCAAAGT
>DWYM01000082.1 GCA_019118665.1 Candidatus Mediterraneibacter intestinipullorum
GTTTAAAAAGAGTAAAATCTTGTAATATCTGTTTATCATCGCATGGATCTGTCAGGGAGGAAACAGCCGGCAGAATTGAGAAAGGAGAGCCATTGTGCTTACGATCAGTAATTATGTGAAAGCAAAGACGCTGGAGGAGGCGTATGAGCTGAATCAGGCGCGCAGCAGCCGTGTTATGGGCGGTATGATGTGGATGCGCCTTGGAAACGCGAGAGTCAAGACAGTGATCGATCTGTCGGATCTGGGGCTGGACCAGATCGAGGAATCCGATAATGTGATCAGGATCGGCGCCATGTGTACCCTGCGCCAGATCGAGGAGTGTGGAGCCCTCAGGGAGATGTACGGCGATGGGATCGCGGAGTCGATCCGGCATATCGTAGGAGTCCAGTTCAGGAATCAGGCGACAGTGGGCGGGAGCATTTATGGAAGGTTTGGCTTTTCCGACGTCCTGACCGCGTTTCTCGCGTTAGATACATTTGTAGAGCTGTATGACGGAGGGACGATCCGGTTGTCTGAGTTCGTGAACAGAAAGCCGGACAAGGACATCCTGCTCTCTGTCATTGTCAGAAAGAGCAAGCGAAAATTCCGTTATGAGTCCATCCGGCAGACGAAGACAGATTTTCCGGTGATCGCCTGTTCTGTTGTCACCGGTATGGTCCACGGCAGGGAGACCTGGTATTTCTCTGTGGGAGCAAGGCCGATGAAGGCGGCTCTCCTGGAAAAGCAGTGGGAAATCCCAAAAGACGCTCGTGAGGAAATGATCGCGGAATATGCCCGGCAGGCGGCGTCAGAATTCACATATGGGACGAATATGAGAGGAAGCGCAGAGTACAGGCGGCATCTGGCAGAGGTCCTGATCCGCCGCGAGATGAGTTCGATCCTGGCGGAGGGAAAGTAGATGGAGATACAGTTTGTTTTAAATCAGAAACAGGTGGCGGCTGAGGTCGCAGCGGACACGGTCCTGTTGGACGTACTGCGCGGTCTCGGATGCAAGAGTGTGAAGTGCGGCTGTGAGACGACCAATTGCGGGCTTTGTACAGTATGGATCGACGGCAGATCCCGCCTGTCCTGCTCCGTGCTTGCGGCATCCATCGCCGGCCATGAGGTGACAACGCTGGAAGGTGTTGAGAGAGAGGCGGCGGAGTTCGGAGCCTTTCTTGCAGGCGAAGGGGCAGAGCAGTGCGGATTCTGTTCTCCCGGCTTTATCATGAATGTACTTGCCATGTTCCGGGAACTGGAGGATCCGGACATTGATGAGATCAGGGAATATCTGGCGGGGAATCTTTGCCGCTGTACCGGGTACATGGGCCAGCTCCGCGCCATACAGAAATATATGCGGGCAAAGGCGGATCAAAAGACGGATCAGAGGAGAGGGGAGGCAACGGCATGATGGAAGCGGCCCTGACTGAGAAAAAGGATCAAAAAGAAGCCGGATCTGTAAAGGATCCCGGAAAACTCCGGGTTGTCAATCATCCGGTATCCAAGGTAGATGCTCCTGCCCTTGTGACAGGAAAAGCGGTCTATACAAATGACCTTGCCCCTTCAGACTGCCTGATCGTGAAAGTGCTGAGAAGCCCTCACGCCCACGCGCTGATCAAGGATATCAACACCACAAGGGCGGAAGCGGTTCCTGGTATCGAGTGTATTCTTACCTATAAGGACTGTCCGGACAAGCGGTTCACAATGGCAGGACAGACCTACCCCGAGCCCAGCCCTTATGACCGGCTGATCCTGGATCAGAGAGTCCGTTTTGTGGGGGACGCGGCGGCGATCGTGGCGGGCACGTCGGAAGAAGCAGTGAAAAAGGCTGTGAAGCTGATCAAGGTCAGATATGAGGTGCTGGAGCCGGTCCTTGATTTCCACACGGCAAAGGACAACCCCATCCTCGTCCATCCTGAAGAAAATTGGAAAAGCCTCTGCCCGGTAGGTGCGGACAACAAGCGCAACCTGTGCGCCCATGGCGTGAGCGAGAGCGGGAATATCGAGGAAGTGCTGGCGGCCTGCGACTATGTGGTGGACCGTGTCTATCACACGAAGGCGAACCAGCAGGCCATGATGGAGACATTCCGCACTTACACATATCTGGATACTTACGGCAGGCTGAACGTCGTGTCTTCTACCCAGGTACCCTTCCATGTCCGCCGTATCCTCGCAAACGCGCTGGACATCCCAAAGCATAAAGTCCGGGTGGTAAAGCCGAGGATCGGAGGCGGCTTCGGCGCGAAGCAGACGTCCGTGTCAGAGGTCTATCCGGCGATCGTCACATGGAAGACAGGAAAACCGGCAAAGATCATTTACACAAGGGAAGAATCCCTGACCGCGTCCTCTCCCCGCCACGAGATGGAGATGCATGTCCGCCTGGGAGCTGACAATGAAGGCAACATCAGGGGAATTGACCTTTATACGCTTTCAAATACAGGCGCGTTTGGAGAACATGGTCCTACAACCGTAGGGCTTTCCGGGCATAAATCCATCCCTCTTTATGGAAAAGCGGAGGCGTTCCGCTTCACTTATGACGTGGTATATACAAATGTCATGTCTGCCGGGGCATACCGGGGTTACGGCGCGACCCAGGGAATCTTCGCCCTGGAATCAGCGGTAAATGAACTTGCCCAGGTTCTGGGGATGGATCCCGCTGTGCTGCGTGAGAAAAATATGGTCCGGGAAGGCCAGGTCATGCCCGCATATTATGGGGAGACAGCCAAGAGCTGTGCTCTGGACCGCTGCCTGAAGCGGGCGAAAGAGATGATCGGCTGGGACGAGAAATATCCGCGCCGGGACATGGGGAACGGCAAGGTACGCGGCGTGGGAGTCGCCATGGCGATGCAGGGCTCTGGTATCTCCGGAGTAGATACCGGCTCTGTTGCCATCAAAGTAAATGATGACGGTTTTTACAGTCTGATGATCGGCGCCACGGATATGGGAACCGGATGCGACACGATCCTCTCCCAGATGGCCGCGGAGTGCCTGGAATGTGAACTGGAGGATATCATTGTGTCCTGTGTGGACACGGACACATCTCCTTATGACTGCGGATCTTATGCGTCCAGTACGACCTATGTGACCGGGATGGCTGTCGTAAAGACCTGCGAGACTCTCCGCGCAAAGATCTGTGAGCGGGGCGCAGAGTATCTGGGGTGCTCTCTGGATGACGTAGAGTTTGACGGACAGAAAGTGACAAATCTGATCACAGGGGAATCTATTTCCAGACAAGAGATCGGTAACCGTGTGATGTGCAGCAGTAATGCGCCTCTCTCCGCGAATGAGGCTTTTTCTTCTCCGACTTCACCGCCGCCGTTTATGGCGGGTATCGCAGAGGTGGAGATTGACAGGGAAACAGGAGTGATAGAGCTGATAGACTACGCCGCGGTCGTGGACTGCGGTACGGTGGTGAATCCGAATCTCGCCCGCATCCAGACCGAGGGAGGGATCGCCCAGGGGATCGGCATGGCGCTTTACGAGGATGTAGTATACAATGCGAAAGGAAAGAATTACAGCAATTCCTTTATGCAGTATAAGATACCCAGCCGTCTTGACGTGGGGAATATCCGGGTGGAATTTGAGAGCAGCTATGAGCCCACAGGACCTTTCGGCGCGAAATCCATTGGGGAGATCGTCATCAACACTCCGTCCCCGGCGATATCAAACGCCATCCAGAACGCAGTGGGAGCGATCATAAGAGAACTGCCCATGACAGCAGAGAAGGTGTACCGGGGGATGCAGGAGAAATAAAACCGGATTTTCAGGGGGAGTCCCCTGGAAAATCCGGTTTTCAACACACACATTCAGGGAAGAAATCCGCATCTGTCGGATATACATAGCTGTCTCCGATGTCTTTCAGCAGTACCACATTGAGATGACCGTTCAGGTTTTTCTTGTCCAGAGTGATGGCATCTTTCAGGGAGGACATGGGAAGACCGCAGGAGGAGGGAAGCCCATAGATTTCCAGGGTTTTTTTGATCTTTTCGGCGCACCCCGGAGCAGTCAGCCCTTTTTCTTCGGCAATTTTGGTGATCTGATACATCCCGATCCCAACAGCCTCACCATGGCTTTCCCGCTCATAGTGGTAATACTGCTCAATGGTGTGAGCAAGTGTGTGCCCGAAATTCAGGAGCATGCGCTCGCCGGTATCGAACTGATCCGCTTCCACAACGCTGCGTTTGATATCCACACACCGGGCAATGACTTCTGTCAGGGCCGGCTTCAAGTCTTCGAAGGAAGAGTGGGAGCAGAGCCGATCGAAAAGCGCTCTGTCCCTGATGCAGCCGTATTTGATGACTTCCCCCATGCCGTCGCTGATAAAGTGAGGCGGCAGTGTGTCAAGCACATCGGGATCTATGAGCACGGATTCCGGATGATAGAAAGCGCCCACGAGATTCTTTCCCTGGGGAAGATCTACGGCTACCTTGCCTCCTACAGATGAATCCACCTGCGCCAGCAGGGAAGTGGGGATCTGCACTAATCTTACGCCGCGAAGGAAGCTTGCCGCGGCAAATCCGGCGAGATCTCCGATCACCCCTCCGCCCAGTGCGATCACAAGATCACTTCTTGATATTTTTGCCGAGAGCATGGCTTCATAGATCTTTGGCAAAGTCTGGAAACTCTTTGTCGGTTCCCCATGCGGGAGCGCGATAGAGTGACACTCATACCCATGCAGAGAACGGAGCAGAATGTTGCCGTACAGCGGAAATACACGATCATCGGAGACCACCATGATCTTTTTTCCCTTGAAACAATGGGAGATGTATTTGCCGGCCTTGGCGAGGATACCGTTTTCTATATAAATGGGATAGCTGTTTTTATCTAAATTAACTGTCAATTTCATAAGCTGCCTCTCCTTTTTTATAAATTGGGCAAAAGGGATCAGACCCCTCTCAGAAAGTGCCTGATCCCTTTTAGAAATGCTTACAGAATTTTTCCGACAACTTCTGCGATCTGCTTTACCTGAGTGAGCAGTGCATCGTATTTTTCAGGTTTCAGTGACTGTGCGCCGTCACACAGGGCGCACTCCGGATTGTTGTGTACCTCTATCATAAGGCCGTCTGCGCCGGCAGCCACAGCGGCTTTTGCCATGGGTTCTACGAGCCACCATTTCCCTCCGGCATGGCTCGGGTCAATGATGACCGGAAGGTGGGTCTTCTTGTGCAGGACCGGAATGCTCTGAAGGTCCAGGGTGTTCCGGGTGTATGTCTCAAAGGTGCGGATACCGCGCTCGCAGAGAATGACATTTTCATTGCCGGCAGCCATGATATACTCAGCGGACATGATCCATTCTTCGTAAGTAGCGTTCAATCCGCGTTTCAAAAGGATCGGGCGGTCTACCTGGCCGAGCTGTTTTAACAGGTCGAAGTTCTGCATGTTGCGGGCTCCGATCTGGATCAAGTCTACTTTTTCATTGAAGACATCCAGATACTGAGAAGACATCAGTTCTGTTACGATGGGGAGTCCGACCTCTTCTTTTACTTTGCAGAGGATATCCAGCCCATCGAGGCCGAGTCCCTGGAAAGAGTATGGACTTGTTCTTGGCTTGAAG
The DNA here is from genome assembly GCA_019118665.1 of Candidatus Mediterraneibacter intestinipullorum. Lineage (GTDB taxonomy): Bacteria > Bacillota > Clostridia > Lachnospirales > Lachnospiraceae > Mediterraneibacter > Mediterraneibacter intestinipullorum. Next base: position 5,534 of record DWYM01000082.1, read on the forward strand.
GCCCCTCCCCGGAGAAGGTTCGCTCCGGAAGCTTCTGCCGCTTTTGCGACCTCCAGCACCTGTTCAAAAGATTCCACAGAACACGGTCCTGCTATCAGTCCCATGTGGCCTCCTCCGATTTTGACGCCGGATACATCGATCACGGAATCTTCCGGGTGGAATGCCCGGTTGGCAAGTTTATACGGTTCCTGGACATGCATGACTTTATCAATGCTGCTGTCCACTTCAAAAAGCCTGGGATCGATCAATGTTGTATCGCCGATGCATCCGATGATGGTCATTTCCGTACCGCGTACGACGTGCGTATCCAGCCCTCTGTTTTTGATGAGATTTTCAACACGAGTGATATTTTCTTCCGTTGTGTGTGGTTTTAATACAATGATCATAGCTGTTTACCTCCGGTTTGTTCTGAGCCGGTTTTGGAAAATGATACTGCCTTTTTTCGGATCCGGCGTTATATTTGGATAACTTGGTATAATAATTGATAAAAACTAGCAATAATAACTTCGCACTGTAAAATTTTAGTTGTTTAAAGTGTGAAAACATATGTATCATAAAACATCGTCAAGTAAATGTCAATATGTTTTTAAAATCTATATATCCGCGACATGAAATCTATACATTCGCGACAGCAGATGACAGTGAAAGAGAGAGAAAGATATTATGAAGATCATCAAACAGATCGGTATCATTTTTGCAGTGTGCTGGCTGAGCCAGGTGGTCGAGCAGGCGCTGCCGTTTGCCTTCCCGGCAAGCGTGATCGGCATGGTGCTGCTGTTCGCATGCCTGGTCACCGGGCTGCTGAGGATAGAACACATTCAGGAAAAGGCGGATTTCCTGCTGGGAAATATGGCATTTTTCTTTATCCCCGCCGGGGTGAGCATCATCAACTATTTTGATGTTCTGAAAAGTGCGGCGGCACAGCTTGTCGTTATCTGCGTTGTCTCAACGATCGTCACTTTCGCGGTGACGGCCTGGAGCGTGAAGCTGACTCTGCGGCTGATGAACGCAAGGGGAGGCGGAGCAGGAGGCCCGGAACAGAAAGGCCGTATGGGCGGAAAGGAGAAAGGGCTGTGAGTGAACTGTTTTCATCTCCTTATTTTGGAGTGGCGCTCAGTGTTGCTGCGTTCGGCATAGGAGTGAAGCTGCAGCAAAAGCTGAAGACTCCGGTGTGCAACCCTCTGATCGCTGCCATCGTCCTGATCGCGGGTGTGCTCCTCATTTTTAAAATACCATATGAGGCATATAATGCGGGCGGGGAGATCATCAATATGTTCCTTGCGCCTGCCACATCGTGTCTCGCGGTGGCGATCTACGCAAAAATAAAAATACTGAAGCAGTACTGGCTGCCCATCCTTGTGGGATGCACCATGGGATCAGCAGCGTCTATGCTGAGTGTATATGGGCTGTGCAGGCTGTTCGGTCTGGATGAGAGCCTGACCGTATCGCTGTTGCCCAAATCTGTCACTACGCCTGTTGCGGTCAGTATTGCAGAGCCGGCAGGCGGCGTGGTACCCATCACGGTTGTGGCTGTGATCGGTACAGGCATCCTGGGGAGTATGATCGCGCCGCTGCTCATCCGGATATTTAAAGTGACAGAACCTATGGCGGCAGGACTCGCCATCGGCGCCTCCAGCCATGCGGTAGGCACGTCAAAGGCAGTCGAGCTGGGTGAGGTGGAAGGCGCCATGAGCGGCCTGGCCATCGGCGTCTGCGGGATCATTACCGTGCTGATCTCCATGGTCGTACTGTGACCGGGTGAACAGGATGCGGGATATATACATGACAAAATCGAAAACTTATGTTATACTTCATTTTAGGTGGGCGGGAGCGGACGGCTGACGCATCCCGCACGGAGAAATCAAAGGAGCAGACACAATGAAAAGAGTACTACTAAAGCTGAGCGGAGAAGCGCTCGCGGGAGATAAGAAGACCGGATTTGACGAGGCCACCTGCATCGGTGTTGCGGAGCAGGTAAAGCAGCTTGTCGATGACGGCATCCAGGTCGCCATCGTTACCGGGGGCGGAAACTTCTGGAGAGGGAGGACCAGCGAGACGATCGACCGGACAAAGGCAGACCAGATCGGGATGCTGGCCACAGTGATGAACTGTATTTATGTATCGGATATCTTCCGTCATGTGGGGATGAAGACCGAAGTGTTCACACCGTTTGTATGCGGGGCATTCACCTCTCTTTTTTCAAAGGACGCCGCAGTGGAAGCCCTGGAGAACGGCAAGGTGATCTTCTTCGCCGGGGGCACGGGACATCCGTACTTCTCCACAGACACAGGAGCGGTCTTAAGAGCGATCGAGATCGAGGCGGACGCGATGCTTCTGGCAAAAGCCATCGACGGCATCTATGACAGCGACCCGAAGGTGAATCCGGCGGCGCTGAAATATGACGAGGTCTCTATCCAGGAGGTGATCGACAAGAAGCTGGCGGCAGTTGATCTGACAGCATCTATAATGTGCCTGGAGAATAAGATGCCCATGCTCGTGTTCGGACTCAATGAGAAAAACAGTATCGTGGAGACGATGAGCGGTAATTTTACAGGAACGAAAGTCTCAGTTTAAAATAAAAAGCAATAAGAAATGCAGGAGGACTTATAATATGAACGAAAAAGTGGCAGCATATGACGAGAAAATGACGAAGACTATCAACAATCTTGACGGAGAACTGGCGACGATCCGCGCAGGGCGCGCCAATCCCCATGTGCTTGACAAGCTGACCGTAGATTATTACGGAGCGCCGACTCCGATTCAGCAGGTTGCGAATGTATCTGTGCCTGAGGCGCGCATGATCCAGATCCAGCCGTGGGAGAAGAGCATGCTCAAGGAGATCGAAAAGGCGATCCTTACATCGGATATCGGCATCAACCCGACAAACGACGGTTCTTCCATCCGCCTTGTGTTTCCAGAGCTTACAGAGGAGCGCAGAAAAGAGCTGGCAAAGGATGTGAAGAAAAGAGGGGAGGCGGCTAAGGTCGCTGTCCGCAATATCCGCCGGGACGGAAATGTGGCTTTCAAGAAACTGAAAGGGACTGAGATTTCAGAGGATGGGATCAAGGACCTGGAGGATGAGCTTCAGAAGATCACAGACAAATATATCGAGAAGATCGACAAGATGGTAGAGGCAAAATCTAAAGAGATCATGACCGTGTGATCCGATCAGGCAGAGGCATAAGAAGGGGGCTTTCAGGTGCAAGGCCCCCTTTTGCATGAATATGCGGAGTCCCTTTAAAATGTGATTTTATTTATAAGGGGCAAAAGAAAAAAATGAGAGGAAAAAGGACATGAAAGTACCTCAGCATATTGCGATCATATTAGATGGGAACGGCAGATGGGCAAAGGCAAAAGGAATGCCGCGGAATTACGGCCACGCCCAGGGAAGCAAGAACGTGGAAAAAATATGTGAAGAAGCATGGAGGATGGGAATCAAATACCTGACGGTCTATGCGTTTTCCACAGAGAACTGGAGTCGTCCCAAGGGCGAGGTGGCGGCGCTCATGACACTGCTGCGCAATTATATGAAGACCTGTCTCAAGACAGCGGCAAAAAATGACATGAAGATCCGCGTGATCGGAGATATAGAACCTCTGGATGATGATATTAAGAACAGGATACGAGAGCTGGAGGAAGCTACGGTAAACAACGGAGGTCTGAATTTTACTATTGCCCTCAACTACGGCAGCAGGGATGAAATGACCCGCGCTGCCAGGAAAATGGCGCAGGACTGCGCGGATGGGAAACTGGATCCCGCCCGGATCGACGAGGGGGTGTTCGAGTCTTATCTGGATACCCACGGCATCCCGGACCCGGACCTGATGATCCGCACCAGCGGGGAGCAGCGGCTGTCCAATTATCTGCTCTGGCAGCTTGCCTATTCAGAGTTCTATTTTTCTGACGTGCCATGGCCTGATTTTACGAAGGAAGAGCTGGTGGAGGCGATCGAGGAATTTAATCACAGGCACAGAAGATTCGGTGGTGTAGAGGAGGCGTAAACATGTTTAAGACGCGGCTGTTAAGCGGGATACTGTTAGTGATTATCGCTTTGGTCACAGTGATCACAGGAGGTCCCCTTCTGTTCGGAGTCCTTCTCCTGATCAGCCTGATCGGGATGTGGGAACTGTATAAAGTATTTGGGATAGAGAAAAAGCCTCCGGGAATCGTGGGATACCTTTTTGCGGCGCTGTATTATGGGCTGGTATATTTCGAACCCCGGCTTCCGGGGGAGAAGCTTACCTGGTTCATGCTCCTTTTTATGGGATATCTGATCTGCCAGATGGCAGTGCTCGTGTTTGCCTATCCGAAATACAATACGCAGCAGATCTTCGCCGCGTTTTTCGGTGTGTTCTATGTGGCGGTGATGCTGTCATATATCTATCAGACACGGCTTCTTGAAGGGGGCGTGTTCACAGTGTGGCTGGTGTTCATCTGTGCCTGGGGCTGCGATACTTGCGCCTATTGTGTGGGCATGCTCATCGGGAAACATAAGCTGGCCCCCATCTTAAGTCCAAAGAAATCCGTGGAGGGCGGCGTCGGCGGCATCATCGGGGCAGCGCTCATCGGTGTGCTGTATGGACTTGCGATCAATCACTGGGGCTCTGCGGGAGCGGATCTGATCCAGTATGCGGTCATTGGGGCGGCAGGCGGAGCGATCTCTCAGATCGGGGATCTGGCGGCGTCCGCTGTCAAGCGTTATCACAATATCAAAGATTATGGGAAGCTGATCCCGGGGCACGGAGGAATACTGGACCGGTTTGACAGTGTCATCTTTACCGCGCCCATCATATACTATCTTGCAGTCCTGTTGTAAGAGAGGGGAGAAGCGCAGGACATGCCCCCAGAGCGCCTGGAGCGGTATGCCAAATAAAATGAGGTAGAAAAGAAGATGAAGAAAATAGCTGTTCTCGGGTCTACCGGTTCCATCGGAACCCAGACCCTTGAGATCGTCAGGACAAATCAGGATATAGAAGTGACGGCTCTTGCCGCAGGGAGCAACATCACTCTGCTGGAAGAACAGATCCGGGAGTTCCGCCCCGGTCTGGCGGCTGTGTGGGATGAAGACCGGGCGGCAGAGCTTAAGAGCCGGATCCGGGATATGGACGTGGAGGTCCTGTCCGGCATGGACGGACTGCTTGCCGTGGCGGCAGAGCCGGCGGCAGAAATCCTTGTGACAGCCATTGTGGGGATGATCGGGATCCTTCCTACTATCGAAGCGATAAAGTCGGGCAAGGATATAGCTCTTGCCAATAAAGAGACCCTGGTAACTGCGGGGCACATCATTATGCCGCTGGCAAAGGAGAACCATGTCTCTATCCTGCCTGTGGACAGCGAGCACAGTGCGATCTTTCAGTCACTGCAGGGAGGGCAGGAAAAAGCGCTCCACAAAATACTGCTGACTGCTTCCGGAGGTCCGTTCCGGGGGCGAAAGAGAGATGAGCTTGCTGACATCCGAGTGGAGGACGCGCTGAAGCACCCCAACTGGGAGATGGGAAGGAAGATTACCATTGATTCGTCCACCATGGTCAACAAAGGGCTTGAGGTGATCGAGGCAAAGTGGCTCTTCGGCGTCAGCGTGGACCAGATCCAGGTGGTCGTACAGCCTCAGAGTATCATCCATTCCATGGTGGAATATGAGGATGGGGCTGTGATCGCGCAGATGGGCACGCCGGATATGAAGCTGCCGATCCAGTATGCCCTCTATTATCCCGAACGAAGATTTCTTCCGGGCGACAGGCTGGATTTTGGGACTCTGTCCCGGATCACTTTTGAGCGGCCGGACATGGAGACATTCTATGGGCTGAAGCTGGCATATCAGGCAGGGAGAGCGGGAGGGACCCTCCCGACAGTGTTCAACGCCGCGAATGAGCGCGCGGTTGCGTTGTTCCTTGACCGGAAGATCCGTTATCTTCAGATTCCGGAAATCATACAGGCGTGCATGGAAGCGCACAGAAATATAGAAGCTCCGGATGTGGAAACAATACTAAAGGCGGAGCAGGAAACATATGAATTTATTAAAAAAGGTGGTAATACATGGGCATAATCATAGCGATCCTACTATTTAGTTTTATTATTATATTTCATGAGCTGGGACATTTCCTTCTGGCAAAGAAGAACGGTATCCGGGTGGATGAATTTTCTCTCGGACTGGGACCTACCCTGATCGGGAAAAAATTCGGGGAGACTTTCTTCTGCATCAAACTGCTCCCCTTTGGCGGCGCCTGCATGATGGGGGAGGACGATGTGGACGACGTGTCCCCGGGTAGTTTCAACAGCAAATCCGTCTGGGCAAGGATGTCAGTCATTGCGGGAGGACCGGTATTCAATCTGATCCTTGCGTGGATTTTCTGCGTGATCCTCATCGGAGCCACAGGGTACCGACCACCGATAGTTTCAGAAGTTATGGAAGGCTCCTCCGCGGAAGAACAGGGGATGCAGGCCGGCGATGTCATCAAAGAGATCAATGGGCGAAATGTCCATATATGGGATGACATGAATCTTTACACATTGACCCATGCAGATGAAGCGCCTTTCGAAGTGGTGTATGAGCGCGACGGTGAGAAGCATACGGCAGAGCTGGAGCTGAGGACGCTGGAAGGCAGCGAAGCTCCCATCCTCGGCGTGGTAAGCGGTGAGGTAGAAAGACCGGGTGTCCTGGGGTCAATGCAGTACGGCGTCTATAAGGTCAAATACTGGATCAACTATACCGTGGACAGCCTGAGGATGCTCGCTACAGGGCAGGCCGGCATGAAGGATTTGTCCGGTCCGGTGGGGATCGTAAATGTCGTGAATGATGTATATGAGACGGCGGCGCCGTCCGGGGGATGGGCAGTCTTCCTGACGATGCTGAATTTCGGCACTCTCCTGACCGCCAATCTGGGAGTCCTCAATCTGCTCCCCCTTCCTGCGCTGGATGGGGGAAGGCTCGTATTCCTTATTATTGAAGCCATCCGGAAGAAGAGAGTTCCCCCGGAGAAAGAGGGGATGGTGCATTTCGCGGGATTCGCGGCGCTGATGATCCTTATGGTCATCGTGATGTATAATGATATTATGAAATTATTCTGAGATGTTATCAGAACAGTGAAATAAATAGGGTCTGTATGAATGATGTATGTGTTCTAAATCTGCCGCTTTTAATATATAATTAAAAAGATTCTATGACAGATGCAGGAGAGATAAATGGCACATATAAGAGCAATGCAGGAAGCCACTGAAAAAGGGGAACTTCAGATCAATGTAACCTCCACCGTGGGCGGACGCCCAGTAGGGGATGCCCGGATATCCATATCTTATACCGGAGTCCCTGAAAGTACGCTGGAGAGAGTGGAGACTGACTCTTCCGGGCAGACGGAAGTGCTGGAGCTGGACGCTCCGCCGGAGGAATGGAGCCTAGATCCGAATAATGAGAGACAGCCCTACTCAGAGTACACGCTGGACGTCAGCGCCCCGGGATTTGAGCCTGTAAGCATCGCGGGTACGGAGATACTGGCGAATGTAAAGGCGATCCAGAACGTCAGGATGAGGCCGAGTGATGTGGGCAGGGAAGAGGAAGAGGTATTCGTCATCCCTGCTCACACTTTATATGGAGAGTATCCGCCCAAGATTGCGGAGGATGAGATCAAGCCGGTGAATGAGACCGGGGAGATCGTTCTTAGCCGTGTGGTCGTGCCGGAGTACATTGTTGTGCATGACGGTTCTCCCCGGGATACGACGGCCACAAATTATTATGTGAAATACAAGGACTATATCAAAAACGTGGCGTCAAGCGAAATCTACGCCACATGGCCTGCGAACACCATAAGGGCAAACGTGCTGGCCATCATGTCCTTTACCCTGAACCGGGTCTACACCGAGTGGTACAGAAACCGCGGCTATGACTTTACCATCACTTCTTCCACGGCCTTTGACCACAAATGGATCCCGGAGAGGAATTATTATGACACGATATCCGTGATCGTGGATGAGCTGTTCGCGAATTATCTGTCCAGACCGAATGTACGACAGCCCATCCTGACCCAGTACTGTGACGGCAGGCGGGTGACGTGCCCGAACTGGATGACCCAGTGGGGTTCAAAAGAACTGGGAGACCAGGGCTATTCTCCCATTGAGATCCTCCGGTATTTTTACGGAGACGACATGTACATCAACACAGCGGAGGAAATATCAGGCATACCTTCTTCCTGGCCGGGGTATACTCTGGAAGAAGGGTCCAGCGGGGAGAAGGTCCGTCAGATGCAGGAGCAGCTCAATGTGATCGCCGGAGCATATCCGGCTCTGCCGAAAATCAACGCGGACGGCATCTACGGACCAGCGACGGCCGAGGCAGTGAGAAAGTTCCAGTCAGTCTTTGGGCTTCCGGTCACAGGAAAAGTGGATTATTCTACATGGTATAAGATTTCTGAGATCTATGTGGGAGTATCCAGGATTGCGGAGCTGACATGAGCCTCAGTCCGGACACAAAAGGTACTGTATGGCCGATGCGGAAGAAAGGGCCTGTGCGGCCGGTACGGAGAGGAGAAGTATGGCGGACAGAAGCAGGAAAAGAAGGAGAAAGCGAATCCGGATCACAGGCTGCATATGCGCCTTGGCGGTCATGGCAGGGGCGGGCGGTTTTGCGGCATATGCCCTGCCGTGGGCTTATCATGAATTTGTCGGTATGCGGAACAGTATTATCGGCAGGGCAGCGGAAGAGACTGTAAATGCGGCGGCAGAACAGGGAGCGGATTTCCCTGAGCTTACAGTCACTATGGAAGAGGTGGAAGGAAACTTTTATTTTCAGCAGCTCAGCCAAGATGAGCAGACTGTATACCGGGAACTGCTGCAGGGCGTTCAGGGAATGGAGGAATGCATCCTGCTCCATGCGGGGAGGGAGGATCAGCCGGCGAAGGTATATGAGTATCTTCTGTATGACCGGCCGGAGCTGTTCTGGTGTGACGGCAGTTCCAGGATGACAGTCTATGACGATCATACAGAATTTTATCCCGGGTATACCTGCACTGCCGAGGTCCGGGAACAGCGGCAGGCCCAGATCGATGCGGCGGTGGAAGAATGTGTCGGCAAAACAGACGCAGGGGCTTCTGAGTATGAACGCGTCAAATATGTGTTTGAATATATCGTGAACACAGTGGACTATGATGAGAATGCTCCGGACAATCAGAATATTTACAGCGCCCTTGTGGGAAAAAGCTCTGTCTGTGCGGGATATTCCAGAGCTGCCCAGTACCTTCTGGGAAAGCTGGGGATCGAGGCTGTCTATGTGGTGGGCAGCGTGGAGGGACAGGGAGCTCACGCGTGGAATATCGTGAACTGCGGAGGGAAGTATTATCAGATGGATGTGACGTTTGCTGACCCTGTCTTTTATTCTGCCGAGAGCGGCGAGAAGCTTCCGGAGAACGTTATCAATTATGATTTTCTGTGCTGCACGGACGAGGAAATCGCCGCGGATCATGTGCAGAGTACCGAGGTGTCTTATCCTGTATGCGACCAGGACGACTTGAACTATTACAGGATGAGCGGGATGTACTATGAGTCCTTTGATCCGCAGATCCTCTTATCTGCAATGAACAGCAGTATCTATGCCGGAGAAGAGATCTCTGTGTACAAATTTGCGGGAGCGGATGTGTATGAACGGGCAAGGGAAGCCATGATAAGCGACCTGTTTCCGAAAGCAGCTCAGAATCTGGCGTCAGCCTATGAGCTTGCCAGTGTCAAATACACATACGTTGAAGATGAGATGCATAATAAGATCACGGTATTTTGGAATTATGAGTAATATTTCTGAATATTTAGAAGTATTCGTAAAATATTTAGAGGTATTTATCGGTTGAAATCTACCTGCAGTTGTAGTATAATCTTTACAATTTGAGAACGAGGGCGCTCTGGATCAAAAGACTCCAAGAGTGCCTTTGCTATGTAACGGTACAGCCGGAACAAAGAGGTTTTCAGATTGCTGTTTATTGATCTATACGAAGGGAAAGGGTGAACAGATGAAGGCGTTTCTAATATTGGAAGACGGTACAGTATTTAAGGGGACAAGTATTGGCTCCACGCGGGACTGCATCAGCGAGATCGTATTCAACACTTCTATGACAGGCTATCTTGAGGTGCTGACAGATCCCTCCTACGCGGGACAGGCCGTTGTCATGACATATCCCCTGATCGGGAATTACGGCGTCACACCGGATATGGAATCAAAAAAGGCGTGGCCCGATGGGTATATTGTGAGGGAACTGTCCAGGATGCCCAGTAATTTCCGCTGCGAGGGAACCATCCAGGAATTCCTTAAAGAACAGGATATTCCGGGGATCGCGGGGATCGATACCCGCGCTCTTACAAAGATCCTGAGAGAAAAGGGTACCATGAACGGCATGATCACCACGAATGAAAATTATGATCTGGACGAGATCCTTCCGAAGCTGAAAGCATACACAGTCGGAGACGTTGTCTCCAAAGTGACATGCGAAGAGAAATATGTCCTTGAGGGGACAGGAAAGAAAGTAGCGCTTCTTGACCTTGGAGCAAAAAACAATATTGCAGATTCTTTAAATAAACGCGGCTGCGAAGTGACGGTTTATCCGGCGCACACAACCGCGGAGGAAATCATTTCATCCGATCCTGACGGCATTATGCTTTCCAACGGACCTGGGGATCCGGCGGACTGCACATCTATTATCGAAGAAATCAGAAAACTCTACAATACCGATATTCCGATCTTTGCCATCTGTCTTGGGCATCAGCTCATGGCGCTTGCTACAGGTGCGTCCACCCACAAGCTGAAGTACGGACACCGCGGAGGAAATCACCCGGTTAAAGATTTAAAGAACGGCAGAGTATATATCTCATCCCAGAACCACGGCTATGTGGTGGATGACGAGAGCGTTGATCCGGCGGTGGCTGTGCCGGCGTTTAAAAATGTAAACGATGGGACCAACGAAGGCCTTGCGTACGCCGGGAAGAACATCTTCACCGTGCAGTTCCATCCGGAGGCATGCCCCGGACCGCAGGATTCGGGATACCTGTTTGACAGATTCATTGAGATGATGGGAGGAGCGAAATAATGCCAAGAGATTTAAGTATAAAGAAAGTACTGGTCATCGGTTCCGGTCCGATCGTCATCGGACAGGCAGCAGAGTTCGATTACGCCGGAACTCAGGCGTGCCGTTCCCTGAAGGAAGAAGGACTTGAAGTTGTGCTCCTGAACTCCAACCCGGCCACCATCATGACGGATAAAGATATTGCGGACCGTGTTTATATTGAGCCTTTGACTGTTGAAGTGGTGGAACAGCTCATCCTGAAGGAGAAGCCCGACAGCGTGCTCCCCACACTGGGGGGACAGGCGGGACTGAACCTGGCCATGGAGCTGGAAGAGGCAGGGTTTTTGAAGGCCAATGGTGTGCGTCTCATCGGAACTACATCTGAGACGATCAGGAAGGCGGAGGACCGCCTGGAGTTCAAGGCGACGATGGAGAAGATCGGAGAGCCGGTGGCAGCGTCCCTAGTGGTGGAAAATGTGGAGGACGGTCTTGCGTTCGCAAACAAGATCGGATATCCGGTAGTGCTTCGTCCGGCGTATACGCTGGGAGGGAGCGGCGGCGGTATCGCCCATGATTCCCAACAGCTTGTGGAGATCCTGGAGAACGGACTGAGGCTCTCTCGCGTGGGGCAGGTTCTCGTGGAGCGCTGCATCGCGGGATGGAAAGAGATCGAGTACGAGGTGATGCGGGACAGCGCCGGCAACTGTATCACAGTTTGTAATATGGAAAACATTGACCCGGTGGGCGTACACACAGGAGATTCTATCGTCGTGGCGCCGTCCCAGACACTGGGAGACAAGGAGTACCAGATGCTCCGTACTTCGGCGCTGAACATCATCAGCGAGCTGAACATCACCGGCGGCTGCAACGTGCAGTATGCGCTGAACCCGGACTCCTTTGAATACTGTGTTATCGAGGTGAACCCGCGTGTCAGCCGCTCTTCCGCGCTGGCGTCCAAGGCGACAGGGTACCCGATCGCCAAGGTGGCGGCAAAGATCGCCCTGGGATACACGCTGGACGAGATCAAGAACGCCATCACGCAGAAGACATACGCAAGCTTTGAGCCCATGCTGGATTATGTGGTGGTAAAGCTTCCGCGCCTGCCGTTTGACAAGTTCATCAGCGCGAAGAGGACGCTGACGACTCAGATGAAGGCCACCGGAGAGGTCATGAGCATCTGCGATAATTTCGAAGGCGCCCTCATGAAAGCCATCCGCTCACTGGAACAGCATGTGGACAGCCTGATGTCCTATGATTTCACAGGGCTTTCCACGGATGATCTCATGGAACAGATGGCCATTGTGGATGACATGCGGATCTGGAGGATCGCGGAGGCGATCCGCAGAGGCGTTGATTATGATACCATTTTCAATATCACGAAGATAGACCGCTGGTTTATCGATAAATTCGCCATCATCGTGGAGATGGAAAATGCCCTTAAGAGCCGGGAGCTTACACCGGAACTCCTGAAAGAAGCGAAACGTATTGAGTTCCCGGATAATGTGATCGCCCGCCTGACAGGAAAGAGTGAGCGGGAAATCCATGATATGCGCCATGAGAATGGGATTGTGGCGGCGTACAAGATCGTTGACACCTGCGCGGCGGAGTTTGCTGCAGAGACACCGTATTATTACTCTGTATACGGCAGTGAGAATGAAGTGGAAGAGACGAGGGATAAGAAAAAAGTCCTTGTCCTCGGCTCAGGACCGATCCGTATCGGACAGGGGATCGAGTTTGACTTCTGCTCCGTACACTGTACATGGGCATTCTCAAAAGAGGGATACGAGACGATCATCGTCAATAATAACCCGGAGACTGTAAGCACGGACTTTGACATTGCGGATAAGCTGTATTTTGAGCCTCTCACGCCGGAAGATGTGGAGAGCATTGTTGACATTGAGAAGCCGGACGGCGCTGTGGTACAGTTCGGCGGGCAGACGGCCATCAAGCTGACAGAGGCGCTCATGAAGATGGGAGTGCCGATCCTCGGAACATCCGCGGAGAACGTGGATAAGGCGGAGGACAGGGAGCTCTTCGATGCGATCCTGGAAGAGTGCGGGATTCCGCGCCCTACCGGGGGAACTGTATTTACCGCGGATGAGGCGAAAGAGGTGGCAAACCGGCTTGGATATCCGGTGCTGGTGCGGCCCTCTTATGTGCTTGGCGGACAGGGTATGCAGATTGCCATCAATGACAGTGACATCGACCAGTTCATCGGCATCATCAACCGGATCGCCCAGGATCACCCGATCCTGGTAGACAAATATCTCCAGGGCAAGGAGATCGAGGTAGACGCGGTGTGTGATGGGACAGACATCCTGATCCCGGGCATCATGGAGCACATCGAGCGCGCGGGTATCCATTCCGGAGACAGTATATCCGTTTATCCGGCGCAGAGCCTGACAGAGGGAGCGAAGGCGAAGATCGCAGAATACACAAGACGCCTTGCGAAATCTCTCCATGTCATCGGTATGATCAACATCCAGTTCATTGTCTGCGGAGAAGATGATGTATATGTGATCGAGGTCAATCCGAGATCCAGTCGTACTGTGCCGTACATCAGCAAGGTGACAGGCATTCCGATCGTGCCGCTGGCGGCCCAGGTCATCATCGGAAAGAAGATAAAGGAGCTGGGATACACACCGGGACTTCAGCCGGATGCGGATTATGTGGCGGTCAAGATGCCGGTATTCTCCTTTGAGAAGATCCGGGGCGCTGACATCAGCCTTGGGCCGGAAATGAAGTCCACAGGAGAGTGCCTTGGCATCGCAAAGACATTCGACGAGGCGCTGTACAAGGCGTTTCTCGGAGCAGGCATCAAACTGCCCAGGTTCAGGAATATGATCATGACGGTCCGCGATGAGGACCAGCCGGAGGCAGTGGAGATCGGACGCAGGTTCGAGGCTATCGGTTATCATATCTTTGCGACCAGCGGGACAGCGCGCGCGCTGAACGCGGCGGGCGTGAAGGCGACTCCGGTCCGCAAGATCGAGCAGGAATCTCCGAACCTTCTTGACCTGATCCTGGGACACAAGATCGACCTTGTCATCGATATCCCGGCTCAGGGAGCAGAGCACTCCAGGGACGGATTCGTCATCAGGAGAAACGCTATTGAGACAGGTGTGAACGTGCTGACAGCGATCGATACTGCAGAGGCTCTGATCACGAGTCTTGAGAATACAGACATAAAGAAACTCACATTGATCGATATTGCGACGGTGTAGTAAAAACATTCCGCCGGGACAGAGATTTCCATCACAGGCTCGCTTGCAATGCTGTGCAGCCATTGCCGGGTATCTCTGCCCCGGCTGCTTTTTTCCAGACAGAAAGGGAGAAGGCGTATACAGAAAAGAAACAGATCATCACGGAACAGGGATTCTGACAGAAAAGCATATAAATAAAAAAATTGACTTATGTAAAGTTCAGTAGTATAATTTTACACATGATACTTTTGTGCTTTAAAGCGCAACGCTTTGTCTTATAGAAGCAAGCAGGGAGGAATGAATTATGAAATTAAAAAAGGCAGCAGCAATCTTAACAGCAGCAGGTATGACCGCATCTTTGGCGGCATGTGGAAGCGGCCAATCAGGCACAGGATCATCAGGAAGCGGCGGTTCGGACGGCAAGTATACGATCGGCCTCTGCCAGCAGATGGAGCATCCGGCTCTGGATGCCGCGACGCAGGGATTTCAGGATGCGTGCAGGGAAAAGTTCGGTGAAGAAAATGTGGAGTTTGACGTGCAGAATGCACAGGGAGAGCAGACGATGTGCTCTACGATCATCAACAATTTTATTTCATCTGATGTTGATCTGATTCTCGCAAACGCAACGCTTCCGCTCCAGACAGCGGCTCAGGCGACCGCGGATATCCCGATCCTGGGAACATCTGTCACAGATTTTGCGACTGCCCTCGGCATCAGCGACTGGACCGGAGCCACCGGAGTAAATATCTCCGGTACGAGCGATCTGGCTCCGATCGAGGAACAGGAGGATATGCTCATAGAGCTCCTTCCGGATGTAAAGACGGTGGGCATCCTGTACTGCTCCGCGGAATCAAACTCAAAATATCAGGCAGAGCTTTTTGCGGCGGAACTGGAGAAGGACGGTATTGAGTACAAGGAGTACACCGCGGCAGATTCCAATGAGATCCAGTCTGTCGTTACAAACGCGGTAAGTGAATGTGATGCTATCTACATTCCTACAGACAATACCATGGCTTCAAACACACAGATCATCAACAATATCTGCCTTCCGGCAGGGGTGCCGATCATTGCCGGCGAGCAGGGAATCTGCAGTGGCTGCGGCATTGCCACATTGTCAATCGACTACTATGATATCGGATACCGGGCAGGCGAGATGGCTTATGAGATCCTCGCTGAAGGCGCTGACATCACCACCATGGATGTGGAGACCGCTTCTCAGGTGACAAAGATGTACAATCCGGTTATCTGTGAGGAATTGGGAATCACGATTCCGGAAGGATATGAAGCGATCGAAACAGAATAAAATGAAAGGCAGAGATTAAAATGATAGCAGACTATTTTATGTCTCTTGATCCCCTGGCTCTTTTGCGCGCTATGCCGGGGACGGCGGCGCAGGGTATCATATGGGGGATTATGGCACTTGGAGTTTATATTACATTCAGGATCCTTGACTTTGCGGATCTGACGGTAGACGGCTCCCTCGCGACTGGCGCGGCGGTGGCCGTGATGCTCATACAGGGAGGGATGAGTCCGGCTCTGGCTCTGGTCTTTTCCGTGCTGGCAGGGATGGCCGCCGGGTTAGTCACAGGAATTTTTCACACCCTGCTCGGAATCCCCGGGATTCTGGCGAGCATCCTCACGCAGGTTTCGCTCTATTCGGTAAACCTGGGGATCATGGGGAAATCCAATCAGGGAATCAGCCTGACGCAACAGGGGCTGGTCGCATCCTCACGCTATGTTACAGGAGGCGACAGCGCGTTCTTCTTCCTCAAACTGATCCTGTTCTGCCTGATCCTGGTGGGTATTGTGTACTGGTTCTTCGGGACCGAGACAGGAGCGGCCATACGAGCTACAGGGTGTAATACGCAGATGGCGAGGGCACAGGGGATCAATACGAATTATACAAAGGTTCTTGCCCTCATGATCTCCAACGGTCTGGTGGGACTCTGCGGAGGTGTTCTGGCACAGTATCAGGGCGCTGCCGATGTGAATATGGGACGCGGAGCGATCGTCATCGGTCTCGCCGCTGTGATCATCAGCGAAGTGATCTTCGGAAAACTGTGCGCAGGCAAGCGGATCGCATTTGCCTACACTCTGGCGGCGGTATTTATCGGAGCGATCCTGTACTATGTGGCTTACGCGCTGGTACTGTGGCTTAAGATGCCTTCGGATTATATGAAACTGTTCTCTGCACTTGTAGTTGCAGTATTTCTGGCTGTCCCTTATCTGAAGGGACGCAGGGCAGTGAGAAAGGGAGCGTAGAATATGGGTTACATGCTTGAGATTAAAAATATCAGCAAGACCTTCAACAAGGGAACGATCAACGAGAAGAGGGCCCTTAATGGAGTCAATCTGAATTTGGCTCCCGGAGATTTTGTGACGATCATCGGAGGAAACGGCGCGGGAAAGTCTACAACTCTCAATGCCATCGCAGGAGCATGGTATGTGGATGAGGGAGAGATCATTGTGGACGGCGCGGATATTACCAGGCTTCCGGAGCATAAGAGAGCAGTTTATCTGGGACGTGTTTTCCAGGATCCTATGACAGGAACCGCAGCGACTATGTCCATAGAAGAAAATATGGCCATTGCTTCAAGGCGCGGGGCGCACAGGGGACTGCGCTGGGGGATCTCAAAAAAGGAGCGGGAAGAGTATAAGCAGCAGCTTGGAGAACTGAAGCTCGGCCTTGAGGACAGACTTTCCTCAAAGGTCGGCCTCCTGTCAGGAGGACAGAGACAGGCGATCACACTTCTTATGGCAGCGGCCAGAAAGCCCAAGCTTCTGCTCCTTGATGAGCACACGGCGGCCCTGGATCCCAAGACTGCTTCAAAGGTACTGGAGATTTCAGATAAGATCATTGCGGAGCACAGCTTGACAGCCATGATGGTGACGCATAATATGAAGGATGCGATCGCTCACGGCAACCGGCTTATCATGATGCATGAGGGACGTATCATCTATGATGTGTCGGGAGAAGAGAAGAAGAAACTCCACGTCTCGGATCTGCTGGCGAAGTTCGAAGAGGCCAGCGGGGATGAGTTTTCTAATGACAGGATGATGCTGGGATAATATGAGATCCCGGAATGATATGAAATGAAGGCTTACAGCAATCCTGCCTGCCAACCTTTTACGGATGGCAGGCAGGACTGTTATAAGCCTTTTTCTTTTCAATGATGATTTTGATCAATGATTATTCTGATTTTTCAGCTCCTGCATCTTCATGGCGCGGACTTTCAGCGGCAGACCGAACAGGTTGATAAAGCCGTCGGCATCGTGGTGGTCGTAGAGTTCGCCTGTTGTGAAGCTGGCGAGAGACTCGCTGTACAGTGAATATGGGGAAGTCTCGCCTGCGCGGATGATGTTTCCTTTGTAGAGCCGAAACTTCACTTCACCGGTCACATATTTCTGCGTCACGTCAACGAATGCCTGGATCGCCTCGCGCAGCGGTGTAAACCATTTCCCCTCGTACACGATCTGGGCGAATTTATTTCCAAGATCTTTCTTTACTTCGTATGTAGCGCGGTCGAGCACCAGCTCCTCAAGCTGCTGGTGTGCTTCCATGAGGATCGTTCCGCCCGGTGTCTCATACACTCCGCGGGACTTCATGCCGACAACCCGGTTTTCTACGATATCGATGATGCCGATGCCGTGCTTTCCGCCAAGAGCATTCAGCTCTTTAATGATATCCGATACTTTCATTTCTTTGCCGTTGATGCTCTTCGGAATACCTGCCTCAAATGTCATTGTCACATATTCGCCTTTATCCGGCGCTTTCTCAGGTGTTACGCCGAGAACGAGAAGGTCGTCATAGTTGGGCTCGTTTGCAGGGTCCTCCAGCTCCAGTCCCTCGTGGCTGATATGCCACAGGTTGCGGTCGCGGCTGTAACTGTGCTTTGCGTCAAACGGAAGGTCGATCCCATGCTGGCGGCAGTACTCGATCTCATCCTCCCGGGACTGCATGGTCCATATGTCTGTCATACGCCATGGAGCGATGATCTTGATGTCCGGGGCCAGCGCTTTGATGCCGAGCTCGAAACGGATCTGGTCATTTCCTTTTCCGGTGGCGCCGTGGCAGATGGCAACAGCGCCCTCTTTGCGGGCGATCTCTACCAGCTTTTTGGCGATGACCGGACGCGCCATGGATGTGCCGAGGAGATATTTGTTCTCGT
This sequence comes from Candidatus Mediterraneibacter intestinipullorum, assembly GCA_019118665.1. Classification (GTDB taxonomy): domain Bacteria; phylum Bacillota; class Clostridia; order Lachnospirales; family Lachnospiraceae; genus Mediterraneibacter; species Mediterraneibacter intestinipullorum. Next base: position 23,942 of record DWYM01000082.1, read on the forward strand.
ACACAGCGCCCGCCTTTACACATGGCATGATATAGTCGTCGCATAATTCGTCAACAATGTTTTCGATATATAATTTGGAAGCTCCTGAAAGTTTTGCTCTCTCATCAAGACCGTCCAGTTCCTCGCCCTGTCCGCAGTCGATGCAGCAGCAGATGACATCGTAACCGAAGTTTTCCTTCAGCCATGGGATGATGGCGGTTGTGTCAAGACCGCCTGAATACGCTAAAACAACTTTTTCTTTACTCATTTCAATTGCCTCCTGAATGTATTTTTATTCGTCTTTCCACCATGCCGAGCGGGGGTGGGAAACCAGATTCTATGTACTGCTTTTGCAGGCTAGAAATTACTATACACCACAACTTATAACTATGCAAGAGAAAATTGATATAAATTAATGTTTATGAAGAAAATATACAAAATATGAATAAAAATGCAAATTTTATTTTAAATTATGCATAAACTGTCAAACATCCCAGGTTCTTTCCTTTTTGCGTGTATAATATGTTATTATAAGATCGGCTGATATCGGAATGGTAAAGGCCTCTCTCATGAGCAAAACTGCTGGAATATCAAAAAGAGCGGCGGGAATTGTTACTTTTGTGAGAAAGAAGTAAAATTTTCCTATATTTTTTATTAAAATTATATAACCAAAAATGCAAAGGGATGCATAAAAAGTGCAAACTAATTAGTTTCAAAATTTGGTATAATATCACTTGTAAGCAGATTTGCTTTCCGTGGTATACGCGGGAGGTGCTTGTTCAAACAGCATGAGGGAAAGGCTTTGACCTGTCCGATGAATGCTAAATACCTAAAGAAAGGGGGATGAGAACATGCCAGATATTAGATTGACAAGAATCGACAATCGTCTGATTCACGGTCAGGTGGCGACACAGTGGTGCGGCGTTGTTGGCGCTAATCTTCTGCTTGTTGCGAATGATGCGGTTGCGGCGGATGAGTTCCGTCAGAGCCTGATGAACATGGCTGCGCCTGCATATGCGCAGACAAGGTTCTTCACCATTCAGAAGACAATCGATATCATCCACAAAGCTTCTCCGAATCAGCATATTGCGATTATCTGCGAATCACCACAGGATGTGCTCAAGCTTGTTGAGGGCGGGGTTCCGATTAAGAAAGTAAACATCGGCAACATGCACATGGCTGAGGGCAAGCGTCAGGTTGCAACTTCTGTTGCGGTAGACGATGATGATGTTGCAGCTTTCAAAAAGATGCAGGATCTTGGCGTGGAACTTGAGATCAAGAGAGTTCCGGATACGCCGACAGAAAGTACTGACAAATTATTTAAGTAGTTACAAAAGGTTTTATTGGTTAATGGAAAGGAGTAAATATGGAGATTTCAATTATCCAGGCAATACTGGTCTTCGTAGTTGCATTTATCATGGGAATCGACCAGTTCAGCTTCTTAGAGTCTCTGTACCAGCCAATCGTTACCTGCCCGATCATCGGTGCGATTCTTGGTAACTTTGAGCTTGGTATCGTAGTTGGTGGTGCTTATCAGCTGATCCAGATCGGTAGTATGCCGATCGGTGGGGCACAGCCGCCGAACGCAATCCTCGGCGGTATCATGGCAACGATCTTTGCGGTTTCACTTAATATGGAGGCAACCGCAGATGGCGTTGGTGCGGCACTTGGTCTTGCGATTCCGTTCGCAGTATTCGGACAGTACGCGGTTACACTGACCTTCACATTTATGTCAGGTATGATGGCAAAAGCTGACAAGTGTGCTGAGAACGCAGATGTAAAGGGTATCCGTAATATCAACTTCCTTGAGATGGGAGTTCTCGGATGCCTGTTCGGTATTCTGGCAGTTGCCGGTCTGTACGGCGGTTCCGCACTTGGCGAGACACTCCAGAACTTCTCCTATGACTTCTCATGGGTAATGGCTGGTCTGGACGCAGCAGGCGGCGCTATGAAGTTCGTCGGATTCGCTATCCTGATGAAGGTTATGATGTCCGGCGAGATGTGGGGATTCCTTCTGGCAGGTTTCGTTATGGCACTGCTCTGCAGCGCAAATGCGACAACATCAGGAGCAACCCTGATCCTGTGCGCATTCGTAGGTGCTGCTATTGCAATCTATGACTTTACGACACAGACAAAGATCAAACAGAACGCAGGCGCAGGCGCCGGCTTTGTAGGAGGTGACCAGGATGGCATATAATATTCCAGATAAATATCAGGATCTGACTCCGGCACCGCAGCTGGATAAGAAGACGTTAAATAAGATGGTTTGGCTGTCCTGTTTCTTACAGGCATCCTTCAACTATGAGAGAATGCAGGCTTGTGGATGGCTTTGGAGCATGCTTCCGGGTCTTCAGAAAATACATACAAACAAAGAAGACTTAAAGGCTTCCATGGCGCACAACCTTGATTTCTTGAACACTCACCCGTTCCTTGTGACATTCGTAATGGGTATTGTTCTTTCACTTGAGCAGAACAAGGCTGATACACAGACGATCCGTTCCGTACGTATCTCCGCGGCAGGTCCGTTGGGTGGTATCGGTGACGCACTGTTTTGGCTGACACTTGTTCCGATCACAGCAGGACTTACGGCGAACATGGCAATGGAAGGACAGATCATCGGTGCGATCCTCTTCCTTATTATCTTCAATGCAGTTCAGTTTATTGTTCGCTTCGGACTTATGTATTGGTCTTATGGACTTGGAACAAAAGCTGTTACTCTTCTTACATCTAATGCAAAAGAGTTTACACGTGCGGCAAGCATCCTTGGTATCTTCGTAGTTGGTGGTCTTATCGCAAACTACGGCGGTACAACAGTTCGTATGATCGTTGGTGATACACAGATCAATATTCAGGGTCTGCTTGACGGCGTTCTGCCGAAGCTGATTCCGCTTCTGATCACACTTGGCATTTATGCGCTGATCAAGAAGGGCTGGACACCGGTTAGATGTATCATCCTCATTCTCGTAGTAGGTATTGTGGGTTGTGCATTCGGTATCTGGTCTGGTAACTCTCAGGCTATGGACGCAGACGGCAACACACTTCCGGGAGGATATACACCGCTTGTTGAGTGGTATGAGTACCCGGTTCCGGAAGAGACAGCTGAGTAAGCTGTAAATGAATAAACCTTTGACATATGATGCGTCAAAGAGAATGAGGGGAGGGATCTTTATCCCCCCCTCATCTTAATCTATAAGAGAAATCAGGTGGCTATTTGAATCCTATAACACTTACGATAATTTTAATTGCTGTCATAGGTTATTTGATCTTTCAGGGGATAAAGAATTTTCAGCTGCACAGCATGAACAATGCCCTGAAAAATAAGGACAGCGGAACAGTTGCAAAAATAGCGGATATGCCGGTATCCAGACGGGTCATGGGAGAGTATGTGTGTGATTTGTACAAGCTACGTGCATACTATATTGCCGGAGATACGGAAAATTTCGAGCAGATGCTTCTCCACATGGCGGATACGGAGTATTCTCAGAAAGATGGTAAGAAAAGCTTTCTGGAGACATACTTCCATACTTTCTTGATCAAAGGAAACAGGAAGTATGCAGACTGGCTCTTAAAAGAGATTAGAAAATCAGACGATGCGGTATTTATACAGTATTGCGAGCAATCGTATGCGGTCATGCTGGAGGAGAGGAACGACCTGATCGACGAGATGGTAGAAGCTGTCAATTCTAAACGCTATTATGGATTTGCGCTGGGCGCGATTCTATACATGATTGCAATACAGTATTCCCGCATGGGAGATGATAAGAACGCACTTGAGTATATGCACAGTGCAAAGGCATGTCTGCATCCGAGAGCGGTCTATATGCCGGTTGTAGACAAGTATCTTAGAGAAGCAGAGTAAATCTCGGAGAAACAGGATTATTAAGAGGAGAAATATCATGATTGGATTATTAGTAACAGGACATGCAAATTTCGGATCTGGAATCACAAGTTCCGTAAACCTGATTGCAGGTGAGCAGGAAGCATACAAATATGTAGATTTTCTTCCGACATACAGTACGGAAGATCTGACAGTTGAGATCACAAAGGCGCTGGATGAACTTAAGGATTGTGAAGGAATAATCATATTCACGGACCTGATGGGAGGTACTCCGTTCAATGTCTCAGCGCAGCTTGGACATGGAAAAGATAATATCCGTATTGTGGCAGGAACGAATCTCCCAATGCTGGTGGAGATCGTAATGTCGCGCAAATTTATGGACGATCTGGACGGACTGGTAGAATCTGTTCTTGAGACAGGAAAAGAGCAGGTGACAAAATACGAATTTAAGCAGGTAGTACAGGAGACACCCGATGACGGAATCTAAAAATATCTGCATGCGATAAATAGGGTAGTTGTTGTACCCAGATATAAGAGAAAGGGGAAAGAAAATGAGTACGATTTTTGGCGTTACTGAGGAAAAAATGAAAGAAACTTCCTCAACATTTACTCTTACAGAGATTTATCAGCAGCCTGCCACATGGGAAAAGACATGCAGACAGATTGCTGAGCAAAAGGATGAACTCAAAAAGTTCATTGATCAGGTTATCACACAGGAAGATTTCGATGTGATCCTGACAGGAGCGGGAACCAGTGAATTTGTCGGAAATGCTCTGTTCCCTCATCTGGCAGAGCTTCTTAACCATAAGGCAAAATCTTACGGTACAACAGATATCGTTGCGACGCCGGAAGCATACCTGTCCCGCACAAAGCCGACGCTTCTAATCAGCTTTGGTCGTTCAGGCAACTCACCGGAATCTGTCGGCGCTGTAGACGCGGCAGAGGCAGTATGTGATAATGTCTATCATCTGTTTGTGACATGTAATAAGAATGGAGCGCTTTCCAAACGAGCGGATACAACAGAGAATTGCTATGCGATCAATCTTACAGACGAGACGCATGATCAGAGCTTTGCCATGACTTCCAGTTTTTCAAATATGTATCTTGCCACATATCTCTGCTTCCATCTGGATGAGCTGGATGATGTGATCGTAAAAGTGAAGAAGATTGCGGCTGCAGGACAGAATTTCTTAGACAGCAAGTACAGTATTGCCCAAAAGATCGTTGATGAGTATAATTTTGGACGCATTGTTTACCTTGGAAGCAATACTTTGAAGGGAACTTCTCAGGAGTCTGCTCTTAAGATGCTTGAGCTCACAGCGGGACGTGTTGTCACAATGTATGATACGCCGATGGGATTCCGTCACGGGCCGAAATCTATCGTGGATGACACGACACTCACTGTTGTATATTTAAGCGATGATCCATATACAAGACAGTATGAGGTGGATTTGATCAAAGAAATGAGCGGGCAGCGCAAAGGAAACAGGATTGTAGCAGTTATGAGTTCTCAGGACGATGAAGTGGCTGCACTTGTGGATTATGCGGTGGTGTATGGTCTTGACAGCGTATCTGAGAATGTGCTTCTTGGATTGGATTATATTATGTTTGCCCAGACGCTGGCAGTTTTGAAATCACTGTCTCTGGATATCACTCCGGACAATCCGTGCCCGACAGGAGAGGTAAACAGAGTTGTCAAGGGTGTGATACTCTACCCGTATACAAGAAAGTAAAACAGACAGAAAGAACATGCTCCTGCCAGCTGGTAGGAGATGTTCCCACAAGGAGGATAAATTACAACAATGAATGTTACTGTTATTATATGGACCTGTGTTACGGTCGGAGTTTTAATTGGTATCTGCGCGCTCGTTCTGATCTTTCTTTCCTCAAGGAACATGAAGAGGAACAGGGAGGCAATGAAAAAGCTTCAGGAGGGGATACAAGTAGGAGCCAGAATTCTGTTTGCCGGAGGTATCTATGGGAAGATCGCCAAGATTAAAGGGGACGTGATCGACGTAGAGATCAACAAGAGCACAGTGATCCAAATCTCTCGTTACAGCATTCAGGACGTGATATCTGAATAAGGCGAAATATAGGATACAGGAACAGCGGGCGCTGAACCTGTATCCTCTCGTTTACAGCAGGGACTCTTTAGAGGCTTTCTGTTGATTTTCTGCTATTTTTCTTGAATAAGCACTGGGGGTAGTGTTAAAATATTTTTTGAAAAGGCGGGAAAAATAATGGATTGAGCTAAACCCCAGCATATATGCGATCTCACTGATCGTGTACTGATCCTGACGGATCAGTTCCTTACTCTTCTGCAACTTGATATTGAGCAGATAATTTTTCGGTGAAGTATTTAAGTGGGTTTTGAACAGCGCCTGAAGAGAAGAGCGGGAGATGTAAAATTCGTGGCATATCTCCTCGATTGTCACAGGTTCGGTGAGCCGCTTGTTCATGTAGGCGAGTATCTCGGAGAGAAGGTCGTTTCTTCCGGGAGTATTATCTGAGATCAGGGTTTTGTGGCTGATCGTCTCATAGAACTGCATGAGCAGGAGAAGGGATTCCTGAAGATAGCAGACCATGAGGGTTTTTGTGTAATATGAATTTTCGCCGCTTTCTATGAGCAGTTTCCACAGGATCTGCTGAAGCTCGCTCGTACAGTGGAAGGTATGGTCTAGGATGTGCAGGGCTTTTCTCTGATTTACATCAAAGACCGCTGTCAGATAAGAACAGCCCGGATGGATCTCTATGTCAGCCACCTCAGACCGATAGATAATCAGGTCGTGAGGCTGTAGGGAATAATTTCCAGAAGGAAGCTGTATGTCTAGTCCGCCTTCGTACACGTATAAAAGCTCATAGGAACGGTGCGGTGGTTTCTCAAGGCGGCATGGGTTCTCCTGTCTGGTAAACCAGCAGTCGAAGATTTTCCGCACATGGAAAGGTATGGATACCGGCTGATAGGTGTAGGGAGAGGGCAGAAAAGCGGTCTCAGGTTCAGTATCAGGCGTCAGAAGATCCCACGCAAGCGGCGTGGACAGCGGAATCAGATTAAAATACATACCCGCTTTCAGCGTGATGTTCCGCCGTACCGGGAATGTTTTCAGATCGTTCAGCTCAGGTGAATCTGTGACGAGGATGAGCGCTAGCCCGGCGTGGCATTCAATGTGTACTTCACAGGGAAAGACGAGTAAATGATCTATCTTTTTTGAAGAGGATATCATTTCATTGCGGA
>DWYM01000083.1 GCA_019118665.1 Candidatus Mediterraneibacter intestinipullorum
GATGCAAGGGAAAGGCAGGAGAATAAATCTGGATTCTTTTTTATCCTTTACAAAAAAATATGGGAGTTTGTATTTTTGCAAAAAAATGGTGCTGGAGCTAGGCTCCAGCATCAACTTTGTCTACAGTCTGAGCCGGAAAATAGTATGTTTTCCGGCTCTTTCCATTTCATTTTTCTTTTTCTTTGGGCAGCTTCAGCGCCGTCTGCACAACAAAAATATGATCTTCAGAATGGCTGATATCCAGCAGGCTGTGATATTTTCCCGCGATAGCGGACATCTGCGACAGTCCGAAACCGTGGGCTTCCGCATCCGGCTTGGTGGTTTGCAGCCTGCCGTGCCTGTCTTCTTTTAAGCTACCGTCATAACGGTTTTCGCATTTGACTGCCAGAAAGCCGTTTTTCACTTCTGCATGGAATCGGATAAAACGATCTTCTGTTTTTTTCACCCCTCCGCATGCCTCCAGCGCATTGTCCAGCATATTCATCAATAATGTACACAGGTCGTTTTCCGGGATCGTCAACCCTTCAGGAATATGCACTTGCGCGTCGAAAGCGACGTTCGCCTGCACAGCACGAGAGGCGGCGTCCTGCAAAATGACGTTGACGGTAAAGTTTTCCGTAAACTGTGTTTGGACCAGTCTTGCTTCCTGCTGCTTCAGGTCGTTGAGAAAACGGCCCAGCCCATCGAAATCCCTTTGCTGATATAACGCATCCAAAGTGGTGACCTGGTGTCGGAATTCATGTCTGAGCGTTGCACTGTCCCGCATTTTCTGCTCAATGGCATGGTAGCTGTCCAGAATGAGCCGGTTTTTCATTTCCAGTGTGTGCGTCTGTGTCTGCTGCCACATAAAGGAACACATAAGCCAGTAGGCCGAAATCAGCACGCACGCCAACGCCAGCCACAGGGTGAACCAGTAGAGCAGACCGTTGTAGATGCCAAACTGGAACAGCTCAGAAACCGACATGTTGATATAATAGGAAAGATACCAGCCGCCCGCCAGGGAAATCAGATAGCCCGCCAGCAGCGCCCCGGCGCTCCATGCCGCCGCAATGCCCAGCATCTTCCAGAAATCGCGGCGTCGGTTCATCGCCAGATAGACCATCAGAGCCAAAGGCGCCAGCCAGGAAAGACCCTGCCAGCTGAAAATCCGCATCGCCGCTTCCGGCAGAAAGTAATAGCCGCAGCTTGGAATCAGCCGATAGGCGGTCAGACTCAAAAGAGCCACTGACAAGGGAATCAGGCTCCACTCCACCTTTTTGCGAACAATGCTCAATAAAAACAAACCGGCTGCCAGAAGAAAAGCCACTGAGGTAATTCCTGCAGGAATCCCGAACAGATTGGCGTAGGACATCGACTGGGCTTGATCTGCCCCAATGGGAACAAAGCGTAAAAGCGGCGGGAACACAGTGTTCATGTTATCCAAAATCGTACAGGTCACTGTCAGTTCCCCGGTGGCATCCTCCTGGAGAGGGATATTTGCTGACGACATACCGAGCGTCCCTTCCGGCAGCACAGCGGCGGAAGAATAGATTTCCTCACCGTTCAGGGATACGGACAGTTCCAAGCCGGAAGTTTCAAACATCAGATATCCGCTGCCCAGCCCTTCCGGCAAAATCGCTGTAAACCGAAAAGACCTGTCTTGCTCTGGCATAGTGGTGAAAGCATCGTCCAGTGCATAAGGCGTTTCCGCACCGTCCTCCCCAATCTGGACGGCGGACTGCCAGTCAATATATGTCATCTCTTTGTCTGTCACCGTAAACAGGCGCAGAAACCAGATGACAGCAGCGCACAGCGCAAGGAAGATCAGGGGACAGATCCAACGAGTTACTTTTTTCATGTATCCACATCCTCCATTCAGCAAATTGATAAATTTAGTTTATATGAAACTGATCCCAGTTACAAGCTGAAAAGGGATTTTCTGCGTAAACGACCGTGTTTTCGGCGTAAACGACACGCTTATAAAACGGATCCTTATGATACAATGAATTTGACAAGCTATATTAAAGCGGAGAAAAAATCGTGGGGAATATTTCCTTTATCCTTTGGCGCTCTCCAAAGGATAAAGCCCCCTGCTTGTACAGCAGCTTTCGGAGGTATACACATGGCAAAAAAACAAGGAATCGTATTGACGAAACAAAAACTGGCAGTCATTGTGATCATTGTCCTGCTACTGGTGGCAGGAGGCGTGATTGTAGGTCTGAACTGGAATAACTGGTTTGGCAGTGAACAACCGGTCAGGCAGCCGGATCTGGACGGAAACGCCGTAGACTGGCTGGGCGAGCAGCCGGACAGTGAGCCACAGGCCGGGGACGGTCAGGCGGGGATCGCTATCCCGGGCTACAAATCGATTTCATTAAAAGCCGATCAGGCACAGCAGAACGTGAACCTCTATAATCCGGAGGTCAACGGCTGCTACTTTGTAATGAGTCTGCTCCTGCCGGACGGGACGGAGATCTGGAAGTTCAAGATGATCGCTCCGGGCAAGGGACTGTATGAAATTACGCTCAGTCAAACGGTTTCGGCGGGTACATACGAAAACAGTATTCTGAAATACGAGTGCTATAAGATGGACGACAGTCTGACTCTGCTTAACGGCAGCGAGGTCAAATTAACTTTGGAGGTGGGATGATGACACACAGATGGAAACGAAAGAGCCTGTCCCTGCTGCTGGCGGCGGCGGTGCAGGTATTGAAGTGCCTGAAGGCTCCAGCCTGAACTTAAAGGGTAGTGGTGTCCTGAACGCTACGGGCGGCAATGTGGGCAACGTCCTGGATGGAGGCACTACGCCAAATGGGTTTTCCACTTCCGTGGGAGGCGCTGGAGGAGGCGGCGCGGGCGCCGGGATTGGAGGAAAAGGCGGCAACCACGATCTAAAACCGCATGCCGGCTCCATTACCATTGACGATAAAAGCCTTTTAGTTTATGCCAATGGTGGAAAAGGCGGTCAAGGCGGAGCAGGAGCTGACGGTGGAGATGCCAGGCGGGTTGGCGAGATAAAGCAAAGCAATGGTTTTTATATGCTTGCCTCATACAACGATGCGGAAGTTGTTTATGAAGGCGGAGCCGCAGGTAAAAGAGGTGCTGCCGGTGGTCAGGGCGGTAGGGATGACGCATATGCGATCATTGTTATAACCGTGCTGGTGGTATACATTCCGGAAACCTGGTGCGCTGCAGGCGGAGGCGGCGGGGCCGGTGGTCTGGGCTATGTCAGCGGTGGAGGCGGCGGGGCCGGAGCTGCCAGCATCGGTCAGTTTTCCGTCACATCGACCGGGAGTGTCCGTTTCAAAACACCTTCGGCAGAGGATCAGGAAAAACTGAAGGGATACGGTGGAGGACCCGGAGCGGATGGCACAGATCCTCGATTTTTGCAATATACCTATGAGGGAAAAACAGCCACTACTGCCAAGAGCGGCAAATCAGGCTTACTAGGAGGATCCGGGCAGGCGGGGACTGCAACTGACCGTCTGCGGCAGGCTGCGGATGGTGTTCAGGACAGCCTCGTACCCAATCTCAGCGGCAGAGGCGCCGATGTGACCATAAGCGGCGGTCTGGTTTTTGCCGCCTGCGGAGGCGAAAATAAAAGCAGCGGCGGCTTTAGCGCACAGAACGTGGGTGCCGGTGGCAGCGCTCTGTCTTCTTTCGGAAGTGGTTCACTGAAGATCTTGGGCGGCAGTCTGCATACGACAGACAATATCGTGACGCCGACAAACGCGGCCGGAGAGCAGCTCTATCCGGTGACGATTTACCCAAGCGAGACAAATTCCGGTGATCAGAATAAGCGTCCGACTGTCATTGTGGACGGTGACGACTGGGATATTTCCCGGTTCGGAAACGACAACTGCGAGATTATTCTCTGGCTGCCGGATTCTCCCACGGATGAGGAAGGGATTGTGCCTTATGAGGTGGCCATTGACCAGCCTACTCCGACTGCATATAATGTTACGGTCATCGATGGGAAGGCAACGCTCACCACATCGCAAAAGACGTATCTCTTCTGTGATATGTGGTCGCACCGGCTCACCATAAATGAGAATCGATATACTCTGGAGAAGGTAGAAAGAAATGACATCAAGGGCAAGGATGTGTTCTATATCGTAAAGCAGGGCCGTATAGATGAAAACACACAGGTTGTCCTTACATGGGTGGATCGTTCGGACGAAATATGGTTTGTGGAGGCTAGGCCATACGAAAAGGGCTGGGTTTATGTGGAATCAGTCGGAGATTATGAATACTCGATCACTCTCGATGGGTGCAGGCTGTTTGATCTTTCCGTGTCCGACGCTTATGACGGAGGTGAGAATAACGTTCATGTGAAGGTTAATGCCGTGGGTGAAGAGAGCAGGATCGATACCCTGACCGTTATGGCCCCTGCGTCCCAGGTTACCTTTGAAGGGGAAGTGGACAGCAAGCTGTCCATCGGCTCCCTTTCTGGAGCAGAATGGCCGGATTTTTGGGTGGAATCGGTTCAAAACAAAGTCATACTCCAATATGAACCTGTCACAAGATGGCCGACGGAAGCCGTTCATTCTGTGAGGGGCAGTTATCTGGGCGATCTGATCCTGACGGCAGGTTACGACACAAATGGAGCGAAGAAGTTATTGAATGACCAAGGAATATCCTACGATCAGTTTTTCCCGATAAATTTAAATATTGATACTCCTTACAAGTATATGTATCTGGCTGTGAAGATTCCCGAAACACCTTGGGAAGCCAATTCCTATGAAACGGAAACTGATTATCCGGCCGCTCAGAGCGGCAAGATCTACGATATTATGCAGATTGTTTTTGATGAGGCTACTCCTCCGCCAGAAGTATACGAAACAGACTACGGCAAGTATCGCCCTGTTAACAATATCGAACGCGGTAATCCTGAGGGCGATCTGTGCCCGGACATGCCCCCGGATATATATATCTATGTACTGCACGAAGAAGACGTAAATTGGGAGAATTGGAACAAGCGGGAGGAACAGGGATATAGCACCAACCCGATTACAAATATCCAGTTTTTCAGGGGAAGAAACAGCGCCTATTGCACAGATTGTTTCTGTGAGTGGGCAAAGTCCAGATATATAGACAAAAACGGAAATATAAAAGATGAAGACACCTTTAATTGGCAAGAAGTTTATGGTCGGAGCACTTACCTTTATCTGGCCATCGGCAGGAACTACGGATGCTCAGATACCAGCAATGGGCAGCCCTATACGGAGGTGTTTCCAATGAGACACATCACGGCGGCACCGTGGTGATGAACAGCAGCGGAAAGGTTGTGGTTGACAAACTGACGTCCATGGGTACTGAAAAAGAATTCTACGGAACCCCGTCGATCGAGGTCAACAGCGGCTATCTGGAAATCAAAAAACTGAATCTGAACACCGATACGATACAGCCGGAATACAGTGAGGTTATGGATCCGTCGCCGGACTGCGAGAGCACAGATCATGATGCCGGTTCCTATCAGGAGATTACATGGGTGGATTATTACGGCAATAACAAGCTGGGGAATGTGACGGTTAACGGCGGCACGATGAAGATCGGAGACGGAATGGGCTCAGTGACAGACCCGGGCAGTAAGGATTTCGTAACGGAAGGTACTGTTAACGTAGCGCCCGGCGGCAGCCTGCTCAGCGGTGATGCGCAAAGCGGCAAAATTAAGCTGGAAATTACCGGACTGCCGGCCGATGCGCATATTTTCTCCATTATAAACTCGGCTGGGGATGGCATGCTGGGCAATTATGCGAACCTGGATGCATGGACCAACAGCAACGGCAGCTTTGTCACCTATGTGACCAACGCAGATAACGGCAAGGCCTTTATCTTTGCCGACGACGACGGCAACGCATATTCATATGTTATCCGGGTTTCTGGAAGCAGGGCCACGGCTGTGAAGCAAACGCTGCCGGAAAGGCCGGAAAACTTTACGGACGGTACGGTATACATGTACCCCCCATTATATCGTATGGAAGGATACCGTCTACAATCGTCCGTCCACGACGCTGAATCCGGAACAGCTAGAAGCAGACATTGTTCTGATGGACGGCGCCGAACTCGTACTGGATACGGAAAGCACCCTTGCTTCCAATTCCAATATTACCGGAGACGGCAGCCTGACCCTGACCGGGGAAGGCATTAAGGGCAGCGGTCGGATTGCGGTTACAACCCTGACAGTTCTCGACGGTACGGTGGATGTTTCCCAGATCGAATGCGAGCTTGTTCAGATCCAGGGTGGTTCCGTCCGAACGGAAGCGGACAGTCCCAGCCTTTCTGGAGCCGGAAACGGAACCGAATCGGTTTATCAGACGGTCCTTCCCGCATGGAGCACGGATGTAAAGGTAGATGGGGAAGCTTATGCGGTTTCCGGCAATGGCCACAATGATGAGCAAATGTATCTTTATCTCCCGGCCAACACCCAGATGGCAGAAGTGGGAGAAAGGGTATTCCTCCTTTCCTTCGACGAAGACACAAAGACGATGAGTGTGCTGGAACGGCATAAAGGCAACAGCGAAATTGACCTGACCCGGAGCAGCGCCGAAATCCTGTCGGATGACCTGTACATCTACAACGATTTGCTGTATCAGAACACCAATGGATCGACCTACACCATCACCGGTAAAACGAAGCACAACACTCTGACCGTTTCCGGCGGAAATCCGAGCATCACGCTGAACAGCGCTACCCTCAATAGTGCAGGCGGAAGCCCCATTGATATCCAGTCGGGCGTGTCTGCTGCCATCATCCTTCAGGGAGAAAGTGCCCTGACGGGAGTGGCTGGCTTCCCGGCCATCCGTGTGCCGGATGGTGCGGAAGTGACAATCCAGGGCAGCGGTGTACTGAATGCATACGGCGGCCAGTATGCGGCGGCAATCGGAGGCGCACAGCAGGAAGTGAATGGGAAAATCACCATAAACGGCGGGACGCTGAACCTTTATGGCAACGGCAATGTGGCAGCGGGCGCAGGCCAAGACATACCCACACCGGAGGGAAGCATTGTCATCACCGGCGGCTCTGTGAAGGCAGATAATGACACAGACGGAGACGCTTTCGGCACAATACCGATGAATGCAGATGGGAAAGCATTGGTGCTCCTGGTATTCCCGATTGAGGTGGAAAGCATCTTGATCGATGGCAAAGAGAGCAATGCGCCGGCCGCTAACGACGATAACCTTCGCTATCTCTACGTTCTGCCGCAGAAAACAATCGTTACAGCGGATGGAAAAGAGCATCTGGCCATGCCCCTGACCTTTGGCGAGACGGAAAACGGCGTTTTGGAGGCTTTTTATGAAATCAACGGAGAGCAGATTCCTCTAAGTACCGGGGACATGGTGCTGGAGGGAATGACGATCTCTCTGACCTCCGTGCCAGACAATGGATACGGCCTGCGAAGCGGACCTGCCAGCGGCAGTTATATCATGAAAGCGGATGGAGATGAATTGATTCTTTCTCCTGCTGCAGGACTACCGGCGACGATACAGTCCAAGGACAGTTGGGAGCCCATTTTCCAGGAAGATCAGACCCTTCTCCAGGTACTCTGACACATAGGCAGAGTTCCCGCTGGAGATATGGTAATGGATACCGGGATAGCGGCTCTGGAGTGCCTGAGCTGCCCTCGCGATCAGACGGACTCCATCTGTTTCTCCGGTTCCGATATAGACGTCGCCCATGACGATATCATCACTTATGCTGATCTCATTTTCTGTTCTTCTGACCAGATCCAGGATTTCTTCTGTCAAAGTCACTTTGCGGGAACCTTTCGTCCCGCGTATGAGAAGCTGCTTTCCGAGTTCTCTTTCCAGACCCTTGATCTGAGTGGAGAGTGTGGGCTGAGAAAGGTGAAGGCTTTCCGCAGCGTGTATGATGCTCTGTTCCCTTGCAATGGCAAGAAAATAATTCAGGACCCGCAGTTCCATAGTATCTTCCTTTCTGGATTTAATGTTATATATACTTATTATATAAGTTCAGAGGAAGATGTACAATATATAACTAGAGAAAAACTATTGAGATGTATAATCTATAAATATTTGAAATGTGATGCCGCGAAGACTAAAATAAAAGCATAAGAAATGATAAAAAACCGGATCTGGAAGGAGGGAACAGATATGTTAGGAAATTTTGAATATTGTAATCCGACGAAACTTTATTTTGGAGATGGATCACTGAACTACTTAAATACAGAACTTCCGAAATACGTCGATAATGTAGTTCTGATCTACGGCGGCGGTTCTGTTAAAAAGAATGGGATCTATGATGATGTATGCCGGATATTGAAAGACAATGGGAAAAATGTGGCGGAGATTTCCGGTGTCATGCCGAATCCGACCCTGGAAAAGCTGTATGAAGGTGTGGAGATCGCAAAGAATCATCGCGCGGATCTTCTTCTTGCCGTAGGAGGCGGCTCTGTCTGTGATTATGCGAAGGCTGTCTCTGTGTCTGTGAATTGTGAGGAAGATCCGTGGGAGAAGTACTACATCCGCTTTGAAGAACCGGACTGCGAGATTATTCCGGTGGGATGCGTCCTGACAATGGTGGGGACCGGATCAGAGATGAACGCGGGAGCGGTCATCACAAACCATGAGACAAAGCAGAAGATCGGGCATGTCTTTGCGGACGAGAAGATCATGCCCAGGTTTTCTGTCCTGAATCCGAAGTATACACTGACACTGCCGCATTATCAGATGGTGGCAGGGATTTATGATATCTTCAATCATATCTGCGAGCAGTATTTCTCCGGACAGGATGACAATACCAGCGATTACATCAGTGAAGGCCTGATGCGTTCACTGCTTCATTCCAGCCGTATCGCAAAGAATGATCCTCAGGATTATGAAGCCCGGAGCAATATCATGTGGACCGCTACATGGGCGCTGAACACTCTCGTTTCAAAAGGCAAATCTACGGACTGGATGGTGCATATGTTAGGTCAGTCAGTGGGGGCTTACACAGACGCTACGCACGGCATGACTCTGGCAGCTGTCTCCCTTCCTTACTATCGTCATATCATGCCATACGGACTGCAGAAGTTTAAACGTTTTGCCATTAATGTATGGGATGTGGATCCAAGCGGAAGGACCGATGAGCAGATTGCTGAAGAGGGACTCAAGGCCATGGAAGGCTGGATGAAAGAGCTGGGACTTGTCCTGAAAATTTCCGAACTGGGAGCTACGGAAGAGATGCTGGACGGTATCGCAGACGGTACGCGGATCATGCAGGGGGGATATAAAGTTCTTGAGTGGGATGAAGTGAAGGCAATCCTGAAAGAAAGCATGTAGGCAAAATGTGCCGGGGTGGAGAGCTTCTGCCCCGGTATTTTGCTGGGGAATAAAGGATGATGTCAGTAATATCAGGAGGATGTTTATGAGTACAGAAACAAATAAGATCAGACAGGAATACCTGACAGGAGAGCGGGCCCTGTTTCAGGCAAAAGAAATGGAAATTTACGATACTACATTCGCTGACGGTGAGTCGCCTTTAAAAGAAAGCCGGGATATCAAACTTTATGGGAGCATGTTCAAATGGAAATATCCGCTCTGGTACAGCCGGGATATTCTTGCCGAGGACTGTACATGGTTTGAGATGGCAAGGGCAGGCGTCTGGTATACAGATAATATTACTGTGAAAAATGCCCTGATCGAAGCGCCGAAAAATTTCAGACGCTGTCAGGGAGTCACGCTGGATCATGTTGATTTTCCGAATGCCGGGGAAACACTGTGGAACTGCGCTGACGTGAAGATGGATCATGTGACCGCAAGAGGGGATTATTTTGCTATGAACAGCCGGGATATGGTCATCCATGACTTTCAGCTTGTAGGAAATTATTCTTTTGACGGAGCAAAAAATATAGAGATCCATCATGCGAAGATGCTCTCAAAGGACGCGTTCTGGAACAGTGAAAACATTACGGTATATGACTCATTTATCTCCGGGGAGTATCTTGGGTGGAACGCGAAGAACCTGACACTTATCAACTGTACGGTCGAGAGTCTGCAGGGAATGTGTTACATCGAAAACCTGGTGATGAAAAACTGCCGGCTTTTAAACACGACACTTGCGTTTGAGTATTCTACCGTAGACGCTGAGATCCACGGAAAGATCGACAGTGTGATGAACCCCTCCGGCGGCATCATCCGGGCGGATGAGATCGGGGAACTGATTCTGGATAAGGATAAGGTCGATCCGGCCCGGACAAAGATCATCTGCGGCGGAGCGGTATGTGCAAAAGAATGCGCCTGAGCGGGCGTGTCCATATGTAACCGGCTGACTGCACAGACACGGAGGAAAAGATATCATGAAGTATAATTTTGATCTGCCTGTAAACCGGAGAGGAACCTATTCACTAAAGTGGGATGTGCCGGAAAATGAACTTCCTATGTGGGTTGCGGACATGGATTTTGAAACAGCCCCGGAGATCAGGGAAGCTATTATGAGGCGCGCTTCACATGGAATATTCGGTTATACGGCCGTGCCGGAAGAATGGTACTGGGCGATCGGAAGCTGGTGGCAGGAGCGGTATCATTTTTGTATGGAGAAAGACTGGGTGATTTTCTGCACAGGCGTTGTGCCCGCCATATCCAGTATCGTGAGGAAAATGACTGACGTGGGAGAGAAGATCGTACTTCTCACACCGGTATACAATATTTTTTTCAATTCCATTGTAAATAACGGAAGATATGTAATCGAAAGTGCGTTGCGATATGAAAACGGTGGATATTCGATCGATCTTCCTGACCTGGAAGAAAAGCTTGCAGACCCGCAGGCAACAATGATGATCTTCTGCAATCCCCACAACCCCATAGGAAAGATATGGGATCGGGATACATTGGAGAAGGTGGGGGAGCTCTGTGAGAAATATCATGTGCTGGTGGTGTCCGACGAGATTCACTGCGATCTGACAGATCCGGGGAGAGAGTATCTTCCCTTTGCCTCAGTTTCAGAATCATGCAGAAATAACAGTATCACATGCATTGCGCCTACAAAGACGTTTAATCTCGCGGGTCTGCAGACTGCGGCGGTAGTCGTGCCGGATGGGTCCCTGCGGCATAAGGTCTGGAGAGGGCTGAACACAGATGAAGTGGCGGAGCCAAATGTGTTTGCGGTGACAGCAGCCATCGCGGCGTGGGAGAAGGGCGCTCCCTGGCTGGAAGAGTTGAGAGCATATTTGTTTGAAAACAAGTGTGCGGCGGCGAAATTCATCCAGACGCAGATTCCGGAAGTAAGCCTTGTCCGGTCAGAGGCTACTTATCTTCTGTGGCTGGACTGCCGCAAGGTCACAGAGAACGATAAGAAGCTGGCGGGATTTCTGCGCGCGGAAACAGGGCTTTATCTGTGTGCGGGGAGTGAGTATGGGAAAGCCGGTAGGGGCTTTTTAAGAATGAATATCGCCTGTACCAGAGAGGTTTTGGAGGAGGGGCTGACACAGCTGAAAAGAGGGATCCGAATATTGGATCGGCAGGAAGGCGGATTTAAGAAGTCAGACTTCCTGAAATAAATGTATAAACAGCCTGTACGCGGTCATAGGATAGCTGTGATGAAGAAGGCGGAGAGAGGCAGATGCATTGCAGGTATCCAGTTTTTCTCTGTTTCCTGCTCATGGCCATGGCTTATTTTGCGGGAAGCTTTCTAAAGCCTCTTGTTTCCGTGGGGACAGGGATGCCCGGATACGCATCTGCAGGGGAAATGAAAGAGATACCGGAATATGCCGGGGAAAGTGGCCGGGAAGCCGCCGGGAAAACCATGCCGGAACAGGCGCTGATCAAAGATTTTGAGATTGTCCGGCAGATGCCGGAACTTCCTACGGGATGCGAGATCACTGCTCTGACTATGATGCTGGACTATTACGGCTGTCAGGCAGATAAGACCATCATGGCAGAAAAGTATCTGCCCACTGTCCCGGCAGAATTTTATGAAGGAGAGGACGGCAGGATATACGGTCCGGATATGGAGATGAATTTTGTGGGTGATCCGTTCTCAAGCGGATACATTTGCGGGACAGACGCCATCTTATCTGCCGCGGATGCATATCTGGCAGATCAGGGCAGCAGCCTCAGGGGAAAGGATCTGACCGGGGCAGAGCCGGAAGATCTGTACAAATGTGTGTCAGATGGGATACCGGTGCTCGTCTGGGCCACCATCGGGATGCGGGAGAGGGATGAGGTACATGGCTGGTATACAGAGGACGGAAAATGGATGAGCTGGAGCAGCAATGACCACGGCGCCGTCCTCATCGGATACGATGCGGATACCGTTACCATTGCTGACCCGCTCTCAGGGCTCCGCGTGTACGCCCGGAAGATGTTCGAGGGCGTATTTGCGTCCCGGGGATCCCGGTGTATCATCCTCATCCGTGTGTAGTCCCACAAAGCCTGTACATTATGCGGCAGTAAAAAATCATACAAAAGGAAGGTTATAATCCCCCGCTCAGGAGCATAGGCTTTCTGCACGGGGGTGACTTTTTTTGATCTATGTAGTGCAAAATGGAGATACGCTGGAAGGGATTTCCCGGGAGACCGGCGTACCTGTATGGAAGATCGTATATGACAACCAGCTTTCTGACAGGAATATCCTTGTTCCGGGTCAGGCGCTCCTGCTCCTTCCGCCAGGAGAAAGCGGAGCTCTTGCAGGAGGGAGGAGGGTGGGCGGATATGCCTATCCGCTTGTAGAGCCGGAGATACTGGGGCAGGCGTTTCCCGCGGTGAAAGAGCTGCTCATATTTTCTTACGGCTTTACTTTTGAAGGGAACCTTGTCCCGCCGCCTCAGGATGACCTGTGGATGATCGAGACGGCGTGGAACCGAGGGGCGGAGCCATTGATGGTGCTGACCCCATTTTCCGGCGGGGCGTTTAACAACCAGCTTGTAAAAGTGCTGGTGGAAAATCAAGAGATACAGGATAAACTCATTGAACAGATGCTGGTGACTGTCAGCGATCGGGGATATGCGGGGGTGGACATTGATTTTGAATATATCCTGCCGGAGAACCGGGAGCAGTACGCGGAGTTTGTCGGAAAGACCCGGCAGAAAATGAATGAGAACGGATACCGGGTGTCTGTGGCAGTGGCCCCTAAGACGTCAGACGGACAGAAAGGCCTTCTTGTGGAAGGAGTTGATTATGCTCTTCTCGGGGAGAGTGCGGACGCTGTTTTTCTGATGACGTATGAATGGGGTTACACATACGGTCCTCCAATGGCAGTGGCCCCGCTTGACAAGGTCAGACAGGTGGTGGAATACGCGCTGACAAGGATCCCGGCGGAGAAGCTGATCATGGGGATCCCAAACTATGGCTATGACTGGCCTCTCCCATATGAAAGGGGAATTACGAGAGCGCGCACCATAGGAAACGTGGAGGCAGTGGAGATCGCCGCGGATAACGGCGCGGTCATCGAGTACGCGCCGGTTGCCCAGAGCCCATGGTTTACCTATCGCCAGAGTGGGATGGAGCATGTGGTCTGGTTTGAGGATGTGAGGAGCATTGAGGCGAAATGGGGGCTGGTAAGGGAGTACGGTCTTTCCGGGGCGTGGTACTGGAATCTGATGAGACCTTTCCGGGCGAACTGGCTGCTTCTGAGGGACAGCTCTCTGTGACGTCACGGCCATTTGTTTATAAATTCATAAGATTTTGTTCATCAGACTTCAACATTTCTGTGATATGATAAAATACAATTGGAGCTGCCGCCATGGTGGTTTCCGGCGATCGATGACAATGGGGCGTAAGGATGAATTCATACAGAGGGAACAAAAGAAAAAGTAAAACGACAGGTAGAAGTCAGGCAGGAAGAGGCAGGGACAGAGGAAAAACAACGTGGATCCGCGCAGTCCGCAGGAAACCGTATGTGGGGGCAGGCGCCCTCGCTCTTGTGATACTGACGGTGGCGCTGGGGATATATTCCTGCGCGTCGGGAAATAGATATTATGTGGATGTTGATGCCTCAGAGCCGGAGCTTGACGTCCAGCTACTTAATGTTAATCCATACTCCAGACCGGGAATCGAGAGTAATGGGATCAACGGCATTGTGATACATTATACCGCCAATCCCGGCAGCACGGCGCAGGAGAACCGGGATTATTTTAACGGACTCCAATATTCGCAGGAGACGGAGGCAAGCAGTAATTTTATCGTCGGACTGGATGGAGAGATCATCCAGTGCGTACCTACATGGGAAGTCGCGTATGCGTCTAATGAGCGTAATTATGATACAGTATCCATCGAAGTGTGCCATCCGGACGAGACAGGAAAGTTCGCGGATGAGACATACCGCTCCCTCGTACAGCTTACGGCGTGGCTGTGCGTGAAATTTTCTCTCACAGAGGAGGATGTGATCCGTCACTATGACGTGACAGGAAAGATCTGCCCGAAATATTTCGTGGAACATGAGGACGCGTGGGATGACTTCAGGGAAAATGTCAGGACCGCGGTCCAAAAGACACAGGAGCAGGGAGAATGAAGGAGAAAATGGCACTTCACACATTGGCGTGGAGTGTCTTTGTTTATTGAGCATTTATTTGGGGCTATGTTATTGCTATCCCCCTGAAAACTTGCTATAATGTGGAAGTTAAGTCTGCAGACGCGAAGGCAGCGCGAAAAAGGAGCTGCCGCACATGCAAAGCAGAAGAAACGGAGGGTAAAGATGAACGATCTGGAAATGTACCGCGAGCAGCTTGCGCTTTGTGATGATAAGATCATTGACGCGCTTGCAGAGAGAAATGCCATCATCGAGAAGATCATGGCTTATAAAGAGACATATGGCATGCCGATCCTGCAGCCGGCACAGGAGGAGAAGCAGCAGAGGAGGCTTGATGAGAAGCTCAAAGACAACAAGTACCAGGAGGAGATCCAGGACGTATTTAAGCGGATCTTAAGGAACAGTAAACGTATACAGGCGAGAAAGCTCTTCTCTTATAATATCGTGCTCATCGGATTTATGGGGGCTGGTAAGACCACGATCTCGGACTACCTGAGCACCATGTTTGACATGAGGCTGGTGGAGATGGATCAGGAGATCTGCGAGCGGGAGGAGATGAGCATCCCGGATATTTTTGCTACATATGGAGAAGAATATTTCAGGAATCTTGAGACAAAGCTTTTAATAGAGCTCCAAACAGGGAAGAACTGTATCATATCCTGCGGAGGCGGAGTGGCGCTCCGCGAAGAAAATGTAAAAGAGATGAAGAAGAACGGAAGGGTCGTACTCCTTACCGCTAGTCCGCATACGATCTATGAGAGGGTCAAGGACAGCAACGACAGGCCGCTCCTCCACGGAAACAATAACGTGGAGTTTATTGCGGATCTGATGGAGAAGCGCAGGGAGAAATATGAGGCTGCCGCTGACGTTGTCATTCAGACAGACGGCAAGACAGTCCTGCAGATTTCAGAGGAGCTGATCTCGAAGCTGACGGAGATGGACAATGTTTGAAAAATTTTTCCCGGATGAGTATGTGGCGTCCACATATGTCATCCCATTTGAAAAGCTGTATGAAGAAGGTTACAGGGGTGTTGTTTTTGATATTGACAATACGTTAGTGCCCCATGGGGCTCCTGCGGACGACAGGGCGAAAAAGCTGTTTAAACGGCTTGAGGATATCGGATTTTCATCCTGCCTTATCTCCAATAATCAGGAGGCGAGGGTGAAAATGTTTAACCGGGATATCGGGACGGACTATATCTGTAATGCCCACAAGCCTTCGACAAAAAATTATATCCGTGCTATGGAGATCATGGGGACGGACCGGACGAACACGATCTTTGTGGGAGACCAGCTTTTTACGGATGTATGGGGCGCGAAAAGGGCCGGCATACGCAATATTCTCGTCAGACCCATCCACTCGAAAGAAGAGATACAGATCGTCCTCAAGAGATATCTGGAGAAGGTTGTACTCCATTTCTATAAAAAAACATTGAAAAATAGCAAAAATTAGTATAGAATCTAAAGATAGAGCGTCTGCTCAGATGCACGATTGAAGGAGGAAGACAAATGGTCGCAGCAGGAGATTTTAAGAACGGCATTACCGTAGAAATTGATGGGAACATCTATCAGATTTTGGAATTCCAGCATGTGAAACCCGGAAAAGGGGCAGCTTTCGTCAGGACGAAGTTAAAAAACATCATCAGCGGAGGCGTGGTTGAGAAGACTTTCCGTCCGACGGAGAAATTTGAGAACGCGCATATCGACAGAAAAGAGATGCAGTATCTCTATCAGGACGGCGATCTGTACAATTTCATGGACGTGGAGACTTATGATCAGATCGCGTTGAATTCAGACGTAGTAGGCGACGCGCTGAAGTTTGTGAAAGAGAATGAGACAGTTAAGATCTGTTCTCACAAGGGAAATGTATTTTCTGTTGAGCCGCCGCTCTTTGTTGAACTGGCGATCACGGAGACAGAGCCGGGCTTCAAGGGAGATACAGCGCAGGGCGCTACAAAACCCGCTACTGTTGAGACAGGAGCGACAGTTATGGTACCGTTGTTCTGTGAGACTGGCGATGTGCTGAAGATCGATACTCGCACAGGGGAGTATCTGTCAAGAGTATAAGACTGGTATGAGGCTGATATCGTAAGAAAAATGCCTGAATAAAAAAGTATACAAAAAATTGTGCTCAAAGGATGTGCCGTTTTGTGCGGTACATCCTTTTTCTGTGAAAAAGGAAAGATACAAGAGGGAAAACTGTAAGAAGTTACAGCAGCTTATTTTGTAAAAACTGTCTCATTGCTTTTTATATGAACCTCGTCTATAATCAAGAGCACATAATATAATTCAGATCAATTTATCAAATTCACACGGTATATTTCATACCGGATTCCTCATTTAATTTAAGATGGTCCGCGTTTAAGGAAGGAGAAAAATGGATTACAGAGAATTTACAGACGCGGTAAAGAGACAGATGAATCAGAGGATGGAAGGAGGTGTTCAGGCAAGCCTTTATACGGCAGTAAAAAATAACGGAAAAGAACGCATGGGGGTACTGCTCGAAACTCCCGGGATCAATATTTCTCCGACGATCTATCTGGAAGAGTATTACGAAAGTTACTTAAAGGGCAGACCCCTTGGGAAGATCGTGGATGAGATCATAGATTTTTATAACAGCATCAAACAGGAAGAATCATGGGACTGCGAAAGATTTCAGAGTTATGAAGGCGTCAGGGACAGGGTCGTTTTCAAGCTGGTCAATACGGCGAAGAACAGAAAATTTCTAAGTTCGGTGCCCCATCGTTCATTTCTGGATCTCTCGGTCGTGTTCTATGTGCTTCTGGAGGCGACTGATGACGGCACGGCAGCTCTGGCGGTATCAGACAGTCACGCGGAACAATGGGAGGTCTGCGGGGACACTCTTTGGGCGGATGCCATGCGGAATGCGAAAAGACTGCTTCCGGCAGAGTTTGTCACAATGGATCATGCGCTGAAGGAAATGCTGGGGGAAAATACAGGAGGTGCGGACAGAGAAGAATCGGGGAACCTTCTTCTAGGGAACGTGCCGGAGAGAGATGGGATGTATATCCTCTCCAACAGTCTGAAAAGCTACGGCGCAGCATGCATCGCTTATCCCCATATCCTGGAGATGATCGGAGAAATCCTCCAAACGGATTACTATATCCTTCCAAGCAGTGTCCATGAGGTTATCATTGTTCCCTTTTCTCCCGGTCTTGACAGCATAGAGCTGGATGAGATGGTGAGGGAGATCAATGTGACTCAGGTAGCGGAGGAAGAAGTTCTGAGCAGTCATGTTTATTTGTTTAAGAGGGACACAGGGACGCTTTGCAATGGCAACGCGCAGCAGACGGGGAGGGCGATGGGATGAAGCATCTGTCAGGATGGAGAGTATTGATTGTTATTGTGTTTGCTTTGTTCCTGAGTCTGTGGGCTGAGAGTATGTATTCAGTAAACGCTGCCGCGGATGAGGCGGTGAAACTTACTGTGGGCAGGAAGGTCTATTATGGGACATACAGTACGAATTATTTTGATGTGGACGGAAAGACGGCATATTGTCTGGAACCTTTGGAGGATACACCGTCCTCCGGGCATTATAAGATCCAATCGCTGGATAACGGCGCTGTGAGAAAAGGACTTTATTATGTCTATGGGGGACCGGGATATGCCCTGTATCAGGAACGGTTCGGCGGCATTGGGCTCAGAGGTGGATCCAGCCGGGATGACGAATACTGTATGAGCCATTGTATCCTGTCCTATCTGTATTCGGGAAATGATTCTGCGTTTACCGGCCTGGACAGCAGCTCCATATCTGTTTTAAAAGAAAGAGCAGGACAGATCGTCAGTCTGCCGGATCCGCCGGAAGCTTTTCATGCGTTCCTGTTCAATTTGGATGGAAGCGGCCAGGTGATGGGAGGCAGCGGACGAGACAGAACAGGGGAGATTGAGATCTGGAAGCGCTCAGATCAGCCGGAGTGGACAGAGGGGAATCCCTGCTATTCTCTGGAAGGCGCGGTGTTTGGGATATACAGACCGGGAGAGGAGGCGCCTGCATGGACTGTGACGACCGATGAAAAGGGTTATGGCAAACTGTCAGATATCCCCATCGGCTCATATGAGATCGAGGAAATTGAAAGTCCTCCGGGGTTCGCCCTGAGTGGCCGGCGGCAACAGATCCAGGTTGAGGAAGGCGCGGTATTCCGGTACGAGTGTGTGAACAGGGCACAGTATTATCCGGTCGGGATCCTGCTGAATAAAGTTGATGCCGAAACCGGGGAAAAGAAGCCCCGGGGAGCCGCATCACTTGAAGGAGCAGAATTTGAGGTGAAATATTATGCCGGATATTACGATTCAGATCCCGGGGCTATGGACATCCTCCCGGAGCGGACATGGACATTCCGGACAAATGCGGCGGGAGAACTTGAGTTTTCAGATGTGTACAAGATAAGCGGCGATGAATTTTATATAAATGGTGCGGGAGAGAATGTGCTGCCTCTCGGGACGGTCACTTTCCGGGAAGTGAAAGCCCCTGCGGGATATCTGGTGAATGGGGCTGTTTTCACAGAAAAAATCTGCCCGGACGGAACAAAAGAGACGGATACAGTGTATCATGTACCGGATATTCCGGAACAGGTGATCCGGGGAGACCTTCAGATCGTGAAATTCAGGGAAGATGAAGACGAGAATGCGGATCAGAAAACTCCCCTGGAGGGGATCATCTTCACTGTTACCTCAAAGACTACAGGAGAGCAGACAGAGATCGTGACAGATGTAAACGGATACGCCGCGACCGGTAAGACAGAGGACGGAAGGGGAGGACTGGTATATGACACATATGTGGTAAGTGAGAAAAATGCACCGGCCGGCCTGCTGCCTGTAAATGATTTTGAAGTTACCATTTCTGAAGAAGGACAGACACTTTACTATATCCTTGAAGACAAGCGGATATTTTCCCCGGTCCGTCTCGTAAAAAAAGATGCAGACAGCGGTGAGGTGATACCGATCCAGGGCGCAGAGTTCCAGCTTCTGGATAAGGATAAGAATCCCATCATCATGACAGTGCATTATCCTCAGGAAACAGTGTACAGCACATTTCAGACAGATGAGAGCGGAAGTTTTGTCCTGCCTGACAGACTTCCTGCGGGAGTTTATTATTTTCAGGAAAAGCAGGCTCCGGAAGGATATATCCTCAGCAAAGAAGCGGTCAGGTTTGAGATTACAGAAGCCCATGAGTGGGGGGATCCTTTTGTGGTGGAGTTTACGGATAAACCCGCGATGGGGCGTATCTGTATCAGAAAAACAGACGAAGAGACAGGGGAGGGGATTTCCGGAGCCAGGTTTGAGATATGGGCAAAGGAGGATATACTGACGCCGTCAGGGACGGTCCGTATGAAAAAGGGAACTCCGGCAGGACTGATGGTGACCGGGGATGACGGCACGGCCGTGTCCGGCAGCCTGTACCTGGGGAAGTATGAGGTGCGGGAGGTTGAACAATCTCCGGGATATGTACTTTCAGATGAGGTTTATGAAGCCGAATTGAAGTACGAGGGTCAGGAGAGTGAAATCGTAACAGACAATATAGAATTTACGAACAAGCCTACAACAGTGATCCTCTGGAAGACAGAGGCAGGCTCGGATGCTGCCGGCAGTACAAAAGAGACAAAGGAGGGGCTGGAAGGGGTAAAATTTACTGTCTGGAAGAAACCGGCGGCTGAGGATGAAGGCGAACAGAAGGTAAAGGATCATGCGGAGGATAGAGGTGAACAGGAGACAAAGGATTACACGGAGGAGCATGTAACAGATAAAGAAGGGCGGATCGTACTCAAATATCTGACGCCGGGAACCTACTGTGTCCGGGAGACAGAGAGCATCCCCGGATACCTCAGGGATGATGCAGTCTGGGAATTTACCGTTGACAAGACCGGCAAAATTGAGGGGAATGCATGCATGGAATACAAAATTGAAAATGAAAAAACACAGATCAATGATACGCTGGCTTTCTGGAAAGAGAGCGGAAATAAAGAAATCTATGCCGGAGAAGACAATGTGATCGTAGATTCCGTAAGTCTGCGGAATCTGGAAGCAGAACAGGAATATACGCTGAAAGGCATGCTGGCAGACCCGGAAACAGGGAAAATGTTGAACCCGGATGGGACATACGCGGAAGATGGGAAACCGGTAGAAGTAGAGAAGACATTTACCGCAGAAGCCTCATCACAGGAGGTCAGAGTGGAATTCAAGCTGGACTCTGCCCGGTTTGAGGATAGAAAGATCGTAGTATTAGAGTCTCTTTATATGGGGGATATCCTGATTTTTTCTCATGGGGATCTTGATGACGAGGGACAGACAGTGACAGTAGTGAAACGACCAGACAAAGCTGTAGATACAGGAGATCCCATGGAAAATGCAAAGATGTTCGTTTCTGTATTGGTGGCTATGCTGGCGTCTGGGATATACTTTTTCATGAGTTTCGGAAAACTGGGCATGAGAAGAAAAATCAGGAAGAACCAATCGTATGTCAGTGACAAAAATGTCTCATAAACAGCACAAATATATTGTGGGAAATGACAATAGACACAGGCTAAGATGCGTGCTAAAGTAGGTATACGCAGAAGGAAAGGTCAGATATAAATGTAAGGGGGTGATGTGGTGATAGACAAAGAAATGCTGGCTGCGATCGGAGGAATGCTTGACGAAAAGCTGAAACCGATAGAACAGCAATTTGAAGTGCTGGATCAGCGCCTGGATGCTATAGAACGTCATCTTGAAGTGGTAGATCAGAGATTAGATGGTATGGAACGTCATCTTGAAGTGGTGGATTAGCGCCTGGATACTATAGAACAGCATCTTGAGGTGGTAGATCAGCGATTAGATGGTGTGGAACGTCATCTTGAAGTGGTGGATCAGCGCCTGGATGCTATAGAACAGCATCTTGAGGTGGTAGATCAGCGGTTAGAAGTAGTGGATCGCAAATTTGAAGCGATCGATCAGAGGTTTGAAGCGATTGACCAAAAGCTTGAAGCGATCGACCAGAGATTTGAAGCGATACATCAGAACCTTCGGGTTGTTGAAAATTCTGTGCTTGAGCAGGTCGATCATGTACAGGAAATTATGGAAAAGAGAATCGACAAAGTCGTATTCAATATGGATGAGATGAAACAGTATTATCGTATTAAGAAACTAGAAGATGAAAATTCAACATTGATCCTGCAGATCGTAATTGAGCTAAAGAAAGAGGTTGATGTATTAAAACAAAAGATTGCGTAGGTATTTGTTTTCGGTTCTTGTGGAGCGGTGAAAACGGTGATAAAATGCTTTACTTTTGAACTGATTTGTGCTAGGATAATTAAGGCTGTTCAAGAAAATCAGATATTTGCTTGAACAGTCCGGAATGCGTCTGTAGCTCAGTGGATAGAGCAATGCCCTCCGGAGGCATGTGCGACGGTTCGACTCCGTTCAGACGCTGTAAAAACAGGAGCATGATACAAAGGCTCCTGTTTTTTGATCTGTGATATTTTATAAAAGTACTGCTGAACCATCGGATATAGATGATCGAGCAGTACTTTTTATTAATCAGACCAGATTGATTTTTCTTCTTTATGATAAAGTGGACGGCAATGTATTGCACAACTGTCAGGACCAGGGTAAACACGGTAGTCGGAATCAGCAGGAGGAGCGTATTGTCAGCAAATGTGCCTATATCTGAGCCATAAAAGTCAAACAGACCGAATACCGCCATTATCACGAATACAACGATCTGTATCACAAAACTTGTGATGAAATATACGGCGATCGCACCCAGCACCCGGTGTCCGGGGAAAAGCTGTCCCACGCGTATGCTGAAGTAGATCATAAGGACAGAGCTGACAGATCCGACCACGCAGAAAACAAAGATATAAAACCCAAAGGAGCTAAGGGGCATACCCAGCGCTTCTGTTATTTCCGGGGCAATGAGACCATATGTTTCCACGACATTCCTGCTGGTCAGAAGAATGAGGATTCCGGCTGAAATAACCATTATATCGACCGCTGCAAGAAGATATCCTGAGATGATCTTTGCCCAGAGGTGCTCGATACCCGAGGCGGGGATCGTCGAGCTCAGATAACCCTCCCGGCTGAAAAGATTTCGATAAAACCGGAATGTGATCAGCGGGGATGTGCAGAGGGTAATTGCTGTGGAAAGGAAGATTCCCAGGGTAAATATTATTGTAATGGGAGCGATAAGCGTATTTGCGGGCGCGGTAAAATCAAGGCGATCCATGACGAAGATCCGCCCGGCCACACATATAAGCAGAAAGATCCCATGAAGCAGAATAAATATTTTTGCCGAAGACTTTAAGCCATATTTGATCGGTTTTCCTAGCATTTGAATACCTCTCGGAATAAAGAATCCACAGATTTCCCATACTGTGTTCTGACCTCATCCACGGATGCGTTAAGCGCAAGCTGCCCATCTTTTAAGAAAATGACTCTGTCAAGAATGTTCTCAACATCGGAGATAAGATGAGTAGAGACAAGAACAGTGGCGTTTCCGTCATAATTTGTCAGTATGGTGCGGAGGATATAGTCTCTTGCAGCGGGATCCACTCCTCCGATAGGCTCATCCAGTATATAGAGATCCGCAACCCGGCTCATAACAAGTGCCAGCTGCACCTTTTCCTTTGTGCCTTTTGAGAGGGACTGGAGCCGGGAACTCCTGTCGATCTCAAGAGAATCCAGCATCGCGGAGGCACGTTCCGTGCTGAAATTTCTATAAAAATCTTCATAGAAGGACAGGATTTCTCTGACTCGCATGTGCTCGTTTATAAAGCTGCGATCCGGCAGGTAAGATACGATTTTTTTCGTATCTGCGCACGGAGAAAGGCCATTTATCATAATGTGACCGTCTGTGGGTGTGAGCAGACCGTTGGCGAGTTTGATCAGCGTAGTCTTTCCGCTGCCGTTCGGTCCAAGGAGATCTGCAATCTGTCCCCGCTCAACGGTGAGCGTCAGATCGGAAAGGGCAAAAAAGCCTCCATATTTTTTTGTAAGTCTCTGACATTCAAGAATCGGTCTCATAGTTTCTCCCTTTTAAAGCTGCCTGTATCATTTCCAGTGTCTCTCTGCCGTCAAATCCCAGGTGGCGCATCTGTGCCAAAAAGCTGCTCATATACTTGTGGGCAAGATTTGTCTTTGCCTTTTTCAGAAGCTCTTTATCATCTGTAACGAAGCGTCCGCTTGTCCTGTGGGAATACACGAGCCCGCTGCGTTCCAGCTCGGAGAGCGCTTTCTGCATCGTGTTGGGATTGACTTCGGCATCCAGAGCCAGATCCCGGACTGATGGGAGTTTATCTCCCGGCTGATAGACACCGGAGATGATGTCATGCTGAATGCGCTCCATTAACTGAAGATAAATGGGGCGGCTGTCGTCCAAATTCCACGGCATTAAATCATCTCACTTTCTGTTTTTAAGGGACCGCCTGCGGCGGTCCCTTACAGAGCGCGGGGTACCCCGCGCTCTGTGGCTGTATTATATGAATAATACAATAATATGTCGGCGGAAAAGAAATGTCAAGGAAAAGCAGGGATTTTATCTGCTTTTTATTTTTCGTTTGACTTTATGATCGTTTCTTTCAGTTTCGGATCGAATACGCCTTTTCTGAGCATCTCGATCTCATATTTATACGGAGCATAAGATTTTTTCGGATTTGCAGGGGAGGGGATGTAAGGCGTTTCCAGTATCTTTGGTACGCTTTCAAAATCAGGATGCCGCACGATATAATTGATAGCGTCAAACCCAACATGTCCGAAGCCGATATTCTCATGCCGGTCTTTGGCGGCTCCCGGTACATTTTTGCTGTCATTGATATGGAATACCGCGATCTGATCTTTCCCGATGATCCGGTCAAATTCTTCCATGACATCGTCAAAGCGGTGAATGATATCATATCCGCTGTCACTTGTGTGGCAGGTGTCAAAACATACTCTCAGTTTCTCGTTATGTATAACACCATCATAGATCCTCGCCAGCTCCTCAAAAGAACGTCCGATCTCAGAACCCTTTCCAGCCATTGTCTCAAGGGCGATCTGACAGTCTGTATCCGCGCTGAGTACTTCGTTGAGTCCCCTGACGATCTGAGCGGTACCGGTTTCCACGCCTTCTCCCACATGCGCTCCGGGATGGAGGATGAGTGTGTGGCTGCGGCAGCTTACCGTGCGCTCGATCTCCTTTGCGAGAAACTCCGTAGCGAGGGAAAAAGTGTCCGGCTTGACCGCGTTGCCCAGATTGATAATGTAAGGCGCGTGGACGATGATATCGTTGATCCCATGCTCTTTCATGTACTCCCAGGCGGGACCGATATTCAGCTCGCTTATATCCTTTCTTTTCGTATTCTGAGGCGCTCCAGTGTAGAACATAAAAGTATCCGCCCCATAAGATACTGCCTCCTTCGCGGAGCCCAGCAGCATCTCCCTGCCGCTCATGCCCACATGTGAACCTAATATCATAATAAAAACTCCTTTTCAAAATAATACCCATTATATACAGAAAAGAAGGGGAAACGCAAATGGACATATAAAAAGACCCGGAAATATGCTAAGGGCAACGTACAACTCGCCTTTGGTTCAGGCAGCCTTATTGCCCGGCTTAACGCATATTTCCGGATTCCTGTTTTTCTAAATTCTATTTTTCAGATCGCCGAAGCCATCGACACCCCGCGTTGAAACGTGTTCAAAAACATGCTCCACTGTTTACTGAGAATGTCCAAGTCGGAGCAGTCTCGCGACAATTTCAGATTTCACATTCCCAGCACCTTCCGCGCCAGTTTTCTTTCATCTTCCCCGGCGGTTCTGTAATGTGTGACCAGCTCGATCTCTTCATTTGTCAGATACACGGTATCAGCGCTGGCGATGATCCTGCCGGTAAAATAAGGACCGGGAGTCTCATTGATGATGCCGGCCTTCGTACAGGTCTGGGTGAGAAGCTGTTCCAGCGTGACTTCGTATATATCGGCAATGCGGATGAGCATGTCAATGTCAGGAATCCGTTTCCCTGTCTCATAGTTAGAATATGCCTGACGGGAAATATTCAGCTTTTCGCCGATTTGTGCCTGTGTGTAGTTGTGGTCGTTTCTGAGTCTGCGCAGATTTGCTGCAAGCTGGATATTCGACACCCGCATACCTCCATTTACAAGAAATCGTTTGATTAATTGCATAAATTTCCATTATTATATCAATTTTTCCTGTAAACAAGGTGTTATGCAACGAAATGGATAATATTATAATAAAAGCAACAAAACGTTGCTTTTTGGCGGATTATATCCTGCTGAGAGTGCTGTTGTGATAAAGGGACGAATGTGTCACATCTTCCCCAAGCCACTCCTGTGGGCAGTAAGAGCGGGCGGAATCTTCATCGGGAAACTCGATCTCAGCGAGAACAAGGGGCGCGAGTTCACCCTCAAAAATGTCAAGTTCCAGCGTGAGATTGCCGTCAAGAGGGATCAAATACCTTTTTTTGGTAATGATCCTGCCGTCTGCTTTCGGGAGCAGGTGGAGGTAGGCTTCTTCTGTGAGAGGAAGATTGTATTCCTCCCGGACCATGAGCCCCTTGGACTTATAGGTGAGAAAATAGTCGTCGTCATCTCTGCGGATGCGGACAACAGGGGCGGTGCAGAGGTATCCCTGTTCAATATGGCGGCAGGGGTAATCCTCCGGACGGAAAGGAAGCTGATCCGTGTCGATGAGAAATTTGCGTTCGATCTCCATTATCGATCCTCCTGAATATTGATTTGATTTGCGAGTGATCCCGCAGCAGCGGGGAACATAAGCATGCGGTTCCCCGGTCAAAGGATTTATGTTCTTTAATTATAAGTCATCTTTTAACAGTATGCCACCGGAATTTGCCGTATAATGCCGGGAACGGACCCATCGGTATCCTGGGAACTGTCCGTTGCATTTGCCGGCGTGGTCTGCTACACTGAAAAAAGTGGAGATTACAGAACATCAGGAGGTTAGGAGAATGAGCAGGGTTTGTGTATTTCTTGCAGATGGTTTTGAAGAGATTGAGGGACTGGCGGTTGTGGACATCCTGCGCCGCGCCGGGATCGAGACAGAGATGGTATCTGTCATAGGCAGAAAAGAAATCCTGGGCGCGCATGGGATCCGGGTGGAGGCGGACAGCCTGTTTGAAGAGGCGGATGCAGCCGGAGCGGATATGCTGGTCCTTCCGGGAGGCATGCCTGGCACGCTGAACCTGAAAGTGCATGAGGGGCTCCTGAAACTGTTAAAGTCATTTGACAGCCAGGGAAAATATATTGCCGCAATCTGTGCTGCTCCGAGTATTTTGGCTGAACTGGGAATGCTCAAAGACAGAAAGGCATGTTCATATCCGTCTTTCGAAGACAGACTGGAGGACGCGCAGGTGGTGCGGGAGCCGGCGGTCACAGACGGACATATCACGACAGGAAGAGGCATGGGGACAGCCATCCCATTTGCGCTCAGGCTGACAGCTCTGCTGGCAGGAGAGGAAAAAGCAGAAGAAGTGAGAGCGTCCATCGTATACGGCGCATAGGGGAAAAGGCATGTGACGCGCATGGGCTGCTCGAGCGGTGCATATGTGGCTGTATTAGCAAAAAACACTGGAAATATGCGGACGTATGTGCTATACTGTGTTAATGACTGCAATTGTCTTTTTTCTTAGAAAAGAGATACACTTTTGCGCATTCAAGGAGGAAGAAAATGAGTTTACAGGTAGAAAAATTAGAACATAACATGGCGAAGCTGACGATCGAGGTGTCAGCAGAGGATGTGGAGAAGGCTCTTCAGGCTGCGTATCTGAAAGAACGCGGCAAGATCAGTCTCCCGGGATTCCGTAAAGGCAAAGTACCGCGCCAGATGATCGAGAATATGTACGGACCGGAGGTGTTCTATGATGAGGCCGCGAATCATATGATATCAGAGGCGTACGGAAAAGCATATGACGAGTGCGGACTTGACATCGTATCCCAGCCCAAGGTCGAGATCACACAGCTCGAGAAGGGAAAACCGTTCATCTTTACAGCGGAGGTCGCGGTGAAGCCGGAAGTTACACTCGGTGAATACAAAGGCCTGAAAGTGGACAAAGTTTCTACGAGGGTGACACAAAAGGAAGTTG
Organism: Candidatus Mediterraneibacter intestinipullorum; assembly: GCA_019118665.1. Classification (GTDB taxonomy): domain Bacteria; phylum Bacillota; class Clostridia; order Lachnospirales; family Lachnospiraceae; genus Mediterraneibacter; species Mediterraneibacter intestinipullorum. Next base: position 27,539 of record DWYM01000083.1, read on the forward strand.
ACGAGGAGATTGACAAAGAGCGTGAGCGCAGCGCAAGGACAGTAGAAGTTACAGACCGCGCGGTACAGGATAAGGACCAGGTCGTTCTTGACTTTGAAGGATTCGTAGACGGTGCGGCATTTGAAGGCGGAAAGGGAGAGAAGTATCCGCTGACGATCGGTTCCGGCGCGTTCATCCCGGGATTTGAGGAGCAGCTCATCGGCGCTGAGATCGGGAAAGAGACAGAAGTCAATGTGACATTCCCGGAGGATTATCAGGCGCAGGATCTTGCCGGAAAAGCGGCAGTATTTAAATGCACCGTACATGAGATCAAGGCAAAGGAGATCCCGGAGCTGGATGATGAGTTTGTATCCGATGTTTCTGAGGAGAGCGAGACTGTTGACGCGTACAAGGCAGAGGTGAAGGCGAAGATCAAAGAACGCAAGGAGAGTGAAGGAAAGCAGAAGAGAGAGGATCAGGCCGTGGAGCAGGCTGTGGCCAATGCGCAGATCGATATCCCGGAACCGATGATAGATCTTCAGACAAAGCAGATGGCAGATGATTTCGCGCGCCGCATCATGCAGCAGGGCATGAGCCTGGAGCAGTATTTCCAGTTCACAGGACTTTCAGAGGAAAAGATGATGGAAGAATTCCGTCCCCAGGCCGAGAAACGTATCCGTACAAGACTCGTTCTTGAGGCAGTGGTAGCTGCGGAAAATATCGAAGTGTCGGATGAGCGTCTGGATGAGGAGCTGAAGAAGATGGCAGATTCCTACCAGATGGAAGTTGAGAAGCTCAAAGAGTTCATGGGCGATAACGAGAAGAAACAGATGAAAGAGGATATTGCGGTCCAGGAAGCAGTGACACTGATCGCAGACGCGGCAGTAGAAGGCTGATTCGGATTCTGGAGAGGTGTGCCGCGGGCACACCTCTTATCACAACAGACAGAGTAAACGAAGCCGGGACAGACGGCTTATTATAGAAAGGGGTATAAAAATGAGTTTAGTACCTTATGTCATTGAACAGACGAGCAGAGGGGAGCGCTCTTACGATATTTATTCAAGACTGTTAAAAGAGAGGATCATCTTCCTGGGGGAAGAGGTTAATGATGTATCCGCAAGTGTAGTCGTTGCACAGCTGCTTTTCCTGGAAGCAGACGATCCGGACAAGGATATCCAGCTCTACATCAACAGCCCGGGAGGTTCTGTCACAGCAGGACTTGCCATTTACGACACGATGCAGTATATCAAATGTGATGTATCTACAGTATGCATCGGTATGGCTGCCAGCATGGGCGCATTCCTTCTCTCAGGAGGAAAGAAGGGCAAGAGATTTGCGCTTCCGAATGCGGAGATCATGATCCATCAGCCGTCAGGCGGGGCTCAGGGACAGGCGACAGAGATCCAGATCGCGGCGGAGCATATCCTCCGTACGAAACAGAAATTAAACGAGATCCTGGCTGCAAACACAGGGCAGGATCTTGAGAAGATCAAGGCCGACACAGAGCGCGACAATTTCATGTCCGCGGAAGAGGCAAAGGCGTACGGCCTGATCGATGAAGTGATCGTAAATCACTAATATTGCATGAGGTGACATTTTATGGCAGGGAAAATGACAGACGATATCGTGAGGTGCTCTTTCTGCAACAAGACGCAGGCTCAGGTAAGGAAGCTGATCGCAGGACCGAACGGCACATATATCTGTGACGAGTGTATCGGTATCTGTTCGGAGATCATAGAGGAAGAACTGGATTACACCGAGAGAGATGCGTTTGACGACATCAATCTGCTGACGCCGGAAGAGATAAAGGCGTTTCTGGATGACTATGTGATCGGGCAGGATGAAGCAAAGAAAGTGCTTTCGGTTGCGGTCTATAATCATTACAAAAGGATCATGGCGGAGCAGGACCTGGGCGTGGAGCTCCAGAAGAGCAACATCCTGATGCTCGGTCCTACCGGCTGTGGCAAGACACTCCTTGCGCAGACTCTGGCAAAGATATTGAACGTTCCGTTTGCGATCGCGGATGCAACGGCTCTGACAGAGGCGGGATATGTGGGAGAGGATGTGGAAAACATCCTTCTCAAAGTCATCCAGGCTGCTGATGGGGATATCGAGCGCGCGGAGCATGGGATCATCTATATTGACGAGATCGATAAGATCACCAGAAAGTCTGAGAATCCGTCCATCACCCGGGATGTATCCGGTGAGGGTGTACAGCAGGCGCTTTTAAAGATCATAGAGGGAACGGTCGCGTCTGTACCTCCCCAGGGCGGACGCAAGCATCCCCATCAGGAGCTGATCCAGATCGACACGACGAACATCCTGTTTATCTGCGGAGGCGCGTTTGAAGGTATTGATAAGATTATTGAGACACGTCTTGACAGAAAATCCATTGGTTTTAACGCAGAGATTGCCGCAAAGCACGAGTACGACATGGATGTGCTTCTTCATGAGGTGCTGCCCCAGGATCTGGTAAAATTCGGCTTGATCCCGGAACTGGTGGGAAGACTGCCGGTCACGGTATCTCTTGACCTTCTTGACAAGGAGGCGCTGATCCAGATATTGACAGAGCCTAAGAGCGCGATCGTGAAGCAGTATCAGAAGCTGCTGGAGCTGGACGGTGTGAAACTGGAGTTTGACCGGGACGCTCTGGTCGAGATCGCGGAGACGACTCTGAAGAGAAAGACAGGAGCAAGAGGGCTTCGCGCTATTATGGAAAAGATCATGATGGACACCATGTATCAGGTTCCGTCAGATGAGACGATCAAAGAATGCCGGATCACGAAAGAGGCGGTAAATGGAACAGGGAAACCGCTGTATCTGCGTGATGGCGAGGAGCGGAGATCATTCCTGACAACAGAGAGCGCATAACTGAAGGTGCAGGGCGGGTGCTATGGAGTTGCCATATGTGCCTGCCCTTTTGGTATGCGGCGACAGATTATTAAGATTTTGTAATGGCAGACAGCAGAGACCAGGAGGAAAATAAATGGACAATGAGATAAAGAGCATGCCCATGGTGCCTTTAAGGGGAATGACCATCATGCCGGGGATGGTCGTGCATTTTGACGTAAGCCGGGCACGCTCCATCGCTGCCGTCCAGGAAGCGATGGTGGAAGAACAGAAGATATTCCTGACTGCCCAGAGATCCATCGATACAGAGGATCCGGGGATGGGGGATGTATATGAGATCGGCACTGTGGGAACGGTCAAGCAGATCATCAAACTTCCGAAACAGATCGTGAGAGTGCTAGTGTCGGGAGAGAGCAGAGGCCGGCTGAAAGAGGTAGAGTTTTCCGAACCTTATCTTCGGGCAAAGGTAGAGGTGATGAAAGAGCCGGAGCAGGATTTGCCGGAGGACGCAAACACGGAGGCAATGGAGAGAAGCCTTAAAGACATGCTCGTGGAATATGCCTCCAAGAACGGCAAGATGTCAAAAGAATCTGTGGCCCGGCTTATGGAGATCAAAGGGCTCCAAAAGCTGGTTGATGAGATCGCGGCAAACATTCCTCTTTATTATACGGATCAGCAGGATATCCTAAAGGAGACGGATCTTAAGAAACGCTATGATAAGCTTGCCTTTAAGCTGGTGAATGAGGTTCAGATCATGAACATCAAGGATGAGATCCAGCGCAAGGTAAAAGAGCGTGTGGATAAGCATCAGAGGGAATATATCCTGCGGGAGCAGTTAAAACTGATAAGAGAGGAACTGGGAGAGGATTCAACGGTGTCGGACGCGGAAGAATTTGAGGCCGCGCTGAAGGGTCTGAAAGCGCCGAAAGAGGTGAAAGATAAGCTCCAGAAGGAAATCAACCGGTTCAAGAGCTCTATGAACTCTCCGGCCGAGAGCGGCGTCATCCGCACTTATATCGAGACGCTGCTGGAGATGCCGTGGGACAAAGAGGCGAAGGACAATCAGGATATCGATTACGCGAAGCAGGTCCTGGAGGAGGATCATTATGGCCTGGAACAGGTGAAGGAACGCATCCTGGAATTCCTTGCCGTGCGCACGCTGACAAAGAAGGGTGAAAGCCCGATCTTGTGTCTTGCGGGACCGCCGGGGACAGGAAAGACTTCTATCGCAAGGTCATTGGCAAGGGCCCTCAAGAAACCTTATGTGCGCATCTCTCTTGGGGGAGTGCGGGACGAAGCGGAGATCCGTGGACACAGAAAGACCTATGTGGGCGCAATGCCCGGACGTATTGCGAATGGGCTTCGTACAGCGGGAGTCAAAAATCCTGTCATGCTGCTGGATGAGATCGACAAGGTGAGCACAGACTATAAGGGGGATACCTTTTCCGCCCTTTTGGAGGTGCTGGACAGTGAGCAGAACAGCAGATTCAGGGACCATTACCTTGAAGTGCCGCTGGATCTCTCAGAAGTCATGTTCATCACTACGGCCAACACCCTCCAGACGATCCCGCGTCCTCTGCTTGACCGAATGGAAGTGATCGAGATCACAAGCTATACGGAGAATGAGAAGCTGCATATCGCGACGGAGCACCTGATCCCGAAACAGCTTGAAAAGCACGGTCTCACAGGAGCGCAGCTTACATTCAGCAGACACGCGGTCTGGAAGATGGCGCGCAACTATACGAAAGAAGCAGGGGTCAGGCAGCTTGAGCGTGAGATCGGGAATGTGTGCAGGAAGGCTGCGAAGGAGATCCTGACCACAGACCGAAAGAAGCTCACAGTGACAGACCGGAATATCCACCGGTTTTTAGGGAAGGAGAAATATACATATCAGATGGCAAATCCTGCGCCTGAGATCGGTATTGTCCGTGGGCTTGCATGGACCAGTGTGGGCGGAGATACGCTTCAGATCGAGGTCAATGTGATGCCCGGAAGCGGGGAACTTATGCTGACAGGCCAGATGGGAGACGTGATGAAAGAGTCCGCGCAGACCGGGATCAGTTATATCCGCTCTGTGAGCGGCAGGTATGGGATTGCGGAAGATTTCTTCGAAAAGCATGACATCCATGTACATATCCCGGAGGGAGCAGTGCCCAAGGATGGCCCATCTGCGGGAATAACGATGGCAACAGCCATGCTGTCCGCGGTCACAGGGAAAAAGGTCCGCGCAGACCTGGCGATGACCGGGGAGATCACGCTCAGAGGACGTGTCCTGCCCATCGGAGGCTTAAAGGAAAAGCTCCTGGCAGCAAAGAGCGCGGGAATCAAGACCGTGCTCATCCCGAAGGAAAACAGAGTGGATGCAGAAGAGTTGTCTTCCGAGATCACAAAGGGGCTGGAGATCCTTCCTGTGGAAAATATGGAAGAAGTGTTAAAACAGGCACTGGCGGATACGCCGGAAGAGACGCAGGAAACCGCAGGATAGCGCGTGCGGCGCAGGAGGGAAGTTATGGTAATCAAAAGTATAAATCTGGAGACAGTGTGCGGCATCACAAGCACCCTGCCTGAGAATGACAAGCCTGAGGTGGCGTTTGCAGGTAAGTCCAATGTGGGAAAATCGTCTCTGATCAACGCGCTCATGAACCGGAAATCATACGCCAGGATTTCCGCCACCCCGGGAAAGACCCAGACCATCAACTTTTACAGCATTAATGACGCTCTGTACCTGGTGGATCTTCCCGGATACGGATACGCAAAGGTGTCTGAGAGAGAAAAAGAGCAGTGGGGAAAGATGATCGAGCGGTATCTGCATGGTTCCGCCCAGCTTCGGGCCGTGTTCCTGCTCATCGATATCCGTCACGAGCCTTCGGCGAATGATAAAATGATGTATAAGTGGGCCGTGGCTCAGGGATATGAGCCAGTGATCATCGCTACAAAATTAGATAAAATAAAGCGCAGCCAGGTGCAGAAACATGTTAAAATGTTAAAGGAAGGCCTGGAACTCGTGCCTGGAACAACGGTCATACCGTTTTCTTCAATGACAAAACAGGGGCGGGATGAGATCTGGGAACGGATCGAAAAAGAATGCAGGATTGATTGATTCGGGAGGATTGGTATGGAAGATAGAGGATCCTACTGGCAGGTGGCAGTCAGGTTGCTGTTCAGTCTCCTTGCCACAGCAGCATTTGTGTTCATCGGCATCAGACTGATCGGATTTCTCATGCCGTTTGTCATAGGCTGGCTTATTGCGGCGATCGCCGCCCCTCTTGTCAACTGGCTGGAGAAAAGACTGCGGATCGTGAAAAGGCTGGGATCAGCCCTGATCGTCATCCTGGTGCTCGCGGCGATCATCCTGGCCCTATATTTCGGGCTCAGCCGTCTTGTGCATGAGATCGGGGAGCTGGTCAGAAATTTCCCGGAGATATATGCCCAGCTTGAAGAGGGCTTAAGACAGATCGGGAATACGCTTTCCGGCATTTTTGAACGGCTGCCGGACGGTGTTCAGAGCGGCTGGAACACAGTGGTAGAAAATCTGGACAGATATATGGGAGAACTTGTATCCGGCATCAGCGAACCAACGGTGAACGCGGCGGGAAATATCGCGAGAAGAGTGCCGTATTATCTGATCTCCTTCATCGTGGCGGTCATGTCCGCGTATTTCTTTATCGTGCAGAGAGAGGAAGTGCTGGGATGGATGAAAAGGACCGCCCCGGAAGCCGTACAGAAAAGGATGAGCCTGGTCATGGATTATCTGAAATATGCTGTGGGCGGATATTTTAAGGCACAGTTTAAGATCATGGGGATCGTGTTCCTGATCCTGCTTGTAGGACTTGGCTTTCTTGGAACAGGCTATTTCGTCCTGGTGGCGCTGCTCATATCGTTTTTAGATTTTCTTCCCTTCTTCGGTACGGGGACGGCTATGATCCCATGGGCGGTCTATGAGTTTTTTATGGGAGATTACAAGACCACAGTGGCGCTGGTGGTGCTTTATGTGGTGACGCAGGTAGTCAGGCAGCTCCTTCAGCCAAAGCTTGTAGGGGACAGTGTGGGGCTGAACCCGCTGGTCACGCTTTTGCTCCTGTATGTGGGCTACCGGATGGGGGGCGTGCTGTGGATGATCCTTGCAGTGCCCATTGGGATGGTCCTTATCAACATGTGTCAGGCAGGCGCCTTTGATTATATTTTTGATGATGTGCGGATTTTGGTTGACGGAATACTCGGATTGAGAGAAAATAGTGTAAGTAGTGAACAGAAAAAGAAAGAAGAAACGAAGAGAGAAACGAAAGGAGGCAGTGAATGACGGAGAAATTCATTGTCAAACGTTCCGGGGACAGAGAAATCTACCAGCCGGATAAGATCAAAGGGGCAATTCGAAAGAGCTTTGCCTCATGCGGTACGGAATCGGGGGAGGAACAGCTTCAGGCGCTCTGTCTCTCGGTTGAGGAGAAACTGGAAAAGAGAAACGCGGATTCTGTGGAGCTGATCCAGGACGTGGTGGAGGAAACCCTGATGGAGCAGGGCTTTTTCCAGGAGGCGAAATCCTACATCCTGTATCGGCAGAAAAGGACGGAGCTGCGCAGGGTCCGTCAGGAAATCGAAAATGAAGTGAGGGTTGAAGGGCTGTCTGAGATCTTAAAGGATATCCAGCAGGCTTTTCCGCCGGATATCTACTCCTTTCCCGTGCTTCTGGGGAAATTCATGGGCTTTCAGAAGCCGGATATGAACGAGGAGGAGAAGCTGGAGGCCCTGGTCAAGGCGGCCATGGAACTGACCAGCCAGGAGGCGCCCCGGTGGGAAAATATCGCCGGCTGGCTGCTGGCGTTTCAGTTTGAACGGAGGCTGCGGGCTGAGGCGGAAAGCAGAGGGCTGACCACGCTCTTTGACAAGATCCGCTATCTCACGGACCAGGGACTGTACGGAAGCTATATTTTAGAGGCATACTCTCGAAGTGAGATCCATGAGGCGGAGACCTTCCTTGTTCCGGAGAGAGACCGGCTTTTCAATTACTCCGGGCTTGACCTTCTGATCAAGAGATATGTCATATCAACACACAGTCATGTGCCGTTAGAGAGCCCGCAGGAGATGTTCCTGGGGATCGCCCTCCATCTCGCCATGAATGAGGAGAAAAACGTAAGGCTGACATGGGTGAAGGCCTTTTATGATATGCTCTCAAAGCTGGAAGTGACCATGGCAACTCCTACGCTGGCAAATGCAAGGAAGCCTTTCCATCAGCTCAGTTCCTGCTTTATCGACACAGTTCCGGACAGCCTCAAGGGCATCTTCCGCTCCGTGGACAACTTTGCCCAGGTCAGCAAGTACGGTGGCGGAATGGGCATGTATTTCGGAAAAGTAAGGGCAGCAGGCAGCGCCATCCGGGGCTTTGAAGGAGCTGCCGGGGGTGTGATCCGCTGGATCCGCATCGTCAATGATACAGCGGTGGCGGTAGACCAGCTTGGCGTGAGGGCAGGAGCAGTCGCCGTCTACCTGGACGCATGGCACAGGGATCTGCCGGAATTTCTCCAGATCCGGACAAACAACGGAGATGAGAGGATGAAAGCCCACGATGTATTCCCGGCAGTCTGCTATCCGGATCTGTTCTGGAAGATGGTAAAAGAAGACCTGGATCAGGACTGGTATCTGATGTGCCCCCACGATATCGAGATGGCGAAGGGATACAGTCTGGAGGACTTTTATGGAGAAGAATGGGAAAAGCGATACTGGGACTGTGTACATGATTCACGCATCACCAAGCGCACCATCGGGCTCAAGGACATGGTGCGGCTCATCATCAAATCCGTAGTTGAGACAGGAGCGCCATTCACCTTCAACAGGGATATCGTAAACCGGGCGAATCCCAATCCTCACAGGGGCATGATCTACTGCTCCAACCTTTGTACGGAGATCGCCCAGAACATGGCGCCGATCTCCACGGTCAGCACGGAAGTGAAGACCAGCGACGGAGATACTGTTGTGGTAAATACAACGAAAGCAGGAGAGTTTGTTGTATGTAATCTTGCTTCCCTCTCCCTCGGAAGGCTTCCGGTGCAGGATAAGGAATATATGCGCGGAGTGGTAAGGACAGTGGTCCGCGCCCTGGACAATGTGATCGACCTGAATTTTTATCCCCTTCCCTACGCGAAGATCACCAATCACAGCTACCGTTCCATTGGTCTTGGAGTCAGCGGTTATCACCATATGCTGGCAAAGAACAGTATAAAGTGGCAGTCAGAAGAGCATCTGGAATTTGTGGACCGTCTGTTCGAGGAGATAAACTATGCGGCAGTGGAGGCAAGCTCCGACTTTGCCGCGGAAAAGGGAAGCTACCGCTATTTTGAAGGCTCGGACTGGGATACCGGAGCGTACTTTGACAAGCGGGGCTATACGTCTGAGGACTGGTACGCGCTGCGCAAAAAGGTTCATGAGCAGGGCATGAGAAACGCCTATCTCCTTGCCATTGCGCCTACCAGCTCCACTTCCATCATCGCGGGAACAACGGCAGGCATTGATCCGGTCATGAACAAGTATTTCTTGGAGGAGAAAAAAGGCTCCATGCTGCCCAGGGTGGCTCCGGATTTAAGCCTTGAGACCTACTGGTACTACATCAATGCCCACCACATCGACCAGACCTGGTCCGTGCGCGCCTGCGGTGTGCGCCAGAGGCATGTGGATCAGGCGCAGTCCATGAATTTTTATATCACGAATGAATACACAATGCGTCAGGTACTCAATCTCTATCTCCAGGCATGGGAGTGCGGCGTAAAGACGGTCTATTATGTGCGCTCAAAATCTCTTGAGGTAGAAGAATGTGAATCGTGTTCATCCTGACGGACCGGACAAATGAAAGGAGAAACAGATGCAGGAATTTGATGTAACACAGCCCCTTCCCCACAAACCGCTGTTTAATCCGGGCGGAGACACGGACGTGCTGAAAAGACGCATGATCGGCGGCAATACAACCAACCTCAATGATTACAACAACCTCAAATATCCCTGGGTGTCAGACTGGTACCGCCAGGCAATGAACAACTTCTGGATTCCGGAGGAGATCAACCTGTCTCAGGACATCAAGGATTACCCGAAACTGGAGAAGGCAGAGAGAACGGCGTACGACAAGATCCTGTCCTTCCTCGTGTTTCTTGATTCCATACAGACGGCAAACCTGCCCTGTGTGGGTGAGTACATTACAGCAAACGAGGTAAATCTCTGCCTCAATATACAGACATTTCAGGAGTGCGTACACTCTCAGTCCTATTCCTATATGCTGGACACGATCTGCTCGCCGGAAGAGCGGATGGACATCCTGTACCAGTGGAAAACGGACGAACATCTCCTGAAGCGGAACACGTTCATCGGAGACTGCTACAATGAGTTCCAGACAAAAAAGGATGCAAGGACGCTTCTGAAAGTGATGATGGCGAACTATGTGCTGGAGGGCATCTATTTTTACTCCGGGTTCATGTTCTTTTACAATCTGTCCAGAAACGGAAAGATGCCCGGATCCGCCCAGGAGATCCGGTACATCAACCGGGATGAGAACACGCATCTGTGGCTGTTCCGCAATATCATCATCGAACTTCGCAAGGAACACCCGGAATTGTTTGACGACGCCATGGTGACAGAGATGCGGGAGCTTCTCATGGAAGGCGCGCGCCAGGAGATCGAATGGGGACACTATGTGATCGGAGACGACGTTGCTGGACTGAACCGCCGGATGGTGACCGAATATATCCAATATCTGGGGAATTTAAGGTGGACAAGCTTTGGATATGACCCGATCTACCCCGGATATGAGAGGGAGCCGGAGTCCATGAGGTGGGTATCTCAGTATTCCAATGCAAACATGGTCAAGACGGATTTCTTTGAAGCCCGGTCCACGGCTTATGCAAAATCCACGGCTCTGGTGGACGATCTGTAAGGTTGTCTAACTTGTGCATTGAAAAAGCGGACAAGGTATGCTATTATAAACGAGGGAGGAGACTCCCGGTAATGTAAAAGAGAAAAATAAAAATGAATTTAGATTATTTTCAAAGAATATCAGGAGGTAAATAAGAAATGAAAAAATATGTATGTGATGTATGTGGATATATTTATGATGAAGTGACCGGCGATCCGGAAAATGGGATCGAGGCCGGCACAAAGTGGGAAGATGTGCCGGAGGATTTCCTTTGTCCTTTGTGCGGAGTTGGAAAAGACGAATTTTCGGAAATCGAATAAAGATCCATTAAAAATTGCTGCCGTCCCATATAATAATGGGGCGGCAGTGTTTTGTGCCGGAAAAGGATGAGGAAAGGACATGAAAGAATGAGCAGATATGACGTGATAATAATCGGAGCGGGACCGGGCGGCATTTTTGCGGCCTATGAGCTGATGCAGAAAGCGCCGGGATTAAAAGTGGCGGTACTTGAATCCGGGAATCCCCTGGAAAAGAGGAAATGTCCTATTGATGGGAAGAAGGTAAAGAGCTGCATCAGTTGCAACACATGCGACATCATGAGCGGTTTTGGAGGCGCGGGCGCGTTTTCTGACGGAAAATATAATATTACCAATGACTTTGGCGGCACGCTGTATGAATATATCAGCAAGGATACTGCGATCAGCCTTATGCGTTATGTAGATGAGATCAATGTAATGTACGGCGGGAAAGGCACCAGGATGTACTCTACGGCGGGGACCAGATTTAAGAAACTGTGCATGCAGAATAAACTGAAGCTCCTGGATGCGTCTGTGCGCCATCTTGGTACGGATATCAACTATGTGGTCCTGGAGAATCTCTTTGGTGAGCTGAAAGATAAGGTGGATTTCCGGTTCAACTGCCATGTGGATGATGTGGAGCTGATGGACGGAGGGTACCGGATCATCACAAAAGATGGCTCATATGAGTGCGGACAGTGCATCATTTCCGTGGGACGCAGCGGGAGCAAGTGGATGGAGCAGCTTTGTGAAAGACTGGACATCCCGACCAAGTCCAACCGGGTGGATATCGGCGTGCGGGTGGAACTTCCGGCGGTCATCTTCTCCCACCTGACGGATGAGCTCTATGAGAGCAAGATCGTATACCGCACGGAGAAGTTTGAGGACAAGGTGCGTACATTCTGCATGAATCCTAATGGGATTGTCGTGAATGAGAATACGAACGGCATTGTCACCGTAAACGGACACAGCTATGAAGATCCGGAGAAGCAGACCGAGAATACGAACTTTGCCCTGCTGGTGGAAAAGCATTTCTCCGAGCCGTTCAAGGACAGCAACGGCTATGGAGAGAGCATTGCGCGTCTGTCCAATATGCTGGGCGGCGGAGTGCTGGTACAGCGCTTTGGAGATCTGATCCGTGGCAGGAGAAGCACATGGGAGAGGATTGAGGAAGGGTTTGTGCGCCCGACCCTGGCGGCGGAGCCGGGAGATCTAAGTCTCGTGCTCCCCAAGAGGATCTTGGACGGTATCATTGAGATGGTCTACGCTCTCGATAAGATCGCTCCGGGTACCGCGAACGATGACACCCTGCTCTATGGGGTGGAGGTGAAATTTTATAACATGGAAGTAAAGCTTGACGGACGTCTTGAGACGAGGCATAAGGGGCTCTATGTGATCGGAGACGGAAGCGGCGTGACCCACTCCCTGTCCCACGCGTCCGCCAGCGGAGTATATGTGGCAAGGGAGATCGCGGAGGATATATGATAAGATTACTGGCGGTTGATATGGACGGCACCTGTCTGGATGGCAGGAGCCGGATGACAGACAGGACATTGAGCGCGCTGCGCCGCGCCGCGTCCGCGGGGATCACGGTGGTACCCGCCACCGGGCGCAATCTTGGATGTATCCCTCACCGACTGGCAGCGGGGGTCATCGACGGACCGGCGTTGTCTTACAGGGGCAGGGATGATGACGCGAAAAATAACCAGGGACTGTTCAGATATGTGATTTCATCTAATGGGGCAGTGGTAACGGATCTTCGTGAGAAGAAGCCGGTATTCCGCGCGATGATACCAAGAGACGAGGCGATCTCGCTGTTGGGAGCGTGCAGGGGGATCCGGCTTGGAAACGCCGCCCACATCTGCCACCGTTATCTGTTGGAGGGCAGACCCCTTGCGATGGCGGGCCGGTTCATTTACGGAAAGGATGCCGCCGGGATACATTGCGTCAGGAATATACAGGAAGCGGTGGAGAAGAGCGGATATGAGGTGGAGGAGCTTCAGTTCTATTTTTTCTCGGAGAAGGCAAAAGAGGAATTCAGGTCCGTCATGTCATGCTATCCGGAACTAAGCGCGGCATATACAGGAATCTATGTGGAAGTCTATTCGAAACATGCGTCCAAGGGAAAAGCTCTTGCTGCTCTTGGCGGATATCTGGGGATTGCCCGGGAGGAGACGGCGTGCATCGGGGACGGTGAGAATGATCTGTCTATGTTTGATGCGGCAGGCGTGAGGATCGCCATGGGAAATGCAGTGCCTGCTCTGAAGGAAAGGGCGGACCATGTGACCGCTTCAAACGCCCGCGGCGGGGCGGCGGAGGCGATAGAGAAGATATTGGATCAGCAATAAAATAAGGATCGGCAGCGGTTTCTGCTGTCGATCCTCGTCTTATTACAGGGGAAATTTGCAGTTTTACAGGTATTTTATATATCAGCCTGGATTTTCAGTTCGCCTGAACGATAGATCTTACATGGCTGATCTCTTCCTGAGTCGCCTTTGCCGCCGGCACATAATAGCTTCTCTCCCTTGCGGCGTCATACATTTTTTCCTGCGACATCTCGCACTGGTTGCGCATCTGTTTCAGACACTGTTTGAGTTCCTTGTTTTCTGTCTGCGCGATCATATCCCCGAACATTTTCAGCTCGCCGTTAATGCCGACGAGTGCATCCGATACCATTGTTTTTTCATTCATTGTCTTCACCTCTTTCTCAGAATCCTTTTACAGGAACTTCATCAGTTCCTGTTTGTTCTTCATGGCAGAATCTGCCGCGTCCTGGAACAGTTTTTTGATCTCAGGATCCTCCGTTTTTGAAGCGTAGTCCGTCATCTTGCAGTGCGTGGTGGAATACCCGCCAATGAGATGACGAAGGTTCTGAAGATCAAGAATTGATATTTCTGACATAACTGCAGCCTCCTTCAAATAAATTTTCAGAGGTTAGTATGTCCGGCATGTCCGCTGTTTATGAGTGAATGTGAGATAAATTCATGAAAAAGATCCCGCATTTCCCGGGAGGTACGGTACATGCATTCCGGGTGCCACTGTACGCCGATGGCAAAAGGGTGGGAATCCAGCTCAATGGCTTCGATGGCGCCGTCCTGCGCCCGGGCGCTTACGGACACTCCTTTTCCGGGCAGGTTCACAGCCTGGTGGTGAAAGCTGTTTACATAGAGGCAGGAACCGGCGTACTGCTTCAGCCGGCTGCCCCGCTCGATTCGGATACGGTGACTTACCTCGCTCCGGCTGGCGGACTGCTGCATGTGGTTTAAGACCTTGCCGGGGATCAGGGACATGTCCTGCCAGATAGTCCCCCCGCATGCCACGCTTAAGATCTGCATGCCCCGGCAGATGGCAAGGACAGGCTTTTGGGAAGCGAGGACGCGCTTCATGAGCCGGATCTGGAAGAGATCCACGGTAATATCTGTTTTGCCGTTTCCGTTCCGGGGCTCTTCTCCGAACAGGAGAGGCGTGATATCATCTCCTCCGCAGAAGAGGAAGCCGTCGCAGAATTTTACATATTCATCGATCACATGGTCGCTGCGCACGAGAGGGAGGATGAAAGGCAGCCCTCTGGAATACCGGACGGACTGGATATAAGGATTGGTGACGAACTGGCGGTTTTCTGTGAAACCGCAGACGATGATACCGATTTTAGGTTCCATATGCACTCCTTTTTTGGCGAGATGATCTGCCGGGCGGCAGGTTCGGCGCGAATGGATAATTTTACCTGTAAGGAATATCCACAGCGCGCTGATGATATGATAGACTATGTAAAAAATGAAAAAAATATACATAGATAAAAAGAGGATTTCAAAACCGGAAGGAGCGCTTTTATGAAATGGATCGATATGCACTGTGATACGCTGAGTATGCTTTTGGAAGAAAAAAATGCCGGGCTTGACAGGAACAGTCTGTGCATTGATATCGCGAGGCTGAAGGCTGCGGGCTCGGCGGCGCAGTTCTTCGCATGCTATGTAAATGCAGCAGATTTTTTTGGGGAATCCGGGGTCAGAAAGATCGGTATCCCATGGGACCGGGCATATGAAAAGGTCCTTGACATGATCGCCTATGCCCGCCTGGCAGAAAACGCCGGATTCAGTATTGCCCATTCGGCAGAAGATATCAGACGCATGGAGCAAAAGGGCAGCATTTCGGGCATCCTGACTGTGGAAGAGGGCGGCGTGCTGAATGGAAGACCGGAGCGCCTTGATGAGCTGTATAACAGTGGCATCCGTCTGATCACCCTTACATGGAATCATGGGAACTGTATCGGCAGCCCCAACAGCAGGGAGAGGAACGAGATGGAAACAGGGCTTACTCCGTTTGGAATAGAAACCGTGGAGCGGATGAATGAGCTGGGGATGATAGTGGACGTCTCCCATCTGTCAGATGGGGGATTCTGGGATTGTGTCCGGTACAGCAAAAGACCGATAGCGGCCTCCCATTCAAACGCCCGGGTCCTCTGCCCTCATCCGCGCAATCTGACGGACGAGATGCTCCGTGCCCTTGGACAAAACGGCGGTATTGTGGGCGTAAATTTCTATGGGGCTTTCCTGCGGCTTCCCGGAGCAGGAGGAAAGGCGGCAGGCAGAGCGGATATCACAGATATCGTCCGCCATATCCGGCATATGATGAATGTGGCGGGGGAGGACGCAGTGGCGCTTGGGACAGATTTTGACGGCTTTGACAGAGATAGCCTTCCCAAAGGCATCGAGGGAGTCCAGGATATGGCCGTCCTGTGGGAGGCTATGAGGCGTGCCGGGTTTACGGAACGACAGATCGAGAAGATTGCGTATGAGAACGTGGTGCGTGTCCTGGGAGAATGTATCGGCTGATCAGATATCCGCTGATCGGAGAGAAAATTCTGGTGCAGAGGCCTCAGACATGGTATGATGTATGAAGTGAGGTTTTACAGAAACCAAAAACTGCTTGAAGGAAGAGAGGTAAAAAATGGAAAACAAAAGAATTATCCAGGTTGAGGAGAAAGTACCTTTTAAGATGCTGGTACCGCTGAGCATCCAGCACATGTTCGCCATGTTCGGCGCGTCTGTGCTGGTGCCGTTTGTATTCGGCATCAATCCGGCAGTCGTCCTGTTCATGAACGGTGTGGGGACGCTGCTCTTTATCCTGATCACAAAGGGCAGAGCGCCGGCGTATCTGGGCTCCAGCTTCGCGTTTCTCGCACCGGCGGGAGTCGTCATCGCAAAGTGGGGATACAGCTATGCTCTGGGCGGATTCGTAGTAGTAGGTTTTTTAGGCTGTATTCTGGCGCTGATCATCTATAAGTTCGGTTCAGACTGGATCGATGTGGTGCTGCCGCCCGCGGCCATGGGACCGGTCGTAGCCCTGATCGGCCTGGAGCTGGCTGGGACCGCCGCTTCCAATGCAGGGCTTTTGGAGGAGACAATAGATGTAAAAAATGTGATCGTATTTCTTGTCACTCTGCTCACAGCGGTGCTCGGTTCTGTGGTATTCCGGAAATTCCTTTCCGTGATCCCGATCCTGATCGCTATTATCGCGGGGTATGTGGCGGCGCTTATATGCGGGATCGTGGACTTTTCGGATGTTGCGGCCGCGCCCCTCTTTTCTCTGCCAAACTTCTCCTTTCCCAGTTTTAAATGGGAGGCGATCGTGATCATCCTGCCTGTGCTCCTCGTCATCGCGTCGGAGCATATCGGGCATCAGATCGTCACGAGCAAGATCGTGGGGAGAGACCTCCTGAAAGATCCGGGGCTTCACCGTTCTCTGTTTGCGGATAATTTTTCCACCATGCTCTCCGGACTGATCGGTTCTGTGCCGACCACGACTTATGGAGAAAATATCGGAGTCATGGCAATGACAAAAGTATACAGTGTGTATGTGATCGGGGGCGCGGCAGTGCTGTCCATCATCTGTTCGTTTATCGGGAAGATGACGACTTTGATCAACACGATCCCCGGGCCTGTGATCGGCGGGATCTCCTTTTTGCTCTACGGAATGATCGGGACCTCGGGCATCCGCATCCTGATAGATTCAAAGGTGGATTACGGACGGTCAAGGAATATGGCGATGACATCGGTGATTTTTGTCGTGGGACTTTCCGGCATCAACGTGCAGTTCGGCAGTATCCAGCTCAGCGGAATGGTGCTGGCGTGTGTGGTAGGCATGCTCATGGGACTGACATTTTATGTGCTGGATAAGCTGAAGCTCACGAACGACAGAGAGGCCTCCTGACAATGGATCCTATATAGGGATCCGGAGAGGTTTATTCTTCATCCAAACTTAAGAATTTGTTTCAAAAAAACATCGCTTTTCCGTCTTATAATCTCCATCAATGGAAAGAAGGATGAGATATTTTCCAGCAATTTTCAATGTTTGAGGAGGCGGATGTGAATGTCACGGTATTGGGTAGAGCACTCAGGCGAAAGAGGGAGGCGGAGTCATCCGGGCGATAGACGGAAACGAAGAAGGAAACGGCGCAGAGTCGGTCTTCTGAGGAGACTTGCGGCAGTTTTTGTGGTCGTTGCAGTGCTGCTTGCTCTGAAAAATGTGATCGGCGATCATCTTTTGCTGACAAAGGATGGCATTGTATGGAGCGGGGAGCTGAATGCGGTATATGAACAGGCAGGGGAGATGTCGGATACTCTCAGGGAGCTTGTGAAAAACAATCCGGAGACAGCGGATTTTGTCCGGAATTATCAGGCGAAAAAAGACCTTCCTCCGGCGGGGGATGTCGGCGGAGTCACTGTGGGTGTGATCCCTCATCTCCTGCAGTGGGATGAGCGGTGGGGCTATCAGATATATGGGGACAATATGATCGCTGTGAACGGCTGCGGCCCGACCGTGCTGTCCATGGTGGCGTCAGGTCTTACCGGAGATCCCACAGTCACTCCGTACAGAGTGGCAAAGTTTGCCGAAGAAAACGGTTATTATGAGGGAGAGGCGGGGACGAGCTGGTCGCTGATGACAGAAGGCGCCCGGCAGTTTGGGATTTATGGGCAAGAAATAGGATTGGATGAGAGTGGGATTTTTTCTGCTCTTGAGAGCGGAAACCCTATTATATGCAGTATGAGACCCGGCGACTTTACCACGACAGGTCATTTTATTGTCCTTGTCGGAATTGAAAATGGGAAGATCCGGGTCAATGACCCGAACAGCGTGAAGAGGAGCGAAAAGCTGTGGGACTATGAGACGCTGTACCCACAGATCAGTAATCTGTGGGTATATACGGCAGGGTAAATCCTGGTTCAGTTCTTTCCTGTGAAGAGCGTTCCTGCCTGGCCGCCTCTGATGATATCATAGAGAGCCTCCGGCCGTTTGCCGTTGGTCACGATGGTATCGATCCCCTGTGAGATGGCGAGCTGGGCTGCCTGCAGCTTGGTCCGCATACCGCCGGTGCCCCTCCTGGAACCCGCGCCCCCTGCAAGGGAATATACACTGTCGTCAATATGGTCGATCTGCCGGATCAGTTTTGCGCCTGGATGCAGCCGTGGATCGCTGTCGTAGAATCCGTCGATGTCAGACAGGATAACAAGGCGTTTCGCCCGGCAGAGGACAGCGACAACAGAAGAGAGCATATCATTGTCTCCGAAGAGTCTGTCCTCGGATTCGATCTCCGTGTAGCTGACAGAGTCGTTTTCATTTACGATGGGAATGACTCCCATCTCCAGCAGAGCGTTGAACGTATTGGTCAGGTTTTCTTTTTTCTCCTCCTGTTCGATGTCTTCGGCATTTAGGAGGATCTGCCCTACTGTCTTGTCATAATCCCCGAAAAATTTGTCATACAGATACATCAGGCTGCACTGCCCCACGGCGGCTGCGGCCTGTTTCATGCGCATGCTGTCCGGTTTGGACTGCATGTTCAGCTTATTCCTGCCCACGGCGATGGCGCCGGAAGATACAAGGATGACCTCGTATCCCATGTTGTGGATGTCCGCCAGCGTGCATACCAGCCGGTCCGTGGCGCGCAGGTCGCTTTTCCCCGCGTCATTCGTCAGTGTGGATGTGCCTACCTTTACTACGATCCTGTTGTTATAAAGTCCCACGATCTATATCCTCCTCATGTTGTTATTCCTGTAAAATTTTATGACGTATCAGCTTATCTATCGTATCATACACCAAAACATGACAAAAGTGAATAATTATCATCTATAAAATGAAAAAATCAGATGAGAGGGAAATGTATGGATGTAAGTATCCAGAAATTCTGGACTACCGCTGATATGGTGAGCGGAAAAGCTCCGGTGTTTCCGGGAGAAAATTATTTGTCTATTCTGTCGGATTGTGCTCCGGCTGGTTTTGTGCTATCCTGTCTATACTGATGTGGGAGGCGTTCTGGCCTCTCTGTCATTCACGCCGCATGGCTTCTCATTTTCGGAGTTCCGCTTCGGAACGCTTACCCGATAATGAATCAGATCCTATAATTTGTGTTTCAGGAAAAAAGGGGGGCTGCCTATGAGGAAAGTTTCTTGAAAAGCCCGTTCGTGAAAATATTGTAATGAAAACGGTACGCAAAAACAAAGAAAAGTCCGTTTTATTGTACATGTAAAAATGTATAATTAAAAAGTAAAATTGTTGTTGACATTTTACAAGACGTATAATACTATAATACCAGATGCGAACAATTGTTCGATACGAGAAAAGGAGAATTGATTTATGGCAGTGAATGAAGAAAAGAAAAAAGCGTTGGACGCGGCGATCGCAAAGCTCGAGAAAGATTTTGGAAAAGGAGCTGTTATGAAGCTCGGGGAGTCCGGGGCGCATGTGACTGTGGAGACAGTGCCTACAGGGTGTTTAAGCCTTGATCTTGCGCTGGGATTGGGCGGAGTTCCAAAGGGACGTGTCATCGAGATATACGGACCGGAATCCAGCGGTAAGACAACAGTGGCGCTCCACATGATCGCCGAAGTACAGAAGAGAGGCGGCATCGCCGGTTTTATCGATGCTGAGCATGCCATGGACCCGGTATATGCGAAGAATATCGGGGTGGATATCGATGAACTGTACATATCTCAGCCGGACAGCGGTGACCAGGCGCTTGAGATCGCGGAGACGATGGTGCGGTCCGGCGCGATCGACATCATTGTCATCGACTCTGTTGCAGCACTTGTGCCGAAGCAGGAGATCGAGGGCGATATGGGCGACAGCCATGTGGGACTTCAGGCAAGGCTGATGTCGCAGGCTCTCAGAAAGCTGACGCCTGTGATCAGCAAATCCAACTGCGTGGTCATCTTTATCAATCAGCTCCGTGAGAAGGTGGGCGTGATGTTCGGAAACCCGGAGACTACGACGGGGGGACGCGCCCTGAAATTCTATGCTTCTGTCCGTATGGATGTGAGGAGGATCGAGACGCTGAAGCAGAGCGGGGAGATGGTAGGCAACCGTACCCGCATCAAGATCGTAAAGAATAAGATCGCGCCTCCTTTTAAAGAGGCAGAGTTCGACATCATGTTTGGAAAGGGGATCTCCAAAGAAGGAGATATCCTTGATCTTGCCGCAAGTATCGATCTTGTTAAAAAGAGCGGCGCATGGTATGCCTATGAGGGCGAGAAGATCGGACAGGGAAGGGAGAACGCAAAAGCGTATCTTGAAAACCATCCGGAAGTGATGGAAGAGCTGGACCGGAAAGTGCGCGCCCACTATAATCTGCCCGGCTCAGAAAGCGCCGATGCAGAAGGGGCAGAGGCGGACGCTACAAAGACAGAATGATGGTCACAAAGATCGAGCAGCTGACAAAGACGAAATTTAAAGTGTATCTGGATGGGAAATTTGCCTTTGTGCTCTACAAAGGGGAATTATCCCGGTTTGGTATCCGGGAAGGCGTGGAAATACCGGAAGAAACAGTGGGAAAGATCCGCGTGGAGGTCATCTTAAAAAGGGCGAAACTGCGCGCTATGCATCTTCTGGCGGATATGGACCGGACAGAGGAGGCTCTGCGTGAGAAACTCAGACTGGGGCTTTACCCGGCGGACGCCGTGGAAGGCGCTGTCCGGTATGTGAAGTCCTTCGGGTATCTGGATGACGCCCGGTACGCTGAAAATTTTGTGAGGAGCAGACAGGACAGCAAAAGCAGGAAAGAGATACAGGCGCTGCTGCTGCGCAAAGGCGTCAAGGCAGAGCAGATCGAAGTAGCTTTCGAAGCGTGTTACGATGAAAATAATGGCGATGGAGAGCAGGAAGCAATACGGAAAATCCTGAAGAAAAAAAGGTTTTCCCCGGAGGAGTGTGATGAGCCGGGAATGCAGAAAATATACGGCTATCTGGCGCGCAAAGGCTTCCGTTATGACACCGTCCGTCAAGTGATACAAAACTATAATGAGAATGCTTGACATTGTTGTGAAAACAGTATAAAATTTAACTGTTGTATTTAAGTAATATGTACAATGAAAATTGAATAAGGAGGTGCTCCTGTGCAATTAGGTTTGGGCTTGTGTATAGCAATTGCCGTGGCCCTCGCGTTGATAGTTGGGATCATCGTGCATTTTGTAACGGTTTCCAATCTTAAAAAGAATGCCCAGAGCAAGATCGGAAACGCGGAAGCAAAGGCGAGAGAGATCATCGACGATGCTGTGAAAACTGCTGAGACAACGAAAAAGGAAGCTCTTTTGGAAGTGAAGGAAGAGTCGATCAAGACGAAGAATGATCTTGAAAAAGAGACGAAGGAGAGAAGAGCGGAACTGCAGCGCTATGAGAAGAGAGTGCTCGCGAAAGAAGAAGCGGTTGACAAACGTTCTGATATCCTGGAACATCGGGAGTCAAAGCTTACAGCAAAGGAAGAACAACTTCGCCAGCGTGAAGCCAAGGCAGAAGAGCTGAGTCAGAAACGTGTACAGGAACTGGAACGAATCTCAGGACTTACCTCCGAACAGGCAAAAGAATATCTGTTGAAAACTGTTGAAGAAGATGTTAAGCATGACACTGCGAAAATGGTCAGAGAGCTTGAGGCTCAGGCAAAGGAGGAGGCTGACAAAAAAGCCAGGGAATACGTTGTCAATGCCATCCAGAGATGTGCCGCGGACCATGTAGCAGAGACAACGATCTCCGTTGTACAGCTTCCGAGCGATGAGATGAAAGGGCGTATCATCGGGCGGGAAGGAAGGAACATCCGGACGCTTGAGACACTGACCGGCGTGGAACTGATCATTGATGATACGCCGGAAGCAGTTGTTTTATCCGGGTTTGACCCGATCCGCCGCGAGGTCGCGAGGATCGCTCTTGAGAGGCTGATTGTGGATGGGCGTATCCATCCGGCAAGAATTGAGGAAATGGTAGAAAAGGCGCAGAAAGAAGTCGACACGATGATCAGGGAAGAAGGCGAGGCTGCCGCTCTTGAAGTGGGTGTGCCGGGGATCCATCCTGAACTGATCAAGCTTCTCGGACGTATGAAGTTCAGGACGAGCTATGGTCAGAATACCCTGAAGCACTCCATAGAGGTGGCGCAGCTTGCGGGACTTCTTGCAGGCGAGATCGGCATTGATGTCAGAATGGCTAAGCGCGCCGGACTTTTGCATGATATAGGCAAATCTATCGACCACGATGTAGAAGGGTCACATATCCAGATAGGTGTGGATCTCTGCAGAAAGTATAAAGAGTCCGCAACTGTCATTAACGCTGTGGAATCACATCATGGTGATGTGGAGCCGCAGACACTGATTGCCTGCGTTGTGCAGGCTGCTGACACGATTTCAGCGGCTCGGCCGGGCGCAAGGCGTGAGACCATCGAAACATACACAAACAGATTGAAACAGTTAGAAGAGATCACCAACCAGTTTAAAGGTGTGGAGAAATCTTTTGCCGTTCAGGCAGGCAGAGAGATTCGTGTTATGGTAGTTCCAGAGCAGGTATCTGATGATGATATGGTGCTTATGGCCAGAGATATTGCAAAACAGATTGAATTTGAACTTGAGTATCCGGGTCAGATCAAAGTAAATGTAATCCGTGAATCGCGGGCGACAGATTACGCGAAATAACAAGAAATCATAACAACAGAGAAGGTCAGCCCTTGTCGCAAGACGAGGGCTTTCTTTTTTGCGGAGCAGGGCCCTGTTTTCATCTGTGGGACAGGACGCTCTTACCGGCGTTATATGGAGACAAGGAGGAAAAGTCATGAGTGAGCAGATAAAACGTCTGAAAAGAGAACTGAAATTCAAAGGAAAGATCATTGATTTCTATCAGGATACAATGGAGATTAACGGAGACCATACGGTGATATGGGACTTTATCAAACACAAAGGCGCGGCTGCGGTCGTCCCGGTCACAGCGGATGGAAAGATCCTGATGGTAGGGCAGTACCGGAATGCTCTTGACAGATATACGCTGGAGATCCCGGCGGGAGCTCTTGACGCGGAAGATGAGCCCGGCAGGGACTGCGCTTCCCGCGAGTTGGAGGAAGAGACCGGATACAGGAGCGAGAATCTGGAGTGGCTGATCACTCTCAGGACGACAGTCGCTTTCTGCAACGAGAGGATCGAAGTGTATGTGGCAAAAGACCTGATCCCATCAAAACAGCATCTGGACGAGGACGAGTTTATCGATCTGAAGGCATACAGCATTGATGAGCTGAAGGAGAAGATACTCACAGGAGAGATCGAAGATGCGAAGACGGTCGCGTCACTTATGGCATACGCTGTGAAATACCGTGTATAAAAGACAGACCCCGGCATATAATGAAATATCCGGCGGGACCGGGGCATTCCGGTCACGAGGCGGGACATTCCAAGTGATATCAGGAGGCGCCATGAAGATATTTCGTACGAGAAAGCAGTTTCTTGTTTTCTTTATGCCGGGGTTTTTGCTCGGCATTATTTATGTCAATTTTATTGCCCGAAAATATATGGCTGAACCGGGGATATTCAGCGATTATTTTTTGAACCAGTTTCAGTCGGCCAGCATTGATGCAAGAGAATATATCTGGTATCTTCTTAGGGTCCGGGCGGTCCCGTTTCTCGCCCTTGCCGGGCTGTCCTTTACAAAGGTGAGAAAACCGGCGGCAGTCCTCTTCCTTGTTTGGACGGGCATTTCCGGAGGCATATTGATCTCGGCGGCGGTACTGAATATGGGGATCAAGGGGAGCCTGCTGTGCGTTGTGGGTCTTCTTCCGCAGTTTTTGCTGTATGTTCCGGCATATGTGGTGCTGCTGTGGCACTGCTATACAGTTCCCCAGACCCACTGGAACCGCCAGAAGACGGTGTTCGTATCTCTTGCGATGGCAGTGGGGATCATCCTGGAGATGTATGTAAATCCTGTTCTCGTGAAGGCGTTCCTTTCCGTGCTCTAAAGCGTATCCAGACTGCCTGCTTCCTCTCCTCTTTGCGGGCGGAAAGCTGTTATATGTGAATTGCTCAGAAGGACGGCGGCAGCAAGACCGGACATGATGCACTGACTGACGAGCAGTCCCCACAGATAGCCCTGTATGCCAAACCTGGGGATGGCGAGAAAGACGCCGGCAATGCGGACAAGCAGACCGGTGACATTGATCAGGAATGTTAAAAATGTCTTTCCGAGACCGTTGATGGCGCTCATAAGTGCAGTGTTTGTATACAGAAAAGGACAGATCCATGCAAGTGTCAGGATGAATTTGCCGGCGGTGCTGCTGTGGAAAAGGATCGTTCCGAGTAGGTCGCCGAAGATCAGGAAGAACAGGCAGCATGACAGTCCGAGGATGAGGCAGCTTCCCGCGGCTTTTTTGAGAAGCTGCGCCATGGCTGTGCGGTTTCCCACGGCCTGAGCTGCACTGACTGCCGGCATGAGAACGGTTCCCACGGAGTTGGTGATGGCTGAGGGGAAGAGGATGCAGGGCAGAGCCATGCCGGTGAGAACCCCATATATGCTCAAGGCATCGCTTCCGCTCATGCCGTAGAGCTTCAGGCAGGCGGGGATAGAGGCCGCCTCTACGCTCTGGAGCAGGGTGACGGCCGCGCGGTTGGCGGTAAGTGGGGCGGACAGGGTGAAAAGTTCCCGGATGCTGCCTGACATTGCAGGAAGGGAAGGAATATGACCAAACCGTCTCCGTGCAGTGAGCAGACGCGCGGAAAACAGGGCGGCCGCAAACTCGCCTGCTACGATCCCTCCAGCGGCAAGACGGATGGACGGCGCATGCCCGGTGTTCTGCATGAAAAGGAAAAGGAGGACAACGAAAAGAATGCGCGAAGCCTGTTCAATGAGCTGGCTCAGTGCAGGGAGTTTTGTCCGCTGCAAGCCAAAGCTGTATCCGCAGACACAACTGTGGATGGCGGCGCAGGGGAGGGCATAGGAGATGATGACCAGCAATTCGGCGCATCTGGGGTCGCCTAAAAATGTTTCGGCAATGAAGTCCGCGTTCTGCTGGATCAGGAGGACTTCAGCGCAGGACAGGACAAGAGTGAGGCAGAGAGCGATACGCAGTACGTTCCCTGCCTCCTCTGTTTTCCCCCGCGATACCTTCTCCGCAGTCATGCGGGAGACTGCGGTCTGGAGTCCCGCGGTGCTGATCGAGAGACAGAGGGCGTACACCGGGAAGATCAGCTGATAAAGGCCCACGCTTTCTTCACCGAAAGCATGGCTTAGGAAAATGCGGAAGAAAAATCCCATGAACCGGGTGATCAGTCCGGCGGCAGTCAGAATTACGGCTCCCTGGAATAATCTGTGTTTTGTGGACATTTGGGGCACCTCTTATGGCACACTTTTTACAACATATGTAGGTTTGCGGCTTGACAGAACAGATGAGGAGTGATATTCTACAGAAGTAAATCCTAGTAAAACACTAGGAGATAAAATACTAAGCCGGAGAGGGTGAGAAAGTGAAACTGTCTACAAAAGGAAGATATGGACTGCGTGCTCTGATCGACCTTGCACAGTACAGCGAAGAGGCGCCGGTTTCGATCACCAGCATCTCGGCGCGCCAGGATCTGTCTGAACGCTATCTGGAGCAGCTGATGTCCATGCTGAAAAAGGCAGGTCTGGTGAAAAGCGTCAGAGGAGCAGGCGGAGGATATGTGCTTGCAAAAGACATGGCGTCAATTTCCATAGGCGATGTGCTGCGCGCCCTGGAAGGGAGCCTTGAGCCGGTAGAGTGCGCAGGGATCGGACCGGACGGAGGATGCAAAGCATCCGACAACTGTGTGACAAAATATGTCTGGCAGAGGATCAACGAGAGCATCAGCCGGACAGTGGATGAGATCATGCTTGACCAGCTCGTGGAAGAGAGCAGGAAGAAGAACTGCGCCGGTATAGACCGCGCGTTGTGCAAAAACTGAACATAAACGACTATCAGAGAATATATGGAGGCAGATATGGGAAAATTAATTTATCTTGACAATGCGGCAACAACAAAGACTTCCCCGGAGGTTGTGGAGGCGATGCTGCCGTATTTTACAGAACATTACGGAAATCCGTCCAGCGTATACGGTTTTGCCGCTGCGAATAAAGAGGTGATCATAAGGCAGAGAGAGATCATCGCAGGAGTCCTTGGGGCGAAAGATAATGAGATCTATTTCACCGCAGGGGGGACGGAGTCTGACAACTGGGCGCTGATCGCCACGGCGGAGGCTTATGCTGCAAAAGGAAAGCACATCATCACGAGCAAGATTGAGCATCATGCGGTCCTGCATACCTGCGAGTATCTGCAGAGACAGGGATATGAAGTGACTTATCTTGATGTGGATGAAAACGGACTCGTAGATCCGAAGGCTGTGGAGGCCGCGATCCGTCCGGATACGATCCTGATATCGGTCATGTTCGCCAACAACGAGATCGGAACCATCCAGCCGATCGCGGAGATGGGGAAGATCGCTCATGAGCACGGTGTTCTGTTCCACACAGATGCAGTGCAGGCGTTTGCCCAGATACCGATCAATGTGGATGAGTACAATATCGACATGCTCAGCGCCAGCGGGCACAAATTAAACGGCCCGAAGGGGATCGGCTTCCTTTACATCAGAAAAGGCGTGAAGATCCGCTCCTTTATCCACGGCGGCGCGCAGGAGAGGAGACGCCGCGCCGGCACGGAAAATGTACCTGGAATCGTGGGACTTGGAAAAGCGGTGGAGCTGGCGGCGGCTTCTATGCAGGAACGCATGGAGAAGGAGTCCCGGCTGAGGGATCATCTGATCAGCCGTATCGAGTCCGAAATCCCATACTGCCGGTTAAATGGCGACCGTGTGAAACGGCTGCCCAACAATGTGAACTTCAGCTTTCAGTTTGTTGAGGGGGAATCCCTTCTTATCATGCTGGATATGAAAGGCATTTGTGCTTCCAGCGGTTCGGCCTGTACGTCCGGTTCCCTGGATCCGTCTCATGTGCTGCTCGCCATCGGGCTGCCTCATGAGATCGCGCACGGATCGCTGAGGATCACGCTGGGAGCAGATACGACAGAGGAAGACCTTGACTATGTGGTGGACTGCTTAAAGGAGATCGTGCCACAGCTGCGGCAGATGTCACCTTTGTATGAGGATTTTGTCCGCAAGCAGGAAAAGAAAAACAAATAATAAATATACAGAGCAGGAGGAAAAATAAATGTATACAGAGAAAGTAATGGACCATTTTCAGCATCCGAGAAATGTAGGAGAGATAGAAAACGCCAGCGGAGTCGGCACAGTCGGAAACGCAAAGTGCGGCGATATCATGAGGATCTATCTTGATATTGATGAGAACCAGATCATCCGTGATGTGAAGTTTAAGACATTTGGCTGCGGCGCGGCAGTGGCGACCAGCAGCATGGCAACAGAGCTTGTCAAGGGAAAGAATGTCCAGGAGGCGATGCAGATCACAAACAAAGCGGTTATGGAAGCGCTGGATGGGCTTCCGCCGGTGAAGGTGCACTGTTCCCTTCTTGCAGAGGAAGCGATCCACGCGGCGCTCTGGGATTACGCCGAGAAGAATGGGATCAAGATCGAGGGTCTGGAGAAGCCGAAGTCTGACATCCATGAAGACGAGGAAGAAGAGGAGTACTGATGAGCAGAGTAGTTGTCGGGATGTCGGGGGGCGTGGACTCTTCGGTGGCGGCGTATCTTCTGAAAGAACAGGGATATGACGTGATCGGTGTGACCATGAAGATCTGGCAGGAAGAAGATGTCTGTTCCATAGAAGAGAACGGAGGATGCTGCGGCCTGAGCGCTGTTGAGGACGCCAGGCGCGTGGCCGCCGCTCTGGAGATCCCTTTCTATGTGATGAACTTTAAAAAGGAATTCCGTGAAAGGGTGATCGATTATTTTACAGAGGAATATCTCAATGGGCGCACCCCTAATCCATGCATTGCCTGTAACCGGTATGTGAAGTGGAAAGCGCTCTTAAACCGTAGTCTGTCCATCGGGGCAGACTATATTGCCACCGGGCATTATGCGCGGATCGAACAGCTTCCAAGCGGCAGGTATACACTCAGGAGATCGGCTGCACTGGCAAAAGATCAGACCTATGCCCTTTACAATCTGACGCAGGAACAGCTGAAAAGGACACTGATGCCGGTCGGGACATATTCAAAGGACCAGATACGCTCAATGGCAGATCAGATCGGCCTCCTTGTGGCAGACAAGCCGGACAGTCAGGACATTTGTTTTGTCCCGGATGGAGATTATGCTTCTTTTATAGAGGATGAGGTGAGAGAGAAGGCCGGGAGAGAGCTTCCGACAGGAAATTTTGTGACTTTGGACGGACGTGTCCTGGGACAGCATAAAGGGATCGTCCACTATACAGTGGGACAGAGAAAGGGACTGGGGCTGGCTCTGGGATATCCGGCATTTGTGCTGGAAATCCGTCCGGAGACAAATGAAGTCGTCATCGGTACTTATGAAGAGTCCCTCACCCATGCTGTCCGTGCGGACCATCTGAACTTCATGTCAGTGGAAGATCTGACAGAGCCAAAACGTGTCTTTGCCAAAATACGCTATAATCACAAGGGCGCGTGGTGTACTGTGGAAAAGACAGGGGCGGACGAGATCGTCTGTCATTTTGAGGAAGCCCAGAGAGCAGTGACGCCGGGACAGGCTGTAGTTCTCTATGACGGTGAATATGTGCTGGGAGGAGGTACGATCCTGTGAGCCGGGAAAGAGGAAAACTGACAGGAGGGATCCTGTGTGATTCCCATATGCATACGGAGTTTTCGACAGACAGCGAAGCGTCGGTGAGAAGCATGCTTGATGCGGCATTAGCCCGCGGACTCAGGGCAGTCTGCATCACAGACCACATGGATCTGGATTTCCCGCATCAGGAGGGAATGGAGGATTTTGGAGAAAATCCTCCATTCTTGTTCGATGTGGAACAGTATTTTAATACGCTCATTTCGCTCCGGGAGGAATACCGCGGCCGTCTGGAGGTGCGGATCGGGATCGAGATCGGTCTGCAGCCCCACCTGGGAGAAAGGTATCGGGAACTGGTACAGGCATATCCTTTAGACTATGTGATCGGTTCGGTCCATCTGATCCGGGGGATGGATCCTTATTACGGAAAGCTGTTTGAGGGCAGACCAGATGAGGAAGCGTACAGGGAAGCTTTTGCCGAGACTCTGCACTGTCTTGAAGGCGTGAGTGATTTTGATTCCCTCGGACATCTGGATTATGTGGTGCGTTACGGAAAGCATCAGGCAGAGGAGTATTCCTATCGGAAGTTTTCGGATGAGATCGACGAAGTGCTGAAAAAGCTGATCTCTATGGGCAAAGGACTGGAGATGAACACAGGCGGCCTCAAATACGGTCTCGGCTTCTGCAATCCTCATCCGGACGTGGTGAAACGCTACCGTGAGCTGGGCGGGGAGATCATTACCATAGGGGCCGACGCGCACAGAGCGGAGCATGTGGCGTATGAATTCGAAAAAGCGGCAGAGATACTTAAGGCATGCGGTTTCCGATATTATGCGGAATATAAGGGGCGCGCTCCGGAGTTCAGGAACATAGACTTGTAATAAATTAGTATTTAGCACTTGAATTTTTGTTTCCACTTTAGTACAATTATGCTAGTTGATGAATCCTTAACAATGTTTTGCAGATAAGGATTCATTGTCATGGCTGTAACGCAGTCAAATAATTTCAAATTCTTAGGAGGAATTAATCATGGCAGTAAAAGTAGCGATTAATGGATTTGGACGTATCGGACGTCTCGCTTTCAGACAGATGTTTGGAGCAGAAGGGTTTGAGATCGTGGCAATCAACGACCTTACATCCCCGAAGATGCTGGCTCACTTACTGAAATATGACTCAACACAGGGCAGATACGCGCTTGCTGACAAGGTTGAGGCTGGAGAGGACTCCATCACAGTTGACGGAAAAGAGATCAAGATCTACGCAAAAGCTGACGCAAAAGAGCTTCCCTGGGGACAGATCGGTGTTGATGTAGTTCTTGAGTGTACAGGATTCTACACATCCAAGGCAAAAGCTCAGGCGCACATTGACGCAGGCGCTAAGAAAGTCATCATCTCCGCTCCGGCAGGAAATGACCTTCCGACGATCGTTTACAATGTAAATCACGAGACACTTACAAAGTCTGATGACATCATTTCCGCAGCATCCTGTACAACAAACTGCCTTGCTCCGATGGCTAAGGCTCTGAACGACCTTGCACCGGTTAAGTCTGGTATCATGTGCACGATCCACGCTTACACAGGCGATCAGATGACACTTGACGGACCGCAGAGAAAAGGCGATCTGAGAAGATCCCGCGCTGCAGCTGTCAACATCGTTCCGAACAGCACAGGCGCGGCTAAGGCTATCGGCCTTGTTATCCCGGAACTGAACGGCAAGCTCATCGGTTCTGCTCAGCGTGTTCCGACTCCGACAGGCTCTACAACGATCCTGACAGCGGTTGTTGAGGGAGAAGTTACAGTTGATCAGATCAACGCAGCTATGAAGGCAGCGGCGAACGAGTCCTATGGATACACAACAGACGAGATCGTTTCCAGCGATATCGTTGGTATGACATATGGTTCTCTGTTTGACGCAACACAGACAATGGCTCTTCCGGTTGGCGACGGCACAACAGAGGTTCAGGTTGTTTCATGGTATGACAACGAGAACTCTTACACAAGCCAGATGGTAAGAACGATCAAATACTTCGGAAAACTGCTTGAGGCTTAATCTCTTTTCTGAAAAATGAGGACAAGCGCTCAGGAGATGATTCTGAATCATTGACTCACAATGGGGTCCGGTCTTATTGTAGGACCGGGCCTTATTAAATTTAAAACATGCGGGGAAGGTATTCCCGGCATGAATGGTATAAAAAGTATCAGGAGGCTATTAAAATGGCAGCACTTAATAAAAAATCAGTAGACGATATCAATGTAAAAGGAAAAAGAGTCCTTGTAAGATGTGACTTCAACGTACCGCTCCAGGATGGGAAGATAACAGACGAGAACCGTATCGTAGCAGCTCTTCCGACGATCAAAAAGCTGATCGCTGACGGAGGAAAAGTGATCCTCTGCTCACACCTCGGAAAACCGAAGGGAGAGCCGAAGCCGGAGCTGTCCCTTGCGCCGGTTGCGGTAAGACTTTCCGAGCTCCTCGGACAGGAAGTAAAATTCGCGGCTGATCCGGAGGTTGTGGGACCGAACGCTAAGGCGGCGGTAGAAGCGATGAAGGACGGAGACGTAGTTCTACTTGAGAATACACGTTACAGAGCAGAAGAGACAAAGAACGGTGAAGCGTTCTCCAAAGATCTTGCTTCTCTGTGCGATGTATTTGTAAACGATGCATTCGGCACGGCGCACAGAGCTCACTGCTCAAATGTAGGTGTGACGCAGTATGTTGACACAGCGGTTGTAGGCTATTTAATGCAGAAAGAAATCGATTTCCTTGGAAATGCGGTAGAAAACCCGGAGAGACCATTCGTAGCAATCCTGGGAGGCTCCAAGGTTTCCAGCAAGATTTCCGTTATCAACAACCTGCTTGATAAAGTGGATACCCTTATCATCGGCGGCGGAATGTGCTATACATTTACAAAAGCCCAGGGTGGAAATGTAGGAAATTCTCTTCTGGAGGAAGATTACCTCCAGTACGCGCTTGATATGGTGAAGAAAGCGGAGGAGAAAGGAGTAAAACTTCTTCTTCCTGTTGACTCTGTTGCGGCAGACGCGTTTTCTAATGATGCAGATACAAAAGTGGTCGCTCAGGGCGAGATCCCGGACGGCTGGATGGGTCTTGATATCGGACCGGAGACTGCCAGGATGTATGCGGACGCTGTAAGATCAGCCAAGACAGTCGTATGGAACGGACCGATGGGATGCTTTGAGATGCCGAAATTTGCCGATGGGACAAAGGCGGTTGCAGAGGCTCTTGCCAACACAGACGCGGTGACCATCATTGGCGGTGGCGATTCCGCGGCAGCAGTAAACCAGCTCGGCTACGGCGATAAGATGACACATATCTCAACAGGCGGCGGCGCTTCTCTTGAATTCCTTGAAGGAAAAGAACTGCCGGGCGTAGCGGCAGCGAACGACCGTTAAGCGGCGTATATGCCCTGATTGCGGCGTCAGATGCGGCTTGACGTACTCTTTTTGTACGCCAGCGCCGCGTCTTCCTTGCACTCAGAACATATCCGCCTTCTTACCGGGGGCGAGTCGCAGCAAGAAAATCGATAATAAATAGGGAGGAGAAATAACAAAATGGCAAGAAAAAAAATCATTGCAGGCAACTGGAAAATGAACAAGACTCCCAGCGAGGCAGTTGCGCTTGTAGAAGAGCTGAAACCCCTCGTAGCTAATGACGAGGTTGACGTAGTGTTCTGCGTTCCGACGATCGATATCGTTCCGGTCGTTGAGGCAGTAAAAGGCACGAACATCCAGGTTGGCGCTGAAAACATGTATTTCGAGGAGAGCGGAGCTTACACAGGTGAGATCGCTCCGGCTATGCTCGTGGATGCGGGCGTGAAATATGTTGTTCTCGGACACTCTGAGAGAAGAGATTATTTCGGCGAGACAAATGAAGATGTAAACAAGAAAGTCCTCAAAGCGCTTGAACACGGCATCACACCGATCATGTGCTGCGGCGAGACTCTGGAGCAGAGAGAGCAGGGCGTGACAATGGACTTTATCCGCCAGCAGGTGAAGGTAGGTCTCCAGAACGTAACAGCTGACCAGGCGAAGACCGTGGTAATCGCTTACGAGCCAATCTGGGCCATCGGAACGGGAAAGACGGCTACGACCGAGCAGGCTGAGGAAGTATGCAAGGGCATCCGCGAGTGCATCGCTGAAGTTTATGACCAGGCGACAGCAGATGCGATCCGCATCCAGTACGGCGGTTCTGTAAATGCAGGAAATGCGGCAGAGCTGTTTGCACAGGCTGACATTGACGGCGGTCTGGTAGGCGGCGCTTCCCTGAAAGCTGATTTCGGAAAGATCGTAAACTATAAATAAGCGAAAAACTGTTTTTGCCGTGAGACAGCGGCAGGAGTACAGCCCGGATGAAATACTGTTCATCCGGGCTGTATCTGTTACTGCATGATGAGACATTAACTGTTGTATAAATTTACTAAAATAAGGTTTCGTTATTTGTCTGATATGACAATGGACATAAAAGGTGAGCTTTGATATAATCTATACGTCAATTAGATTGTTACTCTTTGAGGCATTACTGATGACATTAGTCACTTACAGAGTGACGTGTTTTTGTGCCTTGAGGAGTTTTTTTGTTGGAGACAAAAATGCGTATTGTAAAGAAGCTGAATAATAATTTCGCTATCTGTGTTGACGGAGAGGGGAAAGAGCTGATCGCAGTGGGAAAGGGAATCGGCTTTCCCAAGACGCCTTATGAGCTGGAAGATCTGAACCTGATCACACGGACATTTTATGACATTGACCCCAAATATATCGAGCTCTTTAACGAGATTCCTGAGACGGTTATTCATTTTACCGCGAAGCTTGTGGATATTGCCCGCAATGAGCTGGATTATGAATTGAATCCCAATCTGGTCGTGACAATGTCAGACCATATAAATTTTTGTATCCAGAGGACAAAAAAAAGAAATTTATGTACAGATGCCTCTGATCTATGAAGTGGAACAGTCTTTTCCATCGGAAGCAAAACTTGGGAGATATGCTGTAAAGCAGATCGAGCGCCGTTTCCACATCAGGCTCAATCAGAATGAGGCGTCGGGCATCGCGATGGGGTTTGTGAACGCACGATACAATACGAAAAGCAGGACCGACGTCACAGAGGACCTGCAGAGACAGTATGATGAGATCCTGGAGGATACGATCAGTATCGTGGAGGATGAAATGGGGATCATGATCGAGAGGGATTCTTTTAATTTTGCCAGGTATTGTTCTCATCTGATGTACCTGCTCAACCGGATCGCAAGTCAACAGACGCTGGATTCTGATAATGGCATTATGTATCTGTCCATGCAGGAGGAGTTTCCAAAGATCGCGGCGTGTGTGGATCAGATTGCCGGATATTTCCACAGAAAGCTAAAGATTGACCTATCGAAAGAAGAAAAATTATATTTGATCCTGCATATCAATCGGATATGTACGAAAGAAGGATTGTAACCAGATCGGGCATTACCTTCCATGACAGGCTATCTGCGCGCGGCGCGGGCCTGTTGTGGAAGGTTTTTCCATCTCCGGGGAAAAGCGCGCAGGAACCGGAATACATACAGCGCCGCAAAAAGACGGCGCATGACTACACTAACTACACGGACTACATGAATATTCCAGGAAGCATACAGGAGGAAGAGACAATGGCAGACAAAAACAGAGAAATTGCCGAGGCGGTCGTATCGGCAGTAGGGGGAGCCGCCAATATCACATCAGTGACACACTGCATGACAAGGCTGAGATTTGTCCTTGAGGACCAAAGCATCCCCAAAAAACAGGAGGTGGAGCAGATCAGCGGCGTGATGGGAATCAATATTGCCGGAGGACAGTACCAGGTGATCATAGGTAACTCCGTAAACAATGTATATAAAGAGGTGACAGAGATAACAGGGATCGGCGATGTTCCCGGAGCGGAAGCATCCGGGGAAAAGAAGAAAGTGAATCCAATCATAACAGCGCTTGACTTTATATCGGGCTGTATGTCACCTCTGTTCCCGGCGATCATAGCGGGCGGTCTTATCAAGGTGCTGCTTGTGATCTTCGGGCCAACGCTTCTCGGGGTGATGTCGGACACGAGTGATACTTATATCCTGATGAACGCGCTTGGAGACGCGCCCTTTTATTTCCTGCCGGTGATCGTTGCTTTTACGGCGTCAAGAAAGCTGAACTGTAATTCCTACCTTGCCGTGATGGTGGCATCCGTGCTCATCTATCCGGATGTGATCACACTTTTAGGAGGAGAGACGGCAACCTATCTGTTCGGTTTGATCCCGGTGACACATGGAAGCTACTCCTCGTCCATCATCCCGGCCATGCTCTCGACCATTCTCCTGAAATATGTGGAGATGCTGGTGGACCGATTCAGCCCGGACTGGTCGAAGAACTTCTTAAAACCTCTGATCATCGTGGCGGTCACAGCGCCCATCACGCTCTGCCTGCTGGCTCCGCTGGGGTTCATGGTAGGAAATGGCCTGCAGTTTGTCATCAACAGTGTGTATGGATTCGCACCATGGCTGGCAATGCTCATTTTTGCGGGGCTTATGCCGTTTATCGTAATGACCGGGATGCACTGGGCGTTCGTGCCCGCATGCCTGCTGGCCCTTGCGGATCCGGGGTATGATATGATGCTCATACCTGCGATGCTGTGCAGCAACACGGCTCAGGCGGGCGCGACTTTCGGAGTTGCCTTTAAGACAAAGGACAAAGCAATGAAGCAGATGGCGTTTCCTGCGGGCATATCCGCTCTTCTTGCAGGAGTGACAGAACCGGCCATGTACGGAGTCACCCTGAAGCTGAAAAAGCCGATGGCAGCAGCGTGTATTGCCAGCGGTATCTGTGGATTTCTGTCAGGACTGGTCCAACTGAAAGGCTATGTATTTGCAACACCATGTCTGACAGCGCTGGTGCAGTTTATCTCTCCGGATGGAGGAAACAATTTTATGTTTGGCGTCGGCATTTTTGTGCTGGCTCTGCTTCTGTCCTTTGTACTGGCATTTATTATGACAAAGAACGAGAAGCCGGAAACGTCTGCGGGTGCAGAAGATATAACGGAAGCTGCGGATAAGGATGCCGTGAATGTTCTGGAAGGAAAAGTTGAGATCGCGTGTCCTGTGAAAGGACAGATTATTCCGCTTTCAGAGGTTAAGGACAATACGTTTGCATCGGGAATCCTGGGGGAGGGATGCGCGGTCATCCCATCTGAGGGAAAGGTGTTTGCGCCTTTTGACGGAGTATGCGAGAATGTATTAGACACATTACACGCCCTGGGCTTAAGATCCGATCAGGGAATCGAGATGCTGATCCATGTGGGGCTTGAAACGGTCACGCTGAATGGAGCGCCGTTTAAGGCACACATTCACAGCGGGGAGCATTTCAGAAAAGGGGAGCTTCTTCTGGAGTTTGATATCGAGGCGATCAGGAAAGCAGGGTGCGAGATCCAGACGCCGATCATTATCACTAATGCGGAAGCCCTTGGCGGAGTAACCGTAGAAGATGAAAGACTTGTAATAGGAGGATGATAAAATGGGATTTTCAAAAAATTTTATGTGGGGCGGCGCCACAGCCGCTAATCAGTGTGAAGGCGCATGGGACGTTGACGGAAAAGGCGTTTCCGTGTCCGATATCTGTACAGGAGGGAAGTTCGAGCAGAGTAAGCGGATCACACCGGTCATGGAGGAAGGCACGTTTTATCCAAGTCATGAAGGCATCCGGCATTATGACAGATTCCGGGAAGATATTGCTCTTTTTGCTGAGATGGGATTCAAATGCTACCGCTTCTCCATCGCATGGACAAGGATCTTCCCCAACGGAGATGAGAGCAAGCCTAATGAGGCTGGTCTGAAGCACTATGAGGAAGTGATCGATGAGTGCCTGAAATACGGAATCGAGCCGCTGATCACTATTTCCCACTATGAGGTGCCCTTCGGTCTTACAAAAAAATGTAACGCATGGGTCAGCCGGGAAATGATCGGATATTTTCTGAATTACTGCCGTGTGATTTTCGATAGATACAAAGGAAAGGTGAAATACTGGCTCACATTTAATGAGATTAACAGTTCTGTCGCTCCTATGGGAGCCCTGCTGAACCAGGGGATCCTCAATGATCTGGAGAATCCGACAGAATTTATGAAGCAGCCGGATTTCCCCCAGCAGAGATTCCAGGGACTCCATCATATGTTTGTGGCATCGGCGCTGGCAGTGAAAATGGCGCATGAGATCGATCCGGAATACCGGGTGGGAAATATGATGATCTATTCCGCCAGCTATCCGCTGACCTGCAGTCCGGATGATGTGCTGGTGTGCCAGAGATATAACCGTCTGTACAACTACTACTGTACGGACGTGCAGGCAAGAGGGAAGTACCCGGCATATGCGGATTCCCTTCTCAGAGAACTCGGCGTTACCCTCAAGAAAGAGCCGGGGGATGATGAGATCCTGCTGAACGGCACTGTAGATTTTATTACATTTTCTTATTATATGTCCTCCTGTCAGACAGCGGACCCGTCAAAAGAGAGCGGGGAGGGCAACATTCTGGGAGGGGTACCTAATCCCTATCTGGAGTCATCTGACTGGGGATGGCAGATCGATCCGAAGGGACTGAGATACGCCCTCAACGACTTAAGCGACCGGTACGGCCTGCCTCTGATGGTAGTGGAGAATGGCCTGGGAGCAAAGGATACGGTGGAGGAGGACGGTTCCATCAACGATGACTACCGTATCGATTATCTCCGGAAGCACATCGAGCAGATGAAGGTGGCTGTGGATGAGGGCGTGGACCTGATGGGGTATACGCCGTGGGGATGCATTGACTTAGTCTCTGCCTCCACAGGAGAATATGCGAAGCGCTACGGCATGATCTATGTGCGGAGGTACGATGATGGTACAGGCGATTTCGCGCGTTTGAAAAAGAAATCATTTTACTGGTACCAGCAGGTGATACGGTCGAATGGGGAGGAGCTTTGATGGAGCGCAAAAAAATCCTTTTTCTTGATGTGGACGGCACGCTTGTCGACTATGAGGGGAGGATTCAAAAAAGCGCGGCCGAGGCCGTGCGCCTTGCCAGAAAGCGGGGGCACAGAGTCTATATCTGCACAGGAAGAAGCCGGGCTGAGGTATATCCGGAGATCTGGGACATCGGCCTGGATGGCATGATCGGCGGGAATGGAAACTATGTGGAGGACAGCGGGCAGGTAATCTTGCACCGCTGTCTCTCGTCAGACGAGTGCCGCAGGATCGTTGACTGGCTCCACGAACGGAAGCTGGAATTTTATCTGGAATGTAACGAGGGACTTTTCGGAAGCGAGCATTTTGAGACGGCAGGGGAGCCGGTGATCCAGATGTACAGCAGGAGGAAAGGGGCGAAAGACTCCGGGTTACAGACAGTGCGGGAGGCATTTCCGGATATGGTATTCGGCGCGGACCTTTACAGGAATGACGTGAATAAGATCAGTTTCATCCTGAACTCCTATGAGGATTATCTTGACGCCAAGAGGGAGTTTTCTGACCTCAAAGCTGGGACCTGGGGCGGCGTCGGGGAGACGGCTCTGTTTGGCGATCTTGCTGTAAAGCATATCGATAAGGCATATGCCATGGACGTTCTTCTGGAACATCTCCATGCTTCTGCGGAAGATACAGTCGCTTTCGGAGACGCAAAAGTGGACATCCCCATGCTGGAACACAGCGGCACCGGCGTTGCCATGGGAAACGGAGGAGAAGAGATCCGGTCAATGGCGGATTATGTGACGGATGACGTGGAGCATGACGGATTGTGGAAAGCATTTGAGCGCCTGGGGCTGATCTAAATTCAGTAGTTATAATTGATTTTTAAGTAAAACTTGTTCTAACCTTGCGAAAGAGACGAAAGAACCTATTTATATTACAAAAAATGGAGAAGGAGATATTGTGTTGATGGATATTAATGCTTTTGAAAAGAGAGAGCAGGTTTTAAAACTTCGGGCCAGAGTTTTGCAGGCAGAAGAAGAGCGGATTAATGGGGTGAACACAATCAGTGTTGCGGAAGCAAGGAAAAGATTAAGGGAGAGGATTGATGAAATGTAAGGTGGAGATACTTCCCTCTGCGTGGGAAGACCTGAAAGTAATTGAAGATTATTATCTGATTCAGTTCGATGTTGATTCATAAAAAGCGCTTTTTATTGAAGCGCTTTTTTGCTATAAAGATATGTTATGGCAGAATTATTGAGAGGGAATTGCCATGGATACGAATACTTCAAAGAGATTAGTTTTAGTTTGTTTTGATCAGCTATCAATGATAAATGCCAATAAAAAATAAAAATAATATAAATTTGAGTAAGTTTTTTGCAGAAAGATTGTTTATTTAAAGGATGGGTATTTTCGTGTGGAGTTAGGGAAGTGCTTTCATCTAGTTCTGTTGGAAAAGGGAGTGTAAGATGACGGTACAAACTATGAAAGAAAAATATATGGGCTCCAGAAAATAATCATTTTAATATGGATTGTTATGAGAAAAATAGTATAATAAGAGATAATTAAGAATTATCTTTTATGTGGAAAGTTTGTTATCCTATTATACTATATTTAAGAGGGATTGATTTATGTTTTTCTTTAATGAAACAACTGCAAATAATTTGCAGGGATTATTAAACAATGATCATTTATT
Organism: Candidatus Mediterraneibacter intestinipullorum; assembly: GCA_019118665.1. Taxonomy (GTDB): domain Bacteria; phylum Bacillota; class Clostridia; order Lachnospirales; family Lachnospiraceae; genus Mediterraneibacter; species Mediterraneibacter intestinipullorum. Next base: position 67,162 of record DWYM01000083.1, read on the forward strand.
TAAATTGATTATTTTATGGGGAGAAAAAGGCAATGGAAAGACTTTCACTATTCGTTCAGTATTCGGGAATAATCACATCAAAACAAAAGAAATCATTTTTTCTGAAGAGAACACGTTTCCTTTTGATATAGTTGAGAGTTTATCTACGCCTATAAATGATGAAGATACTGTCCTGATACAGTATTCCCAACTTTTAAAAGAGAATTATTGCTTAATTTTTCAAAATATGGAATTTTGCGATATGGACAGCCAAAGACTTCTAAATAGATTAATTAAGTACCATAAAAATAATGATCAAAAAGCCTGCATAGTCTTAGAGTACAATACTTTACATGAACCCAAAGATATCCTTTGTTCTTTAGCAGAATCCAACAACATTTTATGTATGGCAAGCCCTGGTAAAGATTGTTTTTATGAATATTATGCAATGTGTTTTGATGATACACCGAAAACAAAAGCGCTATTTGAAAAAATTTTACAGATAACCCGGGGAAATATCCTTAATTTTTTTACGACTCTTAATATTATGCAATATATGGATATATTACATGATACTGATAAAGGATTGGCTTATAATAATACCGCATATAAAATTCCGTCTAGTCTTTTGGATTTGTATATAGATTTATTTGACAGTTTAAAAGGGTATGCGCGGGAACCGCTTATTTCAGCAGCGCCCTTTTCTAAACAAATATACAGCACAATAATTCAGGGGATTTATCACAATTACGATAATTTTGAAGAATATTTACATTTTTTATGCGAAAAGGGATGTTTTATACTTAAGAACAACGCGGATAATAATAAGGATTTGCAGCTTTTCCAGTCTCACTATATTTTCGCGGATGAATATGCCAGAAAAGCGGTTGTTGCCCGGCTAGATCCTGAAAAAGTTGAGGAAATTATTTCAAGATATTATGGTCATTTGGATAGCTTATATAATAATAAGCATATTTATAATAATTTAAAGGATTCTGACAAGATTCTGCTTCTATCTAAACTAACGAAAAGACGCCAGGATAGCATCAGGATTAATCAAATTGATTACATAACAGAATTAATGGAGTATTATTATAAACGATTTATGTATTTAAATGCCATAAAACAAGCAGATATCCTCCTTGAAAGCCGTATTGTCAATAATCAACAGTTAAATAATATATCTCATAAATTTTGGGTAGTGTTTTTCGATGCATTGTTAGCTGTAGGAGAATACGAAAGAATTATTGGCTATAAAAAACAATTTAGCGCTGAAGATCTAAACTATCGAATTGCGGTCGCACTATATAATTATGGACAACCTGCGGATGCATTAAATTTGTTAGAAAATGAATTAAGCGGGACAAAGGAGTATAAAGGGGACGTATATAATTTAACAGCTTCTATTTATGACTGGTTGGGTAATAACAAAAAATCTACAGATTTATTTAAAAAAGCTCTTATATATTATGATAATGATAGACTAAAGTATCAACTCTATAAAAAATACAGTATGTACATTGACTTTCGCATTTCAGAATGCAGAGAAAAAATGTACAGTGCTGTGGAATTTTATAAAACGTGTAATTTGAAACAGTATGCAGAATGTCTACATAATTATGGAACAGGCTGTGTTATGATTCAAAATTATGATGAGGCAGAAAGAAATTTAGAATTGTCTATAAAAACGTTAAACAAAATATGCTCTAATGAAATATATTATCCACTTAATTCCCTTGCGATCTTATATTGCTATAAAGGGGGAAGATATAAAGCAGCCATTACTGTCTTAAAAAAGGCTTTAAAATGTGATATTGATGTTTCATTTTGCGAATTAGCTGTGCATAATAATTTGTTTAATATCGGGATACATATAAAAGATATGGATTTTATAAAGGCAGAGAAAAGTATTTTAGAGTTACTGATAAAAAAAGAGTGCTCCGATTTGCGCAGTATTTCGAAAGATAGACCAGATATTCAACATCAACTACGTCAGTTTTATTATAATTGCGCTTTATTAAGTATGCTGGAAAATAATGATGAAGAAGCTTTGAGTTATTTTATAAAAGCAAAGGAATGCAGTACTTATCATTCTGTAATATTATATTCCGTTGAAAAAAATATAGTTGACTTAAAAACTAAACTGGGCAAAAATAGATTTATAGCGAAGTTTAGAGAGAAAAAAATTCCAGC
>DWYM01000084.1 GCA_019118665.1 Candidatus Mediterraneibacter intestinipullorum
GATGCAAGGGAAAGGCAGGAGAATAAATCTGGATTCTTTTTTATCCTTTACAAAAAAATATGGGAGTTTGTATTTTTGCAAAAAAATGGTGCTGGAGCTAGGCTCCAGCATCAACTTTGTCTACAGTCTGAATCTATAAAAGCTTTTTATAGATTATAACATCTTTGAATTTCACATTCAACAGGAGTCGCGGTAGAATCATTACTGGGCGGAACAGTAAGCGAACAAACTGTTCGGACGCAAACGGTCCGGGCGCTGCCCTGTCCCTCATACATCAACACTGTTACAGGAGGTGCGAAAGAGAAGATGATAAAAGAAATTCCGGAGGAAGAGCTGATCTTTTTGTTGAAGAAGATCAGTATCGATCTCGAGGTCCGTCTGGAAAAAGAGCTGAGAAAGCGGGATATGAGCGGGACTCAGGTTTATTTTCTGGTATATATCCTGCGGCATCATCCGAAGGGCACCTATATTACAGAGTTGTGCCGTGAGATCGGGATTTCCAAGGCGACACTGTCTGCCCTTGTGAAGAAGCTGAGAGAAAAGGGATATCTGTGTTTTCGGGAAAACCCGGAGGATATCAGAAAGAAAAAGGTTGTTCCCACAAAGAAGCTCACGGCAGAAGGCAGCGAACTGCTCCGGCAGGCAGAACAGATGGAATCCGGGATCTGCGGCATGCTCAACGGAAAAGAAAAGCAGCGGTTATGTGAGCTGGAGCATAAGATTTTGAAAGGATTAAGCAAAATAGAAGACAGACAGGAGGTTACAGTATGAGAACTGTTCTTAAACAGCTAAAGCAGTATAAAAGAGATACATTTCTCACGATGGTATTTACGACCCTGGAAGTGATCATGGAAGTGCTGCTCCCGTTTATTACTGCACTGATCATTGACAACGGACTGGAACAGTCCGATATGCCGGCAATCTTAAAGTACGGCGTGCTGATGCTGGTAATGGCGGTGGTGAGCCTGTTTTCAGGTGCAATGGCAGGAAAATTTGCAGCGAGCGCGTCATCAGGCTTTGCCTGTAATTTGAGAGAGAGCATGTACATCCGCGTGCAGGACTATTCCTTCTCAAATATCGACAAATTGAGCACTGCAGGGCTTGTGACAAGGATGACAACGGATGTGACCAATCTGCAGAATGCATTTCAGATGATCATCCGCATTGCGGTGAGAGCGCCGCTGATGCTGGTCAGCAGTATGGTCATGTGTTTCCTGATCAACCGGAATTTAAGTCTTGTGTTTCTGGCGGCTCTGTGTTTTCTGGCAGTCGTCCTTGCACTGATCATGAAGAAATCATCCGCAGTATTCAAGGAAGTGTTCGACCGGTACGATGACCTGAACGCAAGTGTTCAGGAAAATGTAACGGCGATCCGCGTGGTCAAAGCGTATGTGAGAGAAGATCATGAGAGGGATAAGTTTAACAAAGCAGCGCAGAATCTTTACCGACTGTTCGTAAAAGCAGAGAGCATGCTTGCATTGAACAATCCGATTATGGAAGTGGCTGACGGCAGCATTGATTTTGAACATGTGAGCTTTGTCTATAAGCATGGAACCGGCGAGGATACGCTGGAGGATATTGACCTGCATATCAAGTCCGGCGAGACTATCGAGATCATCGGCGGCACCGGATGCGGTAAGTCCAGCCTGGTGAACCTGATCAGCCGTCTGTACGATGCGTCAGAGGGAACGGTAAAATTCGGCGGCAGAGATGTGCGGGAGTATGACATGGAAGTGCTGAGAAATGAAGTGTCAGTGGTGCTTCAGAAGAATGTCCTCTTCTCAGGTACGATCCTGGACAACTTACGCTGGGGCAATGAGAATGCATCAGAAGAAGAATGCAGGACAGCCTGTGAGGCGGCCTGTGCGTCTGAGTTTATTGACAGGCTGCCCAAAGGATATGACACCTGGATCGAGCGGGGCGGGACCAATGTCTCCGGTGGTCAGAAGCAGAGGCTGTGTATCGCAAGGGCGCTGCTGAAGAAGCCGAAAGTCCTGATTCTGGACGACTCAACCAGCGCTGTGGACACGGCGACGGATGCGAAAATCAGGAAAGCTTTCCAGACCTATATCCCGGGAACGACAAAAATCATTATCGCACAGAGGGTATCCAGTGTGGGGGATGTGGAGCGCATCCTTGTGCTGGATGACGGCAGAATCAATGGATTTGGCACTCATGAACACCTGCTTGAAAACAATGAGATTTACCGCGATATCTATGAATCACAGACTCAGGGCGGCGGAGATTTCGATCAGGCAGTCTGACAAGAATCATTATCTCACACCACACCCGCAGAAAGGAGAATGCAGAAAATGAAAGATAAGAAAAAGTGTCATCACTGCATGTCCTGAAACGGCTTCTGGCATACATGGTGAAGAATTATAAATTTTCGTTCCTTGTGGTTGTAATCTGTATCGTTGTTGGTGCCTTTGCAACCATGCAGGGGATGCTGTTCGTACAGTCTCTTGTGGACGATTATATCATGCCGCTGCTGAATTCGGAGAATCCGGACTTCACGCCGCTGGCGCACGCGCTGATGGGGATCATAGTTTTTTATATCATCGGTATCGCGGCAGCATATGTGTACAACCGGATCATGGTAAATGTCAGCCAGGGGACCATGAGAAAGTTCCGTGACGGGCTTTTCTCCAACATGGAATCCCTGCCCATCAAATATTTTGACACCCATGCTCACGGCGATATCATGTCAGTGTACACAAACGATGTAGATACACTGAGACAGCTGTTCAGCCAGAGCATCCCGCAGATCATCAACTCGGCGGCAACACTTGTAGCGACGCTGATATCCATGCTCGTCCTGAATACTCCTCTGACTGTCATTACCCTTGCCATGTCGCTCGTTATGCTGAAGGTAACGACTGTATTCTCGGGGCTGTCCGGGAAATACTTCCAGAGACAGCAGAAAGACCTGGGAAATGTGGACAGATTTATCGAAGAGATGATGGATGGGCAGAAAGTAGTGAAAGTATTCTGCCATGAGGAACAGGCGGTGGAGGACTTCAAAAAGCTGAACGACCAGCTCAGGGACAGCGCGGACAAAGCGAACCGTTACGCCAATCTGCTCATGCCCATCAATTCCAATATCGGCAACTTAAGCTATGTGCTCTGCGCAGTTGCGGGCGCGCTTCTGGCGCTGAACGGAGTGACAGGAATGACAGTCGGCACGGTCATCGCATTTGTGGGATTGAACAAGAATTTTACGCAGCCCATCACACAGATCAGCCAGCAGATGAATTCCATCGTTATGGCAGCCGCAGGCGCTGAGAGGGTTTTTGAACTTCTGGACGAGGAGTCGGAGGCGGACAACGGATATGTAGAGCTTGTCAATGCAAAGGAAAATCCAGATGGAACGGTGACAGAGTCCGAGACCCGCACCGGGATGTGGGCGTGGAAACATACTCATAAGGCTGAGGGCACGGTGACCTATCAGAAGATGGAGGGAGGCATCGTGTTTGACGGCGTGGACTTCGGATATAATGACGATAAAATGGTGCTCCACGATATCAGGATGTATGCGCAGCCCGGACAGAAGATCGCGCTTGTCGGCTCCACCGGAGCCGGGAAAACAACGATCACGAACCTGATCAACCGGTTCTACGATATTCAGGATGGAAAGATCCGATACGATGGGATCAATATCAACAAGATCAAGAAACCGGATCTGCGCCGGTCCCTTGGCATGGTGCTCCAGGATACCCATCTGTTCACGGGCACGGTCATGGATAATATCCGGTACGGCAAGCTGGACGCCACGGACGAAGCCTGTATCGCTGTTGCGAAACTTGCCAATGCAGACAGTTTTATCCGCAGGCTTCCTGACGGCTATCAGACCGTACTCACCGGGGACGGCAGCAATCTAAGCCAGGGGCAGCGGCAGCTGCTTGCGATCGCAAGAGCGGCGGTAGCAGATCCTCCGGTACTGATCCTGGATGAAGCGACATCTTCAATCGATACCCGTACAGAAGGGCTGGTCTAGGCAGGCATGGACGCCCTCATGAAGGGAAGGACTACATTTGTCATTGCCCACAGGCTGTCCACGATCAAGAACTCAGACTGCATCATGGTCATGGAGCAGGGACGGATCATCGAGAGAGGAGGCCACGATGAGCTGATCGCGGCAAAAGGAAAATATTATCAGCTCTATACAGGAAATTTTGCGGCGTAGGGACGCCAACGGCACAAAGATTCTATGCTGCAGAGAAAGGTCAGTTCTCTTCTTTGTGCCGTCCGCGCCCGTACCCGTGATGGCGTTTCTGGTTTGTTATTCCATCGGAGCCAGTGTTCTCTTTGGCAGAATTGCCGGTATCATCAGACTCCGTATCTTTTGAATCATATGAGTTGATGAGATCGCGTATCTCACGCATAGACAGATCTCGGATATCATCTATGGTGACGGAAGGATCCAGCTCCTTGAGTTCCAGGTATGCGCGGTATTTTCCCACGGAGAGCCCCGCACTGTGTGCTTCGTTTATTTCCTCCATATTGGTGGAGTGACAGCTGATGTTGGACTGTCCCGTTGTGCAGGACTCTACGTTTTCCAGAATCTGGCTACTTTTTTCATCATCGCTGCATGCCACAGTGACAGACATAAAAGCACCATCCGCCAGATAGGTCTGCATAGTCTGTTCGGATAAAAGCTGCTCCAGTGCATTGCTGTAATCCATATATCGGATGTCCAGCTGTTCAGCGAGATCCTGCCCGTCATCGTTGAAACTTTCTACGGAGACGACACGGTCGAATCTGTTGATCCCGAATTCCAGCGATGGGTTGATGTCTATACTGATATATGCGGTGGGGGTCAGATACAGCCAGACCCCTCCGACAGAGAGCACGATCAGAAGACAGGCGGCGGCAGCGGCGGCTGCCCGCAGAGATGGGCGGCTGCGCCGCTTGTTCTGATATACTTGCTGCGAGAGATATTCCTTTGTCCGTGCTTTCAGTTTGTCTTCTGCGCAAATCTCATCCAAGGATTTTCTCAGCGCCTTTTCGAAATTTTTATTCATCTTCCGTCACCCCTTCCAGCCAGGTTTTCAGCATCTGCCTCGCGCGGGTCAGAAGTGTATAAACCGTGTTCGTGTTTTTGTGCAGGATCTGTCCGATCTCTTCCGCCGTGTATCCCTCATAATAATGGAGATAAATTGGATCTTTATACTTTTCCGGCAGCGCCAGGACAGCTTCCAGTACATCAGAGTGATCCTCCGGAATCTCATGGGATCTTTCGATCATAGTTTCCGGGGAAACAGTGCGGGTGCGGAAAAAGCTCTTCAGCAGATCCTTACAGGCGTTGGCCGTGACCCGGATGATCCATGCCTTTTCATGTTCCGGGTTGTCAAAGGGCGCAGTACGAAGGACATATTTCAGAAATACAGTTTGAAATATGTCTTCTGTGTCAGCCATGTTTTTCAGATGGATCATGCAGATCCTGCGGGCTGTGTCCCCATAGAGATCCACAGCCCGGTTCGCATCTTCTTCACTGCGCATGTCTTTTCCCCGTTCCTTGAGTGTTTTTTCTGGTGATAGCTCTGTCTGCCTGAACTGCTGTCAGTCTATGCAGCCAGCTTACCGGCCAGCGCCGTGGCGTCCAAAACGTGCACCATTGCCTGTGCCATCGCCTGTACAGCGTGAGTGACACCTGTATTCTACCGCAGGATCTTCGAGGTAGGGACAGGCTTCTGAGCTACCGGATGTATTCCGATAATCGCAGATCCCGTCTCCACCGGTATCAGTGAAGTAATCTCCTGTTCCCTGGCAGGTATAGTCTGCGGAATACTGTCTGATTCCCGCTGTGCTGCTCGTCTCCTGTCTGCCGCGTCCCACGGCGAATGCGGTAGTGCCGCCGAGGGCAATGACAAAAGCGGAAATGATGATTGCTGTCATAATTTTTTTCATCTTGAATTCCTCCTTCATTTTATCCCGAAATCCGGAAAATGTAAATTTTTTATCTGTTTCACTATTAATACGACTGAAGACGGCATTTCCATTCAGTCTATTTGAAAAATGAAGATAGAATTTGTCAGTGCCATGTGTTAGAATACTTTCTAAGCATTAGATAGATAGGACTTGAGTGTGTATGAAATCAGAAATCTTAAAACTGCTCCGGGAGACGGACGGATATGTTTCCGGCCAGCAGATAAGCGACAGATTTGGTGTTTCGAGAACTGCGGTGTGGAAGACCATCCGGCAGCTGCAGGAAGAAGGATACCGTGTGGAAGCGGTGCGCAACAAAGGATATCACATCGTGGACAGCCCTGACGTGATGACAAAGGAAGAACTGGACAGTCTGACGGATACCCGGTGGGCGGGAAAGAATGTCATATATTATGATGTGACGGATTCCACAAATCTCAGAATCAAACAACTGGGAGATGAGGGTGCGCCCCACGGCACTCTGGCCGTGGCGGACAGCCAGACAGCAGGGCGGGGGAGAAGAGGTCATGGATGGGAATCGCCGGAAGGCGGCAGCATCTATATGTCTGTCCTGCTCCGCCCGCAGTTCCGTCCGGATAAGGCTTCCATGCTCACTCTTGTGGCTGCATGCAGTGTGGCAGAGGGGATCATGCACTGCGAGGATGTGAATGTGCAGATCAAGTGGCCCAATGACATTATCATAGGTGGGAAGAAACTGGCGGGCATCCTGACAGAGCTGAGCACGCAGATCGACTATATCAACCATGTTACTGTCGGGATCGGAATAAATGTAAATATACAGGAATTTCCCGGGGAAATCTGTGATACTGCCACTTCTCTTCAAATAGAGTGCGGGCATACAGTCAGGCGCGCTCCGGTTATCGCGGAAGTCATGAAGCGGCTGGAAGAGAATTATGAGACGTTTTTGAAGACAGAAGATCTGACAGGACTGATGGAGAAATACAGTGAGCTTCTTGTCAACAAGGAAAGAGACGTGCTCATAATCGGTGCAAAAGAGCAGTACCAGGGACATGCCCTGGGGATCACACCCACTGGCGAGCTGATCGTTCGGCGGGAGGATGGGACAAAACAGACTGTATATGCGGGAGAAGTGTCTGTGCGCGGTGTGTATGGATATGTATAGAATGTTGAGTGTCAGAAAGGAAAAGTATGGACGAAGAAATTGTATTATGTGCGGCAAGCGCATATGAACAGAAATTTTATATCAATCCGGAGTTTGATGCACTTCCGGAGAGTATCAAAGAGGAACTTCAGATCATGTGCGTCTTGTATACGGAAGACGTAGGCGGCATCCTCATGCTTGTGTTTGACGAGGATGGGAATCTGGAACTGAAAGTGGATCATGCGGAGAATGATTTTGCTTTTGATGAAATCGGGAGTGTGCTGAAGATCAAAGAACTTCAGCACACGAAGAGAGAACTGTTCGAATCGCTGGAACTGTTTTTTAAAGTGTTTTATCTCGGAGAAGAGCTGGGAACGGACGAGCAGCCCTAACCTTTTTTCGTTTTCATACGTTTTATCACCTTCAGCCGTGTAAACTCTTCACGGTCCTTCTCTTCCAGTGCATTCGTGATCGTATACACAAGAGAAGAGTACATGGGGATGGTGATATTCTGGAGCGCGTTCGCGCGCTTCTGGGTCTTTTTGATATTGCTTGCCAGCCGGTAAGCGGCATTTTCTACCATGGAGAGCTTCACGGTAAGATCTTTTACCTTGCGGAATGCCTCTCTTGCCTTGTCGATGGACTCATGGGTGGTGCTGAAGGCGTAAGTCGGCTTGCCTGCATCCGGAACATATTTCACATGGGGGATTTCTGTCCCCATAATGCTCCGGGTCTGGATGGTGATCGAGTTCTCAATGGGCACAGTGTAAGCAAGGAGTTCGACATTGCTGATGCCGTTCTCAATATTCGCGCGCTGGAGGCATTGATATGCATAGGTGAAGGTCGTGTCGATCTCCTCCTGGATGCTGCGTGCCTCATCGATCAGGTCCATCAGCTCGCGGATAAGGATATTCCGTTTTTTATCCATCAGGTCATAGCCCTGTTTTGCAAGCGCCAGCGAGTTCTTCGCCAGCATTAAGTTTCCTTTCGTCGGAAATGTACGCGGATCCATAGAATCCCTCCTTAAAGTGTTCAGTCAGATGTATTATCCCTTCAGTCCAATTGGCTTTTTATCCTTCTGCATATTTCAGATAGGGGATCAGAGCAGCCTCTGTTTCGGCCAGCAGCACTTCGGATTCACCCGACTCATAAACGGCAGTCCCTTCGGAAAGGATGGTTGCCTCCCAGTCCTGAAAGTCATCCGTCACACCCGAGCGGCTGATCATCCCAAGCTTCTCTCCTTTCGCAAGTGAGAGTTCGCCGACCCAGTCCAAGTCTAAGGCATTTACATATGCAGCGCCTTCATAGATGAACATATCAATTTCATTATCTGAAGTATAGAGCGTTTCAGGTGAAGCATTCTCGGCTGTGGATGCTGAACTTTCGCATCCTGCGGCGATGAGCGTGGAAAAAACAGTGATGCATACGAGCAGAAAAAATAGTTTATTCCTGCGACTGATTCCCATGGTAATACACTCCTTTCAGAAAGTGGCTTATTGTTCTGCTTCATGAAGGCGTTCTTACCTCGATCAGATTTTTATCCGGATCATAGAAACGGATAAGTTTCTGGCCCCAGGGTAGTTCTGTAAGCCGGGTCACATATTCAATCGGTTCGTGGTAATTTTTTAGTTTCTTAATAAATCTGTCAATGTCCGATTCCTCAAAATAAAGTTCAGAAGCATGATTGCGGAACAGAACTTCCTGCCCGGTTTCCTCCTTCCATATTGAGACGTCCTGGAGTACCAGCCCTTCTGTCAGGATGATGTTTCCTTCACTTTGGAGAATCATATCCAGCCCGAAGAGTGACTGATAGAATTGTCTGGATCTGTCCAGATTGTTTACTGCAATGACTACATTTTTTAGCTTCATTTTCAGAAACCTCCTGAAAACTATCTGCAGAAAATCAGCATAATACAACAAAAATTACCGCACTGGCTCATAATCGATCACGGATTCTTCGTCCGTTGCTTCCAGCTTCATGATAACAGGCCTAAGTCCATCATTGCAGCTGCAGATCGCAACGCCTGGCTTGCGGATCCAGTCCCCATAATAGAACAGCTCATCTCCTGCACCGTGAGCGAGGGCAAATGCATACTGATAAATGGCTTTCCATGCCTCGTCACAGAAGCCCTCCGGTTTTGCGTAATCCGCGTAAAATACCTGTCCCTTTTTCATCATAGGACATGCTGTCAGTCCTTCGATCCCATACTCCTTAGCCAGTTCCTCATCCAGCGTTGTCTTCAGTATTGTAATTTTAACTTTCTTCATCAGAATCATCCTTTCGTTCCGCTATACTGCGTCCCGGGTGGGAGCGCGTCTGAGAGGGATACTCCAGCCCCGGCGGACGTCATTATTCCTCGCCCATTGGCTTATAGTATTTCTCAAGTATCTTTGTATCTACCCTGTCGAGTTCTTCTTTCGGAAGCCGTCCGAGCAGTTTCCAGCCCAGGTCCAGGGTTTCTTCCATGGTCCGGTTTTCGTTCTGTCCCTGACCGATATACTGTTCCTCGAATTCTTTTCCGAATTCCAGGTACTCCTTGTCGATGGGGGACAGTTCATCCTCGCCGATGACAGAAGCCAGATTGCGCGCATCGCCAACTTTCGCATAAGCAGAGAAGAGCTGGTTTGCCAGATCCTGATGATCTTCCCTTGTGTATCCCTCGCCGATGCCGTCCTTCATCAGACGAGACAGGGAAGGAAGGATATTGATCGGCGGATAGATGGACTGTCCATGCAGCGGGCGGTCCAGCACGATCTGACCTTCTGTGATATACCCGGTCAGGTCGGGGATGGGATGGGTGATGTCATCATTTGGCATGGTAAGGATCGGGAGCTGCGTCACAGATCCGTTTACACCCTGTACGATGCCCGCGCGCTCGTAAATCGTCGCAAGTTCGCTGTACAGGTATCCCGGATAACCTTTACGGCTGGGGATTTCCCCTTTTGAGGAGGAGACTTCGCGCATTGCCTCTGCAAAAGAGGTCATATCCGTCAGGATGACAAGGATGTGCATGTTTTGCTCAAAGGCAAGATACTCCGCCACGGTCAGCGCGACTTTCGGAGTGATCAGACGCTCGACTACCGGGTCATTTGCCAGATTTAAGAACATGGCCACATGGTCTGCAACTCCGCTTTCCTCAAATGTATTGCGGAAGAAGTCCGCCACATCGTGCTTGACGCCCATCGCGGCGAAAACGATAGCGAATTCCTCGTCAGAATTTTCTCCGAGGGAAGCCTGCTTTACGATCTGTGCGGCAAGCTGGTCGTGGGGCAGTCCGTTTCCTGAGAAAATAGGAAGCTTCTGTCCGCGGATCAGGGTCGTCAAACCGTCGATGGCGGAGATTCCGGTATGGATATAGTTTCTTGGATATTCACGGCGCACCGGGTTTAAGGGCAGACCGTTGACATCCCTTTTCAGTGTGGAGACTATGGGCCCCAGATCGTCAATGGGCTGCCCGATCCCATTGAACGTACGTCCCAGCATATCCGGGGCGAGGGCGATCTCCATGGGATGGCCGGTGAGTTTTGTATGGGTATTTTTCAGGGACATGCTTTCAGAACCTTCAAATACCTGGATCACTGCCCGGTTTTCGTAAATCTCCACAATACGTCCGATCTTGCGCTCTGTGCCGTTTACGACGAACTCCACGATTTCGTCATAAAACGCGTCCTGCACGCCTTCCAGAGCGATGAGAGGTCCGTTGATGCTGCTTAAGCCTAAATATTCGATTGACATGATTACCGGTCCTCCTTACGCGTTTTTTTCGAGCACTCTCTGGTAGAATGCGTCAATGTCTCTGTGATACTGGGCGAACATTTCCAGACGGTCATTGGACACGTCGTATTTGATGGAAATGACCCGGTCAAAGATGTTCTCTGATTTCAGCACGGACATAGGATGCCCCATGGTCACCAGTGTCCGGGCCTGTTTGTACAGATACAGTATGGTATCCATCATAAGGAACTGCTTTTCCATGGAGACACAGGTGTCGTCTTTATGGAATGCGTTCTGCTGAAGGAATCCGAGGCGGATGACGCGGGCGATCTCCAGTACAAGCTTCTGGTCGTCCGGAAGTACGTCGCTTCCGATCAGTTTGACGATCTCAAGAAGGCTGCTCTCCTGGTTTAAGAGCGCCATAAGCCGGTTGCGGTAGGCCACGAACTGCGGGGAGACATTGTCCTGATACCAGTGGCTTAAATCGTTTAAATACTCGCTGTAACTGGTCAGCCAGTGGATGGCCGGGAAATGTCTGGAATAAGCAAGGCTCTTGTCCAGTCCCCAGAAACAGCGTACGAAACGCTTCGTATTCTGCGTGACCGGTTCGGAGAAGTCTCCGCCCTGGGGAGAAACTGCACCGATAATCGTCACAGAGCCGTCAGTTCCGTTTAAATTATGCATCATTCCTGCCCGCTCATAAAACGCAGACAGGCGGGAAGCAAGGTATGCGGGAAACCCTTCCTCCGCGGGCATTTCCTCCAGACGTCCGGACAGTTCTCTTAATGCCTCTGCCCATCTGGAAGTAGAGTCAGCCATGATGGCAACGTCATATCCCATGTCCCTGTAATATTCCGCCAGTGTAAGGCCGGTGTAAATACTTGCCTCGCGGGCCGCAACAGGCATGTTGGATGTATTTGCGATCAGGGTCGTCCGGTCCATCAGAGAATTGCCGGTGCGGGGGTCAGTCAGCTCGCCAAATTCTTCAAGAACCTGCGTCATTTCATTGCCTCGCTCGCCGCATCCGATGTAAATGATGATGTCAGCGTCCGCCCATTTTGCGATCTGGTGCTGCGTCATGGTCTTGCCGGTCCCGAATCCGCCGGGTATGGCAGCAGTGCCGCCCTTGGCGATAGGGAACATGGTATCAATGATACGCTGTCCGGTGATCAGCGGCACAGATGCCGGGAAACGGTGGTGGGTGGGCCGGGGCGTCCGGATCGGCCAGCGCTGCGTCATGGTCAGTTCTTTTTTCGAACCGTCAGAAAGCTCCAGCGTGACGAGGGTTTCGTCGATCGTATATCCGCCATCGGATACGACTTCCGCAACGGTCCCCTCTACATCCGGAGGGACCATGCATTTGTGCACAATAGCATGGGTTTCAGGCACTTCCGCGATGATGTCTCCCCCATGGAGATACTGTCCCTTCTGCACCGTGATATGTGTCTGCCATTTTTTCTGCCTGTCAAGAGAGTCTACGCTGACGCCCCTTGTGATAAATGCGCCTCCGGAAGAATCCGCAATCTGCTCCAGGGGACGCTCGATACCGTCGAAGATGTTGTTCAGGATGCCGGGAGCAAGGGTCACGGACACCGCGTTTCCGGTGGCAATGACTTCCTCCCCGGGGTGCAGGCCTGTTGTTTCCTCGTATACCTGGACAGTCGTCATATCTTTATCAAGGGCAATGACCTCGCCAACAAGCTGTTGTCTGCCCACATAGACCATCTCGGACATAGAGAAACCGGTATTGCCCTTCAGATAGATGACAGGGCCGTTGATCCCATAGATTGCAGCGGTCTTAAGCATTGCCCTCACCTCCCAGGAAGATAAATTTGTCATATTCATTTCGCAGCTGTGTCTTGAACGAATTATCGATCAGGATATTCCGGCTGCGGATGACAGCACGCACCCCGCCGATGAAATCCTCCGCGCTGACGGTCAGATGAATGCCGGTGGCGTCCGATAAGTCAGAGCGCTTCTGCTCGTCAGAGGGATTGATATAGATGACTACCGGATCCTGCCCGGCGAAATGCTGCGCCTGGCGGATGCATTTTATAAGGAAATCATCGTATGCCTCTGTCTTCATGAAATCTTTTACAAGCTCCATGACTTCTTGAAATATTTTGTCCTTCAGCTCCTGCTGGACCTTTCCCAGGCGCCGCTTGATCTCCAGCTGGGATTTTGCCGCTGCCTGGTTGAGAGAGAGACGCGCGTTGGTAGTCTCTGCCTTGATGCGGGTCTCAGACTGGCGCAGAGCTTCCGCCTTATGGTCTTCAAATACTTTCTCAAGGGCCTCCCTGTGGGAGTCGAAGATAGCGTTGCCCTCCGCGCGCGCCTGTTCCATGGATGTGATCCGCAGATCAGCAATCTTTTCTTCTAATGTCAAGAGGAATCCCTCCTTTTATAGTTTTAATCCGATCGCCTCAGTGATGTATGAGGTGATGAAATCTTTCTGTCTTCCGGTTCCGTGGCGGTCAGGAATCTCCACGAGAAGGGGCATCTTCCGCTCCAGGCGAAAAGTGTTGATAATGTCAGGGAACTCTCTCCCGAATTTTTCGGTCAGGAGCACAATGCCTACGGTTTTGTCTGTGAGCACGTCTTCCAGAGCCTTTTTCAGTTCGTCCCGCTCGTGGACGACTACGCCGTCAACACCCGCAAGGCGCATGCCTGTGTAAGTATCCACGTTATCACTGATGAGATACATTTTCATACTGGTTTTGTCCTCCTTCTCCCCATGTCAAGCCCCGGTCTGTTCTTTTTTCTCAATGAAGATACATCCTCACTGCGTTCGGAGTATCTGCTTTCGCACTAGGCTCGACAAGACCTCACCAAGTGCTCAATGCAGCACGGCTGACTGGTGTTACAAATTTCCTAATATCATAAAGGAGATGATCAGGCCGTACAGGCAGACGCCTTCCGCGAGACCTACAAAGATGAGCGACTTACCAAGTACGCTGGAATCTTCGCTGATAGCGCCGAGGGCTGCGCTTGCCGCGCTTGCCACGGCAATACCGCCTCCGATACAGGAAAGCCCGGTAACAAGCGCCGCAGCCAGGTATCCGAGGCCTGTGGCGAAGCCGGAATCGGAAGCCACGGACTCAGCGGCCTGCACATCCGGGCCGCCAAGGAGCATGATGGACGCCAGGGTAAAAGCGCCGAAAAAGAAAAATGCGTTCGTACCGATAGCGCGTTTGTAGCGTTTTCTGGTCTTGTTTTTTCCGAGCAGGTAATAGCCGAACGGAAGGATGATGCTTAAGATCAGTGCTGTAATGAATACGATTTTAGTTGCTAGAGTCATGGTAAAATCCTCCTGATTTTTATTGTCCCGCACGACCGCGGGGATTGTTATCTGTCTGGCGCAGTGGACAAAGGCCTGCGTCTATTTCTGTTTTTTGTTTGTGTTCTTTTTTGTATATGGATCAAATGCATGGCCGCTGCCCTTGTAGAAACGGCTGAACATTTCATAATATTCCAGACGGAGCACCTGGATACCCACGATCAGGCCCTCAAATCCGCATACGAACAGGTTTCCGAAGATCACTCCCAGCCAGTTCGGGTTTCCGCTCTCCGCGCCTGCAAGCTGCAGGACCACTTCCATGATCGCCGCGTGGCTGACCGCGAATGCTCCGATACGGATGAAAGAGATCGTATTGGAGAAGTAGCTCAGGAGTGTCTCAAACATCTCGAAAAATCCCTGTACGAAGAACATCGCTTTTCCGGTCTCCATCTTATCAGCCCTTTTCTGGATGGCTCTTGTGATGGGCTCCCGGAAGAGGATGACCAGTAGCGGTACGCCGAACATAATACCCATCACGATGCCGCCCGGCAGAGGATTGCCTGTCATAAAGAGGACAATGGTGACGACGACCGCGATGTAAAATATCAGGCCGGCAGCGCCGTTGGGATCAAACCAGGTGCCCTCGATATCCTTGCTTTTTATGGCGTTGATGATGTGGAGCACCATTGCCACCATGATAAGGAACATGCCAAAGGCGACTGCCACGATGAACACGGTGTTCAGTTTCCCGAGGAAAGGCAGTGTGGTCATATGGTCAATGGGCCTCATCCACAGTGCAGGGATCACATCTTCAAATCCAAAGATACTGCCGAACATAAATCCAAAGATCGTGGAAAATACTCCGGCCGAGGCAATGATCCCCGCAAGGGGAGCTTTCTTAAAGTGATAAATAAGTGCGCCTCCGATCAAAAGGAGAAGTCCCTGCCCCACATCTCCGAACATGACGCCGAAGATAAAGGAGTAGGTCAGACCCACGAAGACGGTCGGATCCATTTCGTTATGTGCCGGAAGTCCGTACATCTGGACAAACATTTCAAAAGGCCTGAAGATCTTTGGGTTCTCCAGTTTAGTAGGCGGTTCTCCAAAGTAGGCGTCATGGTCATCCTCCACAACGACAAATACCTTATCATCATCCTTGACTTCTTCCACGAATTTCTCGACGTCTTCTTCCGACATCCATCCGCAGAGGATGTAATAGTCCTCCTGATTATCTTCCATGCGGGCGGCAAGCTTGCGAACGTCAAAGTTGCTGGACAGTTCTTCCAGCCGGTTCCGCGCCGCTACAAGCTGCGGAGCGCGGTCGGAGAGCATCTCGCCCGCCTCTTTATCCAGATCGTCGATCTCCAGGTTGATCTGGGCGATCTCTCGTTCCAGAGACTGATAAGCGTAAGAAGGAGTCCCTTCGAATTCGTCCTTTAACTCGATCCGTTCAAAGTGAAGGGACCGGAACACCGCGTCTACTTTCTGCGCTTCAGCGGGGGAAACAAAATAAGCCCCATACACGAAGCTTTCATCCCGCTCTCCTTCCACAAAGATCGCCTTCAGGTCATCCATGAGGTATTTCTGCATTTTATGGTAAAATTCCACCGCGATTCGTCCAAATCGGTATGTGATGTACCGGTAATTCAACACCTTGTGGAGATCGCAGTCCAGAGGACGAAAAGGCGCGATCACCAGCTGTTTCGCACGAAGCTCTTCGATCTTCTTTTTCAGTTTTTCTTTCTTTTCCTGAAGATCCTGATAGTCTTCATTTGCCTTTCGCACGACTTCGAACATATCGTCAAGCCCCATTTTCGTATCCGGGACTACATCATCCGCGTTCGGCAGATAGCCTACGAACTGCACTGCTTTTGCAAGAGCGTCCCGGTAAGGGTTGAGTTCTACAAAAGGCCTTAGATTGTCTACGGTCTTCAATTCAGACAGAGCGGATTCGAGCTGGATCTCATAGCGGGAGAGATACAGGTCGGTGACACGGTCAATGTCATTTCTCGGACCGGAGATATTTATGAATTTCATTTTTACGATCATTGGGTCTTACCTCCAACGTATGCCAGCGTCTCGCCGGGACTTAAGCCGTAGCGTACACATTCCATAGCGGTCGTCAGCTTATTGATTTCCTCCTCTTTGAGGAAGAGATAGGTATTGATCGCAGCGACAGAATAGGGATCCCGCCGGCGGTCTACTGTGTACAGATAATGCAGACAGTCCGCATACATCTGTTCAATGGTCAGTTTCTGGTGGAAATTATAGTGGCGGGCATAGCTTGTTTTTGCTACGGCCGCCTCAAACTCCTCCAGCCCCGGGGCTTCCACCAGCTCCTTGACCAGGTCCGTTGACAGTTTATAGTGGATCGGGATGAGCATCAGGTAAATGTCCGCAGGCTTCATATTATAATATTTTTTTGCCCGGTAAATCCACTGCAGGTTCAGAAGATCGATCTTCGAACCACGATCGCGCATGAAAAGCTCCAGATCCGGCTTGTTCAGGACCTTTTTCTGTTCTTTCCATGTAGAAGTATAAAAATAAAGATCCAGCGTCAGGTTGTAATCATAGAGCGTGATGTTTTGTGAGTCTTTCAGTTTTTTCAGAGGGGCATAATATTCGGTCCCTTTCAGATTTTCCACCAGTTCGTCCGTAGTGCGGGAAGTGATGAGTTTCTCTATGGAAATCTGAGAATAGCGGTCAAAAAAAGTTTTTTTATAATTCAGGTCAAACGGCTGTCTGTATCGGTTTATCACAATGCGCAGACAATAGTTTATCAGATCGATCTCGTAGTTTTTCAGGATCAGTTTCATAAACCGACGCTGTTTTTGGCCGCAGAACCGGTAAATTTTAGTGTAATCGTGATACAGGGACTGGATCAGAACTTTTTCAATGTTGCCTCTGTGGAGCTGATGTTCCTCCAGCGCCTCCAGGACATCCGCGTACGCCGTGTTCTTTCTGAGGTAGCCCGCGATCTCGGGGACACTCCCCAAATTCGCGATCTCCGTGAACTGATCCGGTGTCAGCAGTTTTGCCCCCATAGCCCGGATTTTCGTCACGATCCCGCTGTATTCAAGTAAATTTCCCATAGGCTACACCTCGGTGATCCTTCGCAGGATCTCATGGGCGTATTCTGTATGTTTTTCTTCATATTCTTTGTGAAGCGCCCGGATGGTCTCAGAGCTGGCGTCATTCTGGCTGTCCAGGATACCGGCGGTATTTTTCGCCAGATCCTCGCGGATAGCGCGGAGGCGCTCCTGCGTCCGGTTTTCAATGTCCTCGTCAAAAGCTTTGCGCTTCTCATTGTACTCCTTGTTAAGGGCTTGTTTCTGGGCCTCAGCATGTGTGACGATGGCTGATGCGGCATCTTCGATTTCCGTCAATTTGTTTATAATAGAGTCCATAGAATGCCTCCTGTTTGTGGGAAAATGCTAACACACTTTATCATACACCTTTTCTTAAAAAAAGCAAGTAAAGAAATCATCATAATTGTTCGCATAAACGCTGATTTCGTGCTATTATGAAAGAGTTCCAAAATAGAACCTGTACTTAGTTTTGTTAGATAAGGGGAGGACTATTCATGAGGCTGAGAAATATACCGAGAGCAGAGGGCACGATCCAGGCTCATCACGCTGTGATAAAAAGACCCGAAGACCAGAGGGGATGCTGGCGCCAGGTTTTTGGAAATAAAAGACCGATCCGGATTGAGATCGGCATGGGAAAGGGACGCTTCATCCTGAATATGGCAAAGACACATCCGGATATCAATTTCATCGGGATCGAGCGTTACTCCAGCGTTTTGCTGCGGGCTGTAGAGAAATTTGATACGGAAGAATTCAAAGAGCTGAAAAACGTCCGGTTTGTCTGCATGGATGCAAGAAATATCGCGGATGTGTTCGCAGAAGGTGAGGTGGAGAAGATCTATCTGAACTTCTCTGATCCGTGGCCGAAGGCACGGCACGCAAAACGGCGTCTCACATCTGTGGAGTTCCTGGAACTGTATGAGAAGGTACTGCCCCAGGGCGGCGCAGTGGAGTTCAAGACAGACAACACCGCGCTTTTTAATTTCTCCCTGGGGCAGCTCAAAGAAGCCGCATGGACGGTTCAGGCGTTTACCTATGATCTGCATCACAATGAGGAAATGAATAAAGACAATATCATGACAGAATACGAAGAAAAATTTTCACAGCGTGGAAATCCGATCAATAAATTTGTTGCTGTGCGAAGATAATAAAGAAGAGAACCTTTTGAGTACGTCCGGCATATAATAGGATATAGTCATTTCATGGGGCGGGGAATGTCGATGAAGAGAAAATGCTGGAAAACGTGTGTGGCAGAAATGCTTTATTGCAGACCATGCCTGAACAGGCATCTTTTGTGCATCAGAAAATCCATGCAGGAGGTGTGCAAGATATTGAATTCCGGACTGTGCCATGGGGGCGAAAGAAAAAAGAAACGAGATTGTTAAAAAAATACTTGCATTTTAGAAATGGGTCGTTTATAATATCACTTGCGTCATCTATTGGAGATGAGGGAAAGAGAAAAGCGCGATTAGCTCAGTTGGTAGAGCACCTGACTCTTAATCAGGGTGTCCAGGGTTCGAACCCCTGATCGCGCACTTGGAAATCGCTGTTTTTGCGGATGAGAAGCCGCGGGGATGGCGGTTTTTTTCGTGCAGCAATGAGCAGCGCGGAAAATAAGATAGAAGGTCTCCGGGAAATGCTTGTATTTCCCGGAGACCTTCTATCTTATTTTCCATGTGGCGAATGCCACGACCGAGATGGAGCGTCAGCGGAATCGAGGTGAGCTGCTCATTGAGGCTATTCTCCCTTTATGAATTCCTCGATCTGCCCGGCGATGGTCTTCATCAGCCGCTGTCTCGCCTCCACTGCGGCCCATGCGATATGCGGGGTGATGAACAGCCTGCTCTTGTCTATGACATTTAAAAATGGGCTGTCTTTTGCCATGGGCTCCACGGAGAGCACATCCAGACCCGCCGCTCCGATGACGCCTGAGTTCAGGGCATCAGCAAGATCAGCCTCATTGATGATAAGACCTCTTCCGGTATTCAGCAAGATGGCGTTGGATTTCATTTTATGAAATGCCTCCGCATTCATCAGACCTTCTGTGTATTCGTTCAGCGGAGCGTGGATGGACAAAATATCAGATTCCGCCAGCAGAGTATTGAAATCTACCTGATGATATCCGTTCTGTGCAGGCGCGCCAGATGCGGAATAATAAATAACTCTTGCTCCGAACATTCGCGCAATGTCAGCGACCCTGCGTCCGATCGTCCCAAGACCGAGGATTCCCCAGGTCATTCCGTTCAGTTCCCGGAAAGTGCAGGCGAAATGAGTAAAGATGCGGTCGTTTATATAGCCGCCGGTTTTAACATAATCATCGTAATAGCGCAGATTTTCCAAAAGGTAAAACAGCATTGCGAATGTGTGTTGTGCCACGGATTCCGTTGAGTATCCGGCTACATTGCGCCACGCGATTCCACGCTCTGCAAGATAATCCTTGTCGAGATTGTTCGTCCCTGTGGCAGCAACGCAGACAAGTTTCAGCTTCTCTGCGGTTGAGATAGTCTGTTTATTGATGAGGACTTTGTTCACTACTACTACGTCTGCGTCTGCTACCCGATCCGGGACTTCCGCAGAAGAGGTAAAAGGATATTTTACGACTTCCCCCATCTTCTCGAATTGGGCGTAATCAATGTCATCGCCAAGAGTGCTGGCGTCTAAAAAAATGATTTTCATAACATTAAGGACCTCCTTGTTGAATCTGTTGTTTAGTATAACATATTTCTCACTGTCATATTGTTTTTAATTATGGCCATGTATGTTGAAATGGATGGTCAGCGTCAATGTAAAGAAACTGTGAAAATTATCTGTCTTTACTTGCCATTCTTTAGAGGATTACGGTATATTGAGTACAACTATCAGACAGTAGGAGGAATAAATTATGAGTGGCTTTTTTTCACATTCCAGCAGCAGGAGAAGATACCCTAATCCCAATATGAGAGGAGCCCACTACAAAAAGAGAGGGTTGTTCGGAATGCTCTCCGGGCTGGGGAGTGGATTCGGCTCCCGGAGTTCCAGGGGATATTATGGGCAGGGTTATCCAAATCAGGGCTATCCGAATCAGGGCTACCCAAATCAGAGCTACTCAAATCCAGGAGCATTCCAGCCGACGGCTCCTTCAGCCGGCGGGGAGTCGGTATGCCCGAAGTGCGGTACCTCTGTGCCGGCAGGGTCTAAGTTCTGTCTGTCCTGCGGCGAGAAAATGGAGTCCAATGCCGTGTTCTGCCCGAACTGCGGGAGCCCCCTCCCGGCAGGAGCGAAGTTTTGCTCTGAGTGTGGAACACCGGTCCAGAGATGATGTGTCGGAAGCGGATAAGAAAAATCGCAGAATACACCGTGGCGGCCCGCATAGGAAGAGGACGCTACGGTGTCTGTTTTCTTGCCCATGATCCCCGGGGAAGAAAAGTGGTCCTGAAACGGTTCCGGCGGCGTATGTGGAGGAAAAACAGAGCGAATAACCATCACGAGGCAGTTGTACTGTCAGGTCTCTGCCATCCGGGGGTGCCTGAACTGCTCGGTGTGGTGAATGAGCGCCGGGGATATTATTTTGTACTGGAATATATGGAAGGAAAAACGCTGGAAGACTGGCTGTTTGATGAGAAAAAGACTTTTTCGGCAGATGAGGTATACCGGATCGGAACACAGCTTTATGATATACTGGAGTACCTGCACAGCCGCAATGTAGCGCATGGTGATATCAGCATTGCGAATGTAGTGGACGACGGCGGACAGGTATCACTGATCGATTTTGGGCTGGCGCGGCATGTGGGGGACGGCTCGGAAGATTTTCGCCTGGATCATGCGAGGACAGCCAATGTCCTTATCTATCTTCTGTACTCAGGATATTCAGAAAAAGGCGATCGGCCATGGTACGAGGAGCTGACGCTTACCGGGGAACAGAGAAAGTTCCTGCTGGAGGTTATGAGACCGGAGGAGACAGAAGGAGGAGAAAAAGGATCAGGCCGTGGCACAGCGGAAATAAAAATTCAGTTTGAAAAATGTTTTGGAGATGCGCTCCGGTGCCGTCGGGGAGAAGATCAGCCTTGACTTTTCCGGTGAATACCTTTACAATAAAATTCGTTACAAATCGACAATTTAATAAGATTGATAACAAGGGGAGCTTGTATGACAGGCTGAGAGGAAGTTAGGAACTTCGACCCACGACCTGATCTGGATAATGCCAGCGTAGGGATTTATTATGAGTGCGCTTTTGAGCCCTTTTGTTTTCAATCTGAGAACAGGAGGGTTTTATATTATGTCTGGATTATTTGTTAATGCAGAGGGCAGTCTGACGGCCGCCGGGTATGCGCTTACTATTATTGCCGGCATCGTGCTGTTCCTGGCGGCATCCTATTTCGCGGGAAAGCATTCCGCAAAGAGAAGATTTACTACAAAGCAGCTTGTATTCTGCGCTGCCGCGATGGCTCTGGCGTTTATCACGTCTTATATCAGGCTTGGGGAAATGCCGTGGGGAGGAAGCGCGACTTTGTGCAGCATGCTCTTTATCGTTCTTGCGGCAAACTGGTACGGAGCGGGGACCGGGATCTTTGTGGGGCTTGCCTACGGTATCCTTCAGTTTATCCAGGAACCGTATGTGCTGTCCTTTTTCCAGGTGTGCTGTGACTACATACTGGCGTTCGCCGCATTGGGCGTTGCCGGATTCTTCGCGAAGAGCAGACATGGTCTGCTGAAGGGATACATTGCGGCTGTATTTGCCAGGGGCGTGTTCCACACACTTGGCGGGTACCTGTACTGGATGGACTACATGCCGGATGGATTCCCACGGTCTTTGCGGAGCATTTATCCCATTGCCTATAATTACAGTTATCTCCTGGTGGAGGCGGTTCTCACGATAATCATTATCTCCATCCCTACAGTGTCAAAGGGACTGAACAGGGTGAAGCAGACAGCCATAGAGTAAAGAAATAAATATATAGAAGGTTTTGAAAAAAGTAAAGGTTTTTTGTTCTGTCAAAAAATCTTTACTTTTTTTATGTTTCTTTTAAAATGGAGAGGGACTGGTTTTTGTCCCTAAGAAATTTTTAAGATTTACATCGAGGTTTTTTTAACCCTGCGCGTTTATAGTCAGCAGTGTAAGGATTAAGAGAAATTCATGCAGGAGGCGGATATGGACAGCGGAATCATAAAAGAAAATGGAGACCAGGCAACGATCCTGGTAGTGGATGACAATAAGGAGATCGTGTACTCGATCAGTGAATTGCTGAAATATGAAGGATTTGAGGCGGTGAAGGCCTACGATGGGATGCAGGCGCTTGACGCTATGGAGAAATATCCTGTGGACCTGATCCTTCTGGATGTGATGATGCCCAGGCTCAATGGGCTGTCAGCCCTTATGAAGCTGCGGGAAAAGTCCCGGATACCGGTGATCATACTGTCAGCGAAGACCGAGGAGAGCGATAAGGTATCCGGGCTTGTGCTGGGAGCGGACGATTATGTAGAAAAGCCCTATAACCCGGCGGAGCTGATCGCTCGTGTCAAAGCCCATCAGCGGAGGTACCGTGCGTGGGGAGGGAGCGCGCCGCAGGCGGAAGCGGACCAAATCGTTAACGGAGGGCTTGTGCTGGATAAAAAGCAGCGGATCGTTATCGTCGAGGGGGAGGAGGTCCGGCTGACTGCCACAGAGTACAAGATACTGGAGCTCCTTATGGAACATCCGGGACAGGTGTTTTCGGCGGAACAGATCTATGAAAATGTCTGGCAGGAGTCTGCAAGCTATACTGTGGAGAACACGGTCATGGTGCATATCAGACATATACGCGAGAAGGTCGAGATTGATACGAAAAAACCAAGATATGTAAAGGTGGTGTGGGGAATTGGCTACAAAATGGAAAAATACAGTTAAGAAGATACAGGGATTTTTGAAGCTTCACTTGACGCAGGAGATATATATACTGGGAGCGCTGCTTTTGTTCATTGGAGCTGCACTCTTTTACTCCGTCATTGTATACCGAACATGGCATATAACCGCTGAGGCCATTTTCCTGGGAGTCCTGGGAAATCTGTTTATGGGAGCAGGTCTGATCATTATTTTCAACGCACTGCTGAAACGGCTGTTCGGCGGTATGTGGATGCCTGAGGAGGATCCCTATGAGGCGTGGAAAAAGACCGCACATACGGTGGAGAGAAGGCTCTGCCAGGCCGGGGGCGCGGCGCTTTTATGCGCTCTGTGGTACCTGTGGCATCTTGTGAGCGGCGGCGTGTGGAACGGAGGCGGATGGCACTATAATTATGCGGCGGGCTATATTATGCTCTTTACGGTATTTGTGCAGTTTATTCTCCTGTATGCAGTGTTGCTGCGCTTCAGAAGAAAAGAGCTGGATCTTCTCCACGAGCAGCAGGAGCTGGACGTGCGCAGGAAGCTTGAAGAAGTAGCGGAACAGGGACAAAAACGGCTGGAGGAGGCTCTGGAGATCGAGCGGAAGAGCGTAGAAAAGGTATCCCGAAGCGACCAGCTCCGGGTGGACCTTATCACAAATGTCTCCCACGACCTTAAGACGCCCCTTACTTCTATGGTGGGGTACCTTGAACTGATCAAAAAGGAAGAGTTGAGCGATGTGATCCGGGATTATGTGGATGTGATATCGGAGCGCGCCGAGAAGTTAAAGGAAATGATCAACAGCCTTTTCAATCTGGCAAAGGCCAGCAGCGGCAACGTAGAGCTGCATCCGGAGAAGTTTGAGGTGAACCGGCTAATCGGGCAGATATTTGCGGATATGGATGACCGGATCAAAGAGAGCGGTCTGGGTCTGGCGATCGTCAGCACTTATGCGAAAGCTCTGGGCGGTGAGTTTGACATTAAGATCGACTGCGATCAGTTCAAGGCGTGCCTGAAGTTTTAAGAAAAGGACCGCGGCGGGAGAGTATCTTCCGCTGCGGTCTGATATTGTGAAGGGATTCTATCCGCTATATTGCCTCTCTTTCGATATATAGTACAGGATGAATGCAAGAGCGGTCAGTATCCAGGTTACAGGATAGCTGAAGATGATGGCGGAAAGCGTAGGAGACACTTTCATCACGACGGCGAGCCAGATGATGCGCATAATGCACACTCCCGCCAGGGTGATGACCACAGGCACGATTACATTGCCCATACCGCGGAGCGACCCCGCAAGCACTTCAATGAATACATATATCACATACCATGGAGTGATCAGGAGGAGCATGTCGCAGCCGATCCGGATCACTTCAGCGTCCGGGGTAAACAGACGGAACAGGAATACCCTGGCAATGATCAGGAAGACCACGAGGAGCGTGGATACGACCAGATCCATCAGAAGGCAGACGCGTGTGCTTTTACGCACCCGGTCCATTTTCCCGGCGCCGTAATTCTGCCCCACGAAGGTAGTAATGGAGATGCCGAATGCGGTGCTGACCATCCAGAAGATCGCGTCCAGCTTGCCGAAAGCTGACCAGGCGGCAGAGGCATCTGTTCCAAATGTGTTGACCGCGGACTGGATGGCGATATTTGTGATGGCAAAAAGGATGGATTCAAAGCCTGTGGGCAGCCCCAGCCTGAGCTGGCTCCTCAGCATCGGCGTATGGAACCGGATCTGTCCCGGCGAGAGGCTGAGGATCCCGCGGGAACGCATCAGCTTCAGTATGACCAGAAGCGCGCTCACTGCCTGAGCGATCAGTGTGGCGACAGCCGCCCCTGTCACTCCCATACGGAAGCCGAGCACAAACAGGATATCCAGCACGATATTGATGCCGCAGCACACGATCAGGTAATAGAGCGGTCGTTTCGAATCACCTGTGGCGCGCAGGATCGCGGAGCCCATATTGTAGATCAGCACAAAAACAATGCCTGCGAAGTAGATTCTCAGGTAGATGACCGAATCGCCGATAATGTCTTCCGGAGTGTTCATCAGCCGGAGCATTGCCGGCGTCAGAGCGATCCCAATCACTGTGAGCAGCGCGCCGGCCGCGAGCGCGAGGGCGCAGGCGTTGTGCAGCCCCTGATTGGCAGACTTATCATCCCGGGCTCCAAAGAACTGGGCGATGGTGACCGCGGCGCCGGAGGACAGACCGGTGAAGAAGCCTACTACCAGGGCAACGATCTGAGCAGAAGACCCGCCTACGCTGGCAAGGGCCTCTTTTCCCACAAACTGTCCCACGATGACAGAATCGATGGTGTTATAAAGCTGTTGGAAAAATGTCCCGATCAGGATCGGGAAGAAAAAAAGAAGGAGCTGTTTCCAGATAACTCCGTGAGTGATCGGATTTTCCTTTGTCTGTGCCTGCATATATGTAAGCCTCCTTTTTCTTTCAGATGTATCTCTTA
>DWYM01000009.1 GCA_019118665.1 Candidatus Mediterraneibacter intestinipullorum
CATCACGGGAACGATCTGTGCCCACCCGTGCATGGGAAAGTGTACCCGCAATTTTTATGAGGATTCTGTACATATCCGTGAGATGAAAAAGATCGCGGCTGAGAACGGCTATGACGCTCTGATCGGGAAAATCACGGCTCCGGCTGTGACAAGACCCGGAAAGGCGGCGGTAGTCGGGGGAGGACCGGCAGGAATGGCGGCTGCTTATTTCCTGAGAAGAGCAGGCATGGATGTGACGCTGTTTGAGAAGAGCGGCGCTCTGGGCGGCGTGGTGCGCCATGTGATCCCCGGCTTCCGTATCCCGGAGAATGCCATCGACAAAGACGCGGCGCTTCTTGAGAAGCTGGGCGTAAACATTTATCTGAATTCAGAGATCACGGATATCAGCATGCTGAAGAATGCCGGATACACGGCAGTGATCCTTGCCGTGGGAGCTTCTGAGCCGGGCAGGCTTAGGCTGGAAAAAGGCGATCCGGTCAATGCGCTTGAATTCCTGGCTGATTTTAAGGCACAGGACGGTGATCTGGATATCGGGGAAAATGTGGTGGTCATCGGCGGAGGAAACACGGCGATGGATACCGCCAGAGCGGCGAAACGCACGAAAGGTGTGGAGCACGTTTACCTTGTATACAGAAGGACAAAGAGATATATGCCGGCGGACGAGGAAGAACTGGAAATGGCTGTGGAAGACGGAGTTGAGTTTATGGAACTGCTCTCACCGGTGAAGTTAGAAGGCGGAAAACTTCTCTGTAAAGTGATGAAGCTGGGAGATTATGACGCGTCCGGAAGAAGAGGCGTTGTTGAGACAGATGAAGAAAAAGAAATCCCGGCAGACACTGTTATTGCTGCAGTGGGAGAGAAAGTTCCCACCGGATTTTACAAGGACAATGGCATCCATGTAAACGACAGGGGGCGTGCTCTTGTGAATGAAGAGTCATGCGAGACTAATCTTGAAGGCGTCTATATAGTGGGCGACGGGCTCGGAGGTCCCGCAACTGTCGTAGAAGGCATCCGGGACGGACGCAAAGCGGCAGAGGCAGTCATCGGAGAAAGTCTGGCGGATGATATTGTTTCACAAACAGATGAAGAAACCGTGTATAATAGAAGAGGAAACCTTACCGATGGGAGAGAGGATAAGGAAGAGAGCGGGCGGTGTCTCGGATGTGAGGGCATCTGTGAGAACTGCGTGGAAGTATGTCCAAACAGGGCGAACATTTCCATCCGTGTCCCGGGCATGGAGCTGCACCAGATCATCCATGTGGACTACATGTGCAATGAGTGCGGCAACTGTGAGAGTTTCTGTCCGTACGACAGCGCGCCGTACCTGGATAAATTTACCCTGTTCGCTGATGAAAAGGACATGGAGGACAGCAAGAACCAGGGCTTCACAGTGCTTGACAGGGAAGCGGTGAAGTGTAAGGTAAGGTTCTTCGGAGATACTTATATATGGACAAAGGGAGAAGAGACGCGGATCCCGGAAGGACTGCTGAAACTGATGGAGACAGTGTGCAGGGATTACGGATATCTCCTGAGAGACTAGCAACTATGTCGGTCCGGCCGTGCCGCCCTCTTTCGTGTTCGGCCGGGCCGGAAGATTTCAGAAAGAAGGGGTCAGTGATGAAACGGTTATTCAAGGGCGGAACGGTTGTCAGCGGTGAGGGAATGAAGAAGATGGATCTTCTGGTCAAGGGTGAAAAAATACTTGCCCTGGGGGAGGACCTGGAGTTCAGGGACGCGGAGGTTGTGG
Organism: Candidatus Mediterraneibacter intestinipullorum; assembly: GCA_019118665.1. Taxonomy (GTDB): domain Bacteria; phylum Bacillota; class Clostridia; order Lachnospirales; family Lachnospiraceae; genus Mediterraneibacter; species Mediterraneibacter intestinipullorum. Next base: position 1,748 of record DWYM01000009.1, read on the forward strand.
ATGTAAGGGGAAAACTCCTTTTCCCCGGCTTTATCGACGCCCATACCCATATGGCGCTGGAGGTCAGCGGCACAGTGACCGCGGATGGATTCGACACAGGGACCAGGGCGGAGCTGGCAGGGGGAACGACCTGCATCGTTGACTATGCCACCCAGTATAAAGGCGAGAGCCTCCGACAGGCGCTGGACAACTGGCATAAAAAGGCAGACGGAAAGTCCTCCTGCGACTATGCGTTTCATCTGGCGCTCACAGACTGGAATGAAGAGATCAGCCGGGAACTGGGAGAGATCGCGGCAAAGGAGACCATGTCGTTTAAGCTGTACATGACCTATGACACTATGGTAGATGACGAGACCATGTATCAGATCCTGGCCCGGTTAAAGGAACTGGGCGCCATCGCGGGGGTTCACTGTGAGAACCATGGGATCATCCAGGCAAGGCTGAAAGAAGTGGAGAAGGAAAAAGGGAACAGAAGGGACGTTTCCGACTATCCATGGACCCGCCCGGAAGAGGCGGAGGCAGAGGCTGTATCACGGCTTTTGAAGATCGCCAAATGTGTGGATACCCCTGTTATCGTGGTGCATTTGAGCACTGCCGTGGGCTACCGGGAAATCTTAAGGGCCAGGGAAGACGGACAGACAGTCTATGTGGAGACCTGTCCTCAGTACCTGCTGATGGATGAGGAAAAATATTCCCTTCCGCCGGAGGAGGCGAGACATTATATGATCGCGCCTCCCCTGAGGAAGAAAAAGGATCGGGAATCGCTCTGGAGGGCGTTGGGGGAAGGGCGCATCCAGACCATTGCCACGGATCACTGCAGCTTTACAAAAGAGCAGAAGACTGCGGGGGCAGAGGATTTCGCAAAGACACCCTGCGGGATGCCGGGAGCAGAGGAACGCCCGGCGCTCATCTGGCAGTTTGGCGTCAATGAGGAGCGGATCACCGCGGAGCAGATGTGCATTTATCTGTCGGAGAATCCAGCTAAGCTCTACCATCTCTATCCGTGGAAGGGAGCGCTCATTCCCGGAGCGGACGCGGATATCGTTGTCTGGAATCCGGATACGGAGTGGACACTGAGCGCGTCAGACCAGCAGTCCGCCTGTGATTACTGTCCCATGGAAGGGACAGGGATCCGGGGCAGAGCGGAACAGGTATACTTAAGAGGGACGCTGGCGGCGGAGAATGGCAAGATCCTTGTGGAAAAGGCAGGGACTTATGTCCGCCATGGAGCAGAATAAAATGATATGGATTTACAGAGAAGATCGATTATGTGAAGCGCCCTTCCTGCTGGACGCACTGGGGCTGATGCCCCTGGGGGATTCCGGCAGACAGGAAGCGTCATCCGGCGGACCGATGGGATTTCCGGTAGTCTCGGCGGTTGGCGCGGGCGGCAAGACCACCACACTGCGCCGGCTTGCGGAGGAATTTGTACAGCAGGGCCAGCGGGCAGTCGTTACTACGACGACTCATATTTTGGAAGAAAATAAGCCGTATTTTTACAGAGGGACGCCGGATGCAGGTTTCCCGGCCGGTCTATCGCGGATGAGGGAAGCTGCACGGACATTTTTGTGTGAGATCAGGAAAAATCTGGATCGTTTCGGGCAGGTGTGGACAGGGATGCCCGCGTCCGGGGGAAAACTCGGCAGTCTGCCGGAAGCATTTGTGGAGCAGTTATGGACCCTGGGGGTTCCGGTGCTGATCGAGGCGGACGGAGCCAGGAAGATGCCGCTGAAAGTCCCGGCGGGACATGAGCCGGTGCTCCATCCGCGGACGACCCATGTGCTGAGCGTATATGGGCTGGATGCAGTGGGAGAAAGGCTGGAGGACGTCTGCTTCCGAAAAGAACTGGCGGAAAAGCTCCTGCGGAAAAATGGAACAGAGCGTGTTACTGCCGGGGATATTGCGCTTTTTGCGGCGTCTCCCCGGGCAGGGAGAAAAGGATGCCCTGAAGGGGCGGCATACACGGTCGTTTTAAATAAAGCGGACAACACCAGGAGAAAAGAGGATGCTCTTGCCATATGCAGAGAGCTGAAAAAAAGGGGCATTCCCAGAGTGGTGGTCACTTCTTATCCGGACAGCAGGGAGAAGGACAACAGAGAAAAGAAAGCATAAGAAATATTTCACGGAAGGCAGGACAGACAGCATGAAGATACTGATCAAAGGAGCCGGAGACCTGGCGACAGGGATCGCTTCCAGGCTCTATGGCGCGGGACACCAGATCCTGATGACAGAAATTCGGGAGCCCCTGACAGTGCGGCGGACAGTGGCCCTGTCCAGGGCAGTCTACGAAGGCTGTGCGGAAGTGGAAGAGATGAAGGCATACCAGGTGGATTCTCAGGAAGAAGCCGGTGAAGTTTTAAACCGGGGCGATATCCCGGTGATGGTGGATCCGGGGGCAGAGTGCCGGAACTGGTATGAGCCGGACGTGGTCGTGGACGCCATCCTTGCGAAGAAAAATCTCGGCACTAAGATCACGGACGCTCCTTTTGTCATCGGAGTGGGGCCGGGGTTTGCCGCTGGAAGCGACTGCCACTGTGTGGTGGAGACAAAGCGGGGACATACGCTGGGAAATGTGATATGGCGGGGGAGCGCGATCCCAAATACCGGCGTTCCGGGCAATGTGGGCGGCTATACCATCGAGCGGCTCATCCGGGCATCGGCGGACGGGCTGGTCGAGCCCAAGGTGAGGATCGGGGACTTCGTAGAGGCGGGGCAGGTTGTTGCCCTCACAGGAGGAAAACCGGTATACGCGCAGATGGGCGGGATCGTCAGAGGCATGCTCCAGGAAGGCGCGGCTGTCACGGAGAATCTGAAGATAGGGGACATTGACGCAAGGGCAGAGCTGTCCCACTGCTACACCATTTCTGATAAGGCGAGAGCCATCGGGGGAGGCGTGCTGGAGGCGGTGAGCCGCTTTGGATTAATGAGGGGCAGATATGCCATCGTCATACTCGCCGCGGGAGCGGGAACAAGATTCGGAGGCGACAAGCTCCTGGCGATGGTTCGGGAGAAGCCTATTTACGAACATATGCTGGATAAGGTGAAGGCGTTTTCCTCTTTTCCGGCGTTTATCGTGACCGGCGACGGACAGATCGCGGAAGCCGCGGAGAAGAGAGGCGTTGTGTCCGTGCAAAACAAGGAGCCTGAGAAGGGGATCGCAAGGTCGCTCTGTCTGGGGCTGGAGGCGGCGAAGAAAGCTTTTTCCTATGAGGGGAGAGAAGACAGCCTGAGGGGCGTCCTCTTTTCCGTCTGCGACCAGCCGGGACTTGAGACCTCGACCATACAGAGGATATTTAATACAGCGGTCCTTCATCCGGGCAGCATCGTATGCGCGGGCCGCTTTGGGCGCACCGGAAACCCGGTTCTGTGGGACCGCCAGTATTTCTCTGAGCTTGAGAAGCTCACAGGGGATGTGGGCGGGCGCCGGATCATGAGCGAGTACAGGGACAGGATCAGGGTGGTGGAGACCGGAGCGGAAGAACTCACCGATGTGGACAGGCGGGAAGATTTAGAAAGTCTATGAAAGGAAGAATGCCTATGATTAAGGTTCTGGTGAATGGAAAGACATACAAAGTGGAGAAAGATAAAAAGCTGATGCGTTTCCTCCGGGACGATCTGCATCTCACCTCTGTAAAGGACGGATGCAGCCAGGGAGCCTGCGGGACCTGCACTGTGCTTGTGGACGGAAAGGCAGTCCGCGCCTGTATCCCAATGCTGTCTAAAGTGGAGGGAAAAGAGATCGTCACGGTGGAGGGACTAAGCCGCCGGGAGAAGGAAGTCTACTCCTGCGCGTTCGCCACAGCAGGGGCAGTGCAGTGCGGGTTCTGTATCCCGGGCATGGTCATGTGCGCGAAAGGGCTGATCGACCAGAATCCGGATCCCACCAGGCTGGAAGTGGTGGCTGCTATCCGGAATAATATCTGCCGCTGTACCGGATATAAAAAGATCATAGACGGAATCCTCCTAAGCGCGAAGATCTTTCGGGAGGATCTCCCGGTACATGAGGAGAGCGGAGCCGTCAATGTCGGCCAGGCGATCCAGAGGGTCGATGCCAGGGAGAAGGTGCTGGGTACCGGGGAATACCCGGATGACATCTACCTGGACGGCATGGTCTACGGCAGCGCAGTGCGCTCGGAGTATCCCAGGGCAAAGGTGCTTGCCATCCATGCGGAAGAGGCGCTTGCCATGGACGGAGTTATCGGGGTATTCACGGCGGATGACATCCCCGGAGAGGTGAAGGTGGGGCATCTGAAGCATGACTGGGATACCATGATCCCTGTGGGAAAGGTGACGCATTATCTCGGCGACGCTATCTGCCTTGTGGTGGCGGAGGACCAGGATATCCTTGAACAGGCCAAGCTGAAGGTGAAAGTGGACTATGAAGTGCTGGACCCGGTGCTGGATCCTTTTGAAGCCATGAAGCCGGACGCGCCGCTTGTCCATGCGGACGGGAACATCCTGGCGCATGAGCATCTCGTGAGAGGGGACGCGGACAGGGTGATCGCAGAGTCAAAGTATAAAGTGACCACTCACTATGAGACGCCGTGGACGGAGCATGCGTTTCTGGAGCCGGAGTGCGCGGTGGCAATGCCTTTTGACGACGGCGTGTTTATCTACTCCTCGGATCAGGGAACCTATGATACCCAGCACGAGTGCTGTATCATGCTTGGACTCCCGCCTGAGAAGGTGATCGTGGAAAACAAGCTGGTAGGCGGCGGATTCGGAGGAAAAGAAGATGTGTCCGTGCAGCACCACGCAGCGCTGCTCGCCTATCTGACGAAACGGATCGTGAAGGTGAAGCTCTCCCGGCAGGAAAGCATCGTCGTACATCCGAAGCGCCATCCCATGTGGATGGACATCACCACGGCGTGTGATGAGAACGGCTATCTGACCGCCATGAAGGCAGTGGTCGTATCCGATACGGGGGCATACGCTTCCCTGGGCGGACCAGTCCTCCAGAGAGCCTGTACCCATGCGGCGGGACCGTATAATTTCCAGGTCATTGACATTGATGGGAGGGCAGTGTATACAAACAATCCTCCTGCGGGGGCGTTCCGCGGCTTCGGGGTGACACAGACCTGCTTCGGCTCGGAGAGGAACCTGGATCTTCTTGCGGAAAAAGTCGGCATCTCGCCGTGGGAAATCCGCTACCGCAATGCCATCCGTCCGGGCCAGGTGCTTCCCAACGGACAGATCGCGGATTCTTCAACCGGAGTGGCGGAGACGCTGGAGGCGGTAAAAGAAGTCTATGAGAGCGAGCCTTACGCGGGGATCGCCTGTGCTATGAAAAACGCGGGTGTGGGCGTGGGACTGCCGGACTGGGGGCGCTGCCGGCTTCTGGTGAGGGATGGGAAAGTAGAGATCCACGCAGGGGCGTCCTGCATCGGTCAGGGGCTGGGAACCGTGCTGACCCAGGTTGTGTCCGAGACGACAGGGCTGGGCATTGACAAGATCGTATACTGCCGCCCGAACACATCCAACTCTCCGGATTCCGGGACCACGTCCGGGTCCAGACAGACACTGATCACAGGAGAAGCGGCCAAGCGCGCCTGCGAGAAGCTTATGGAGGATATGAAAGGCAGCGCTTTAGAGGATCTGGAAGGCAGAGACTACATAGGCGAATATCTTGCCAGGACAGATAAGATGGGGAGCGATGTACCCAATCCGGTGTCCCATGTGGCTTACGGATACGCGACTCAGGTGTGCGTGCTGAATGAAGATGGCACCATTAAGAAGGTGGTCGCCGCACATGACGTAGGCAAGGCGGTCAACCCCATCAGCGTGGAGGGGCAGATCGAGGGCGGCGTGGTCATGAGCCTGGGCTATGCCCTTACAGAGCAGTATGAGATCAAAGACGGATATCCGGTATCGCGCTACGGCACGCTGGGGCTTTTCAAGGCAGACAAAACGCCGGAGATAGAGCCCATCATCATAGAGAAACCCGGTGTTGAGGTGGGATACGGAGCCATCGGCATCGGAGAGATCACCTCCATCCCCACGGCGCCTGCTGTGGCCGGCGCGTATTATAAGTGGAGCGGAGAGTTCCAGACAAAGCTTCCGCTGGCAAATACGCCTTATGAGAGAAAGAAGAAGGCGGTGAAATAGCCATGGCTGAAAAGAGCAGGAGCGGGGAGATACGTCCCAGGATCAAGGTCCAGCTCGCGGGCACGGAGCCGTTTTTCGGGCCGGGAGTGAGGATGCTCCTGGAATGTATCCGGGAAGAGGGTTCTGTCCGGGAGGCATGCGAGAAGATGGGGCTTTCCTACAGCAAAGGGAGAAAAATGCTGGAGCGGGCGGAGAGAGAGCTGGGATATACCATCGTCGAGCGAAGCCCGGGAGGAAAGAACGGAGGCAGCGCCAGAGTCAGCGAAGAAGGCATGAGGCTGCTGTCAAGGTATGAACGTTTTGAAAAGGAACTGACAGAGCTGGCGGAACAAAAATACAGGGAGATCTTCCGCCGGAATTTTCAGTGAAGTCTGACAGCGTTATTTCAGATTTCAAGTGACATGCAGATTTTCAGAGACGGCTGTTATGGCGCTCGAAAGCAGGCAAAGCAGCCGTCTTTCACAGCAAATCGATTGCTTTTCAAAAAGCAATCGAATATAATCTTTAAAGGAAAGATGTGTTGGCAGGGAGTTTTCCGGCACACATGTGCGTACGCAGACAAGGAGGATAAAAGAATGAAGAAAAAGCTTTTGGCAGCGATGATGGCGGCGGGTATGGTATTTTCCGTGGCAGGATGCGGGGGAGGGAGCGACAGCAGCAGCGCCGACGCGGATGGCAGTGGAGATACACAGGCCGCAGATGCCGGTTCAGAGGAAGAAGAGACAGAGATTCAGGTGTTTATCGCGGCGAGCCTGAACACAGTCATGACAGAACTGGCGGATAAGTATAATGAGAAACATCCGAATGTAAAGATTACTTTTAATCCGGACAGCTCGGGGACTCTGCTGACACAGATCCAGGAGGGATATGAGTGCGATATCTTTTTCTCCGCGGCGCAGAAACAGATGGATGATCTGGAAGCGGACGGCTTGATGGTAGAGGGGACCAGGGCAAATGTAGTGAATAATCAGGTTGTCGTGGTCACTCTGAAGGACAGCGGGACTCAGGTCACAGGGCTGGGAGACATCGGCAAAGCAGAGAGTATCGCCCTGGCAGGCGGCAGCGTTCCGGTGGGCAGGTATACAAGACAGGCGCTCATCAATCTTGGCATGCTCCCGGAGACAGACGATCCGGCGTCCATTACCACACAGGAGATCTCAGACGCTCTTGGGGGTGTGGAGATCAGCGAGCAGGACAATGTGAGCAAGGTGCTCACCGCAGTCGCGGAGGGCTCCTGCGAGGTGGGCACCACCTATTATTCTGATACATACGGATATGAGGATGACCTGGATATCCTCCAGACAGTGAGCTATGATCTGACCGGAAACGTGATCTACCCGATCGCCCGCGTGGTAAACAAAGAGGCGGACGAGGCACAGACGAAGGCGGCAGAGGATTTCCTGGCGTTTATACTCTCAGATGAGGCAAAAGCAGTGTTTGAGTCTTATTATTTTGACACGGATGTAGAATAAGGACAGAATACGATGGAAGAGATGATGGAGATTTTAAAAGAACTGGACTGGAGCCCTTTGTTCATATCCATAAAGACAGGGATCGTGGCAACTGTGATCTCCTTCTTTTTAGGGATATTTGCCGCGCGCAAGGTGGTGAAGGCATCCCTGGGGATAAAAGCGGTCGTTGACGGCATCCTGACCCTGCCCATGGTGCTGCCGCCCACTGTGGCAGGATTCTTTCTCCTGCTCCTGTTCAGCAGGAGAAGACCGTTCGGCGAATTTCTGTTTGAAGAATTCGGCTTCAAGGTAGTCCAGACATGGCTCGGATGCATCATTGCGGCCACGGTCATCGCCTTTCCGCTCATGTACAGGAACGCGAGGGCGGCAATGGAGCAGATCGATGTCAATCTGGTCTATGCGGGGCGCACGCTGGGCATGTCGGATACAAAAATTTTCTGGAAGATCATTATCCCCACCGCGGGACCGGGCATCGCTTCCGGGACGATCCTTACATTTGCAAGGGCGCTGGGCGAGTATGGGGCAACATCCATGCTGGCCGGGAATATCCCGGGCAGGACAGGGACCATATCCCAGAAGATCGCCATGGTCATCCAGGATGGGGATTACCTGACGGCCGGGATCTGGGTGGGGGTTGTCATGGTCATCGCGTTTGTCGTGATCTTTCTCATGAACCTGATTTCAGGGAAAAAGATGAAAAATATCGGGAGGTGGTAGACCGTGTCGATCGAGGTACAGATCCGGAAGAAGCTGGGCAGCTTTCTCCTGGACATCAGCTTTCAGAGCAGAGCACGCCGGATCGGCATCCTGGGCGCTTCCGGCTGTGGGAAGAGCATGACGTTAAAGAGCATTGCCGGCATTGAGACGCCGGACGAAGGGCGTATCGAAGTAGAAGGGCATACTCTCTTTGACCGGGAGCGCAGGGTAAACCTGAAGCCGCAGAAACGAAATGTGGGATATCTGTTCCAGAATTATGCCCTGTTTCCCACCATGACTGTGGAAAAGAATATTGCGGCTGGCCTGGAAGGAAGCAGGCAGGAAAAGGAAGCCCGGGTGAGGGAGATGGTGAAGAAGTTTCAGTTGGAAGGACTGGAGAAGCGCCTCCCTGGACAGCTCTCAGGAGGGCAGCAGCAGAGAGTGGCGCTGGCGCGCATCATGGCGTATGAGCCGGATGTGATCCTGCTGGATGAGCCGTTCTCGGCGCTGGACATGTATCTGAAGGACAGACTGCAGCAGGAACTGATGGAGATGCTCGCGGATTATAAAGGGACCGTGATCATGGTGTCTCATAACAGGGACGAGCTGTACCGATTCAGCGGGGAGCTGCTTGTTATAGACGAGGGACACATCGCGGCGGCAGGAGAGACGAAGGAGCTTTTCAGAAATCCGGTGAGCAGAGAGGCGGCCCGCCTGACCGGGTGCAAGAATTTCTCCCGGGTGCGCCGGGTGGATGCCCATACAGCGGAGGCTGATGACTGGGGAGTGACTCTGCGCACAACGAGGGAGATCCCGGAAGACATCCAGTGGTTCGGATACCGCGCTCATGACTTTGTACCTGTATGGGGAGATCGCGGAGAAAATATGCTGCGGTTTGATCTGGAGAGCAGTGCGCTTCTTCCGTTTGAGAGGAATTACTATCTCCGTCCCGGCATCTGCTGGTTCGTGCAGAGAGAGAGGATCGAAGAGCTGGATGAGAGAGGTCTGCCTGACTATGTGCTGTTCCGAGAGGACAAAATATTATTTCTAAAATAATAAAATAGTTGCTATTAATAGGCTAAAGTCTTTTTGAGATAAAAGGCTGATTTAAAAATAAGTAAAATGTGAGAAATGTATTTACAAGTGGGAAAATCTGCTATATAATGGCGACTTGGAAAACAGACCGAAAGGATATGTCCGGGTATGGCATATCCTTTTTTGTGAACCAGGATTCAGAAGAAAAACAGGAGTATGAGAGGTGGCAGACAGATGAAAGCAGTTCAGCAGGATATGACTTCAGGAAGCCCGATGAAGATTATTTTGAGTTTTACATTACCTATCTTTCTCGGGAATGTTTTTCAGCAGTTTTACAACATGGCGGACGCGGTGATCGTCGGAAAGTTTGTGGGGACAGGAGCGCTGGCCGCGGTGGGGAGCACCGGGACGATCATGTTCCTGATCTATGGATTTGTAGTGGGGATGACGGCGGGATTTACGGTGCTGACCGCCCAGAAGTTCGGCGCGGGAGATATGGAGACAATGAGAAAGACTGTGGCGGGAGCGGCAATCCTTTCTTTGATCATAGGCATCATCCTGACAGCGGCATTTATGATTTTCATGAGGCCGTGGCTGGTGTTGATGAACACGCCGGAGGACATTTTCAACGACGCTTATTCTTACATTATGATCATCAGCGCGGGGATCCTGGCGCAGATGCTTTACAACCTGCTCGCGAGTATTTTAAGGGCCCTGGGGAACAGCAGAGTGCCGCTGTATTTTCTTATCCTCTCTGCCCTGCTCAATGTGGTGCTTGACCTGGTCCTCATCATTGTTTTTCATATGGGGACAGCGGGAGCGGCAGTGGCCACCGTCATTTCCCAGGGGGTGTCAGGGCTGCTCTGCCTTGTGTACATAGTAAAAGCGGTGCCGGTCCTGAGGATGAAGAGGGAGGACTGGCATCCCGCCGGCGCGCTTCTGAAGACGCAGCTTCGTATCGGGGTTCCAATGGCCCTCCAGTATTCGATCACCGCGATCGGAACGATGATGGTGCAGTCCGCGCTGAATATCCTGGGCTCTACGCTGGTGGCGGCTTTCACCGCGGCGAGCAAGATCGAGCAGGTGGTCACCCAGGCTTATGTCGCAATGGGAACTACGATGGCAACTTACGGCGCCCAGAATATGGGAGCAGGAGACATCTCCCGCATCCGCAAGGGGTTCAGGTCATGTACCATTCTCGGCGTGATCTACTCCGTTGCGGCCACAGCGCTTGTCATGACGGTGGGAAAATACATGACGTATCTTTTTGTGTCAGAGGACGTGGCGCTTATCATGGATTCGGTCGATATTTATCTGAAATGCGTTGGGATTTTCTTTGTTCCTCTGGCTGTTGTAAATATATACCGCAATGGCATACAGGGACTTGGCTATGGCCTGCTGCCCATGATGGCAGGAGTGGCCGAACTGGCCGGGAGAGGGATTGTTGCTGTGATCGCGGCAGGGCAGAGGAGTTATACCGGAGTCTGCCTGGCAAGCCCGGCAGCGTGGGTCCTGGCGGGAGCGCTCCTGCTCGGGATGTATTATTACGTCGTAAACATCGGGCTCAAAAAAATATTCCGAGGCAGAAGCCCGGAATCGTAAAGTTTAGGCGAAGCCCGATGGTCATGCATAAAAGACATATACACAACCATCGTCCTCTTGTTTTCATGTACTAAGCATAGCAGGGAATTGTGAATCGGGTGTGACAATATATGGAAGAAATCTTAAAAATTATTAAAAGAAAATAAAGGTGTGGAAAAGGACCGCTGACAGGATAAAAACCTACTGTCTGCGGTCCTTTCTGACCTGCCGGCCAAAGCGGGACTTTATTGTCCGGCAGATGCTTTGTTTACTGTGTGCATCATTTCTTTTGCGGCGTCCAGCCAGCGCTCTTTTTCTGCTTCAAACCGCTCAAAAAGCCATGCAACAGCCTGGTCCATGCCTTCCTCTGACAGAGGGAAATTTGCCTGCTCTATCTGATCCTCCGGGGTCTGTTCGAAGCACCAGGGTTCCGGGTAGATAAAAACAGTAAAAGTGGTGCTGGCTTTTCCGTCGTCGCCTTGAAAGAGATAGCGCATGCCGTTGTGGCTTCCGGAAAAAGGTTCTTTTTTTAATCCCCCCACAGGGATAAGTCTCTTATCGATCATGGTAAAAACTCCTCAATATCACAAATAAAGATATGTCTGTGAGCCGGTCTGTGTCCGGCATTTATCTGAATATAATAATATTATAATTCCGGCTGAGGACACGTCAAGAGGAATGTGCGAAACTATCATTTCGCGGCAATGGATGCAAATTCCGTAGTCACAAGATCTTCATAAGGTACACGCTCTTCCAGTTCGCCCGCGCTCTCCAGGATATCCTGGAGCAGGTCAAAGCTGCTTTCTTCGAAGATCAGGTTGCTTTTCCATGTGTCCTGGTCATAGTAGCGGGTCACGATGGTCGTGATGGTCTCCAGGTCGGTCTCAGGGAACTGAGGCTTGATGATCTTGGCGATCTCCTCCGGGGTGTGCGCCTGGACATAGTCCATACCCTTCTGGAGAGCGTTGGTAAAGCCCTGTATCACTTCGGGATTTTCGTCAATATAGCTCTGTTTCGCGCTGAAGGCGGTGTAAGGAACATATCCGCTGTCTTCACCGAGAGAGGCGACAACATAGCCCTTGCCTTCTGATTCCAGGGTGGTAGCGCCTGGCTCGAACTCAACAGTAAAGTCTCCCTGTCCCTCCGCGAATGCGGCGGCAGTGGAGCCAAAGACAATGTTCTGGTTGATCTCAAGATCTGTTTCAGGGTCGATCCCATTTTCTTTCAGGATATACTCAAATACCATTTCCGGCATCCCGCCTTTGCGTCCGCCGAGAACAAGATGGCCTTTTAAGTCCTTCCAGGTGAAATCCGGCATTTCTTCCCGGGCAACAAGGAAGTTTCCGGCACGCTGGGTCAGCTGGGCAAAGTTGACCACATAGTCCGTGGCTCCTTCAGCATAAGTGTAGATGGACGCTTCCGATCCCATGAATCCGATATCAGCCTCGCCGGATATGACGGCAGTCATGGTCTTATCCGCGCCAAAACCGCATACCAATGTGAGCTCGATCCCTTCTTCTTCAAAATAGCCTTCCTCAATGGCAACATACATGGGCGCATAGAAGATTGAGTGGGCGACCTCGTTTAATGTGACCTTTACCGGCTCTTTTTCTCCGGATTCTTCCGAGGAAGTACTTTCAGGAGCTGCCTTCTCCTTATCTGTATCCTGCGCGCAGCCGGCAAGAAGGGACAGGGAGAGGGCAGCGGCAGTTAAACATGCTAAAATACGCTTTTTCATAATTCCTCCATATAGCTCTGTCATTTTGGTTTCTTAGTATTATATGAAGAAAAAGTATGGGAAGTTCCGCATGCACCGTGGATGGCATAGAAAAACCTGCCGAAGCTGTGCCGCTTGGACAGGAACCCAATGTTCCGTCCGGGAGTCGGATCTGTTTCGGCAGGTATCATGCTTTATCCTTCTATTTGTTTGCCAGTTTTACTCGTCTGCGTAATCATCCTCAAACGCATCGTCATAGTCGTCGTAATCATCGTCATAATCGTCGCCGCCTCTTGAGGTGATGGCCAGGATCAGAGATACCACAGCCAGCACGGCAGCCGCAGCGGCTGCAACAAAAAGCTGCAGGTCATCCCCTCTTCTGAGGAATGCAAACACGGCACTGCCCAGATAGAAGACCATGGGCAGGAGGAATGCAAATATGTTGTTCGTCCGTATCGTGATGAAATACAACAGCGCGGAAACGAGCAGACACAGGGCAAGTATGACAAAGGTCATGCCGGTAACTCCGTTGTCTGTTGTGGAGGACATTCCGGTGGCAAAGCCTCTGTATATAAAGTATCCAAACCCGAGAAGAGAGAGAATGCCGAGGATGATGCGCATGGCCCTGAACATCGGTGTGTCCTCATAATAATCGTCATCGTAATCGTTGTAGTCATCGTACTCTTGTTTCTTAGTGGAAGGCTTGGCAGAAGTATTTTTTCTCTCAGCTTCCGTAGAAGCGGGCTTTGTTATCGTGCGGGTCTCATCGGCTTCCTGAGACTTTTTCCTTTTTGCAGGTTTGCCGATCGTACCGGTGGCAAGCATGTCCTCGTAGCTCTTGCGGGCTGCGTTCTCATGCTTTGTACGCACTTTTTCCGGTGGGATGTTGCTGTAACGTTTTTCTTCCGGTTGATCCCCGGCCGTATTCTGTACAGAGCGTTTTTTCACAGGTTTTTTAGCCGCAGAAACAGCCTGGTCTCCGGGGGCCGGTGTACCGGTCCTGGAATCCCCCTTTTCCTGAGCGCCGGTCTTTGCGGGCGCGGACTTTTCTGCCGCAGATTTCGCTGGCGCTGGCTTTTTTGCCGCGGGCTTCGCTGGAGTTGGCTTTTCTGATACTGGCTTTTCCGGTGCGGGTTTTGCTGTGGCTGCCCTGGCTACCGGAGCCCCGGCTGCCGCATCCCCCTTGGAGGCAGGCTTTGCCGCTGCTTCCGTTTTCTGTGCTGTTTTTTTAGCCGCCGCCTTTTTGGCGCGCTGCTTGTCAAGATTCCACTGTTTCCGGCAGTCACGGCAGATGGCATATTCGTTAAAGACAGGCTTACCGTTTTCATTGGCGCCAATCTGTTTATTCTTTAATTCAAGCTCTTTTCCACATATTGGACACTTCATAAATCTATACTCCTCTCTTTTGCTGGACAAATTTACAACATGGATATTATAACATTTTGAGGACACAAGAACAATGAAAAAATGCAATATATGATCGAAAAGTGCAAGATTTACACGAATTATGTCGAAACCTTTGAAAAAGGCTGAGTGAAGGTTATTTTTCCGTGGGAACAGCAGACTTATCTGACCCGGTCTTTTTTGCGGCGGCGGGCGGCATGTACTGGATGACGTCATTGTAAGACTCCAGCTCGTCTTCGCTCTGCGGGAGAGATGGGATCAGACCGGTACAGTCCATTGTGGAAGCCGCGTTGGACAGATAGTCAAAATCGTCAATGAGCTGCTTTGTGGATTTCTTTTGCAATATTTTCACCTCGCTTTCGCTTTTTTGTTAGTATCTCCCGGCGGGAAAATTGTATTCCCGGGAAAATGTGATATACTGTTTTACAGTTCATACGAAATTTTATGTTGATGCCGTTCCAAATCGGCATGTATGGATAAACAGGATGAAAAGGAGAATGTATATGAAAATGATTGCAGATACACATGCCCACACTCTGGCAAGCGGGCATGCATACAGCACGATCAGAGAAATGGCGGCGGCAGCCAGGGCAAAGGGGCTGAAGGCCCTGGCGCTTACGGAGCATGCGCCTGAGATGCCGGGGACCTGCGGGCTTTTCTATTTTCAAAATCTGGATGTAGTCCCAAGAGAAGCGAAGGGGATACGGCTCCTGATGGGCGCGGAGGTCAATATCATGGATCCGGATGGGAACATTGACCTCCCGGAAAAGATATGTATGGATCTGGATATCGTTGTGGCGAGCATTCATCCGCCGTGTTATGGTCTGGATCATACCCCGGAGGAAAATATCAGGGCGTATGTGGAAGTGATGAAAAAGCCATATGTGAATATCATCGGACATCCGGATGACGGCAGGTTTCCGTTTGATTACGAAATCCTTGTCAGGATGGCGAAGGAGACTGGGACTCTCCTTGAGATCAATAATTCTTCCATGCGGCCTCAGAGCAGCAGGAAAGGAACAAGGGAAAATATACTGACTATGCTGGACCTGTGCAGACAGTACGAGGTTCCTGTGACCACCGGGAGCGATGCCCATGTGGATGTGGATGCAGGGAATTTCACTTATGTCAGAGAAGTGCTGGAGTATTGCAGGTTCCCGGATGAGCTGGTGGTGACAGCAGACTGGGATCGACTGAGAAAGGTCCTTGATTTTTAGGATGCTCTGTCTCCTCCCGGTCGTTTGCGCGCCCTGCCCGGATCAATAAGACTGCGCGGGTTGACTTGAAAAAGCCCGGAGGGTGGGGCGGAATGAATAAAGTGGTGGACTTTAAAAGTTTAGTGTGCTAAAATATAGTAGTGACTTGGAATGACAGGAGCCGTGGCAGTATATCACACGCGCTTGTATTCCGGTCAGATTTATGCCGCGGGGCTTGTAAAGGAGAAAGTATTCTATGAGTAAGAAGATCAGGACAGAGGCAGTGGACTATCTTTTTAATGCCATTCTCAGTCTGGAAAATAAAGAAGAATGTTATACTTTTTTTGAAGATATCTGCACCATCAACGAGCTGCTTTCGCTGTCTCAGAGATTCGAGGTGGCAAAGATGTTAAGAGAGCAGAAGACCTATCTCGAGATCGCGGAAAGGACCGGTGCGTCGACGGCAACCATCAGCCGCGTGAACCGCTCCCTGAATTATGGGAATGACGGATATGACATGGTGTTTGAGCGAATCGATAAAAAGGAAGGCTGACGATCAGGGCAGATGGCCAAGGGTTCGGATCATACAACAGAACATCGTAAAATAAGAAAACCGGAAACCGGCATGGATATATGCCAGGTCTCCGGTTTGTTTTGTGAAAAAAACTTTCAAAAAAAGTGAACCGGATCAAAAGTGACGGCGAATATAGAGTGAACGGAGAAATAAAGAGAGAATAGAGAAATAAAAAGGGAACGGAGGTGAGGCTTTGGAAGCGAGAGAGATCGAGAGGTGTATCGATGAGTTCGGAACGGACATTTATCGGTTCTGCCTGAAGCTCTGCATGAGCAGGCAGGACGCGGAGGACTTGTACCAGCAGACGTTTCTGAAAGCGCTGGAAAGCAGACGCACACTTGACTGGGAAGAAAATCCAAGGGCGTTTTTCTTCTCCGTAGCGCACAATCTGTGGAAGAGCGACAGAAGGAAAGCGGCGCGGCGGAGCGCCATCGCGCCGTGTATGAGTATGGACGAAGGTCAGGAGCATCTGATACGATCCGGGGTAGATCCGGAGCAAGACTATTTCCGCAAAGAGACGGCCGCGGAGATCAGCCGGATCATCGGGGCGCTTCCCAAAAAATTCCGGATACCGCTGACATTGTTTTACCTCTTTGATTTTAAGGTGGAGCAGATCGGCAGGATGACAGGGACGCCTCCCGGGACTGTGAAAAGCCGTCTGTTTAAAGGGAGAAAAATGATAAAAAAGAGATTGGAGGAAGCCGGTTATGGGGAAGAGAGATTTTGATACACGATTTGATGAGCTGCTTCGGGCTGCGGTCCGCACGGAAGCGGAGCCTCCGGTACAGCTTAACAATGCGCTGAAGGCAGAGCTCTATGAGCGGGAGCACCTGTTGAGAAATAGGCAGACAGGGCGGAGCGTCTCTGTCTGGTATGTGCCCATGTTGCTGAACCTGATCGTGTTTGCCATGCTGGGGGCTGCTGCGGATCTTCTGAGCATTAATCCGTATGTGACAGCTCTGGCGGTTGGGGGCTGCGTATATATGGGGGTTGCAGGCGTGATCATCACAGTCATTGGATTGAAACGTGCAAATCTGAGGGGAAATATTGCCATCAACTTACAGAAAGGGGGCGTCCGGATATGACATACAAAGAGAACAGAAAAAATCCCATGGGGCAAAGCCGCTGGCTGCTGATCGCGGCGGCAGTGATCTTACTGTTGGTTTTCGGGAGTTTTGGACTGTTTTTTGCGGTGAGCGGGGGATTTGACGGTGTTTCTATCCTTCTTCCGCTGTTCCTGCTCGGCGTACTCTTTTTCTGGCTGCTCATGTCCGTGTTCTTTGGCGCGTGGGTATATCAGGACTGCAAAAAGCGAGGGGACGACCCGGTGCTGTGGGTCATCATCATCTTTTTTGCTACGCCGATGATCGGATTTCTGCTGTATTTTCTCAGACGGAGGGAGATCAGGCGCAACTGCTCTGCATGCGGTCATTCTGTGGCGCTTCGGGCAAAATATTGTGAGGAGTGCGGGGCATATATTGAAATTCAGGAGGATATGGGGATGAAACAAAGACAGAGGACACATCACAGAAAATTGATCGCCGCAGGAGTGGTAAGCCTTGTGCTCATGATAGCATGTCTGGCAGGGTTCATTGTAAGCGCGGCAACAGCAGGGAATGTGAATACTGATCCGTCATCGGATAAGACGGTTTGGAACATGGGAGTTATCACCATGAGTATGAGTAACTACTGGGACGGCGTCTGGAATTTCAGCTTTAAGAGCGCCAGCGATGGGTTTGTGGAAGAAAGACGGATGGAGATCGAGAATGCCCATACACAGAAACTGTACGCGGATATTTCCTGCGGCTCGGTCCCCGAGGGAGCCAGCCTCATCCTGTGGCTTGTCCAGGGAGAAAAGGCGGAGTCAGTGGACGTGACTGATCTTTCAGAGCCGCTGGAGTACCCTCTGGATGAATTTGAGAATGGGAAGATCCGGGTCAGGCTCCAGATCAATGGAGTAAAGGATGTTGCATCAGAAATCACTGTAAAATAAATCTGGATCTTATGGGTAACCGGATGCGTCCGCCATGAACGTATCTTTAAATACGCCCATAAAATCAGCCTGCAGAGACATTTTTCGACTGTCCCTGAAGGCTGATTCAGATTTTGAAGTTTTCATCAGGGGAGATCACTCCTCTTTTTTGGATGCAAGCTCGTCTATCAGATTCTCGATCATCATTTTCTTAAGATAAACATCGAAGCTCAAGCTGCACAGAAAGGCAAAAAGCCTCAGCTCATCCCTGTCTTCTCCTTCGGGTATATTCCGGAATGCCTGTCCTGATTTTTCATATGCCTCCTTCACCGAAGCTTTCATGGGCTCGATGCGCGATTTTTCTATCTCGCAGATTTCCCGGTATACTTCAGACAGGCTGAGAGGTCCTTCTTCGGGAAAATATTTTTCACGAAGGGGCGTCAGGATGGTCTCGATATCCTTAATGGAAAGGATACTTTTAAAATAATAAATCAGGATGAGAAGGAGAACGTGCTCCTTGGAATATTTTTTTTTCACCGACGGCGGCAGGAGATTGTTCTTTGAGTAATTATTGATCATAGTCTTGGTCAGTATCTTATCCTCGCTGTAGCGCTTGGTGGAGAAGAGATGCTCGTCCATGAAAGTGGTCACCTGATCCATGTACAAGTCGATGTTCGGAATTTCTTCCGGCCGGATGTAATCCACATGATCCAGGCTTTCCAGTATGCTGTTCAGTATATCATTTGTGTCGATTTTCATATTATCACCTCGGTGTATTCATTATATAGTAATAAAAACCAGATGGCAAGGAAAAAATAGAGGAGAAGGTTCCGGTCTCTGAGAAAGGGAAAATAAGGTTGACTTTAGCGAAAACATGTTCGATAATAAACAGGAATCAGAACATGACAGATGGGTGAAGTTTATCAGATCACAGGATTTTAAGGAGATACGGATGAGCATATATGATACATTAAATGAACCGCAGAAAGAGGCTGTCCTCCACACGGAAGGCCCGCTTCTTATCCTTGCGGGGGCCGGCTCGGGCAAGACCAGGGTGCTGACCCACCGCATTGCATATCTGATCGAGGAACAGGGGGTAAATCCCTGGAACATCCTTGCCATCACGTTTACGAATAAGGCGGCCGGTGAAATGCGTCAGAGAGTTGACAGCCTGGTGGGATTCGGCTCAGAGAGCATCTGGGTCAGCACCTTCCATTCCGCGTGTGTCAGGATCCTCCGGCGCTACATAGACCGGCTCGGATATGACAACCGTTTTACGATCTATGACACGGACGATCAGAAAACATTGATGAAAGAGGTCTGCCGCAAGGTGGATCTTGACACGAAGCGATTTAAGGAGAGGATGCTTCTTTCGGTCATCTCTTCCGCGAAGAATGAAATGATCCTGCCCGATGAGTTTGAGCTGAACGCGGGAGGAGATTTCGCGCAGCTCCAGATCGCCAAGGCATACCGGGAGTATGAGGCGCAGCTGCGTTCTAATAATGCCCTGGACTTTGATGATCTGCTGGTGAGGACTGTGCAGCTTCTCGATACACAGACGGATGTGAGGGAGAGCTATCAGGAGCAGTTCCGCTATATCATGGTGGATGAATATCAGGACACGAATACCGTGCAGTTCAAGCTGGTCAGCCTGCTGGCGGGAAAGTACAGGAATCTCTGTGTCGTGGGGGATGACGACCAGTCCATTTATAAATTCCGGGGAGCGAACATCCGGAACATCCTTGACTTTGAGAAGGAATTTCCGGACGCCCGGGTGATCAAGCTGGAGCAGAACTATCGCTCCACAGAAAACATCCTCAATGCGGCAAACGGCGTGATCCGCAACAATAAAGGCCGAAAGGACAAGACACTCTGGACAGACAACGGTGAGGGCGAGAAGATCACTCTGCGGCAGTTTGATACAGGTTACGATGAGGCGGAATTCATTGCAGAAGATATCAGGAAGAGTATCTCTGAAGGGGCAGCTTACAATGACAGCGCCATCCTTTACCGAGCCAACGCCCAGTCCCGTCTCTTTGAGGAAAAATTCGTGGCAATGAACATCCCCTATAAGATCGTGGGGGGCATTAACTTCTATGCGCGAAGGGAGATCAAGGATATCCTTGCCTATTTAAAGACCATTGATAATGGGAAAGATGACCTTGCCGTGCGCAGAATCATCAACGTGCCGAAGAGGGGTATCGGGCTGACGACCATCAACCGGATACAGGAATCAGCATCGGAGAGGGAAATCGGATTTTATGAGGCGCTCTTGACGCCGGAACTGATCGCCGGAGTGGGACGGAGCGCGTCAAAGCTGGATTCGTTTGCAGCTTTGATAGAATATTTTAAGGGTCAGGCGGAGCGGGAGAGCCTGACAGACCTGTTAAATGAGGTGATAGAGAAGACCGGATACATTGAAAATCTGGATGCGGACAACCCGGAGGACGCCGAGGCCAGGATACAGAATATCGATGAACTGGTCAGCAAGGCCGCGGCTTATGAGGAGGATTGTGCGGACCGGGATGAGGCGGCAACACTCAGCGGATTTTTGGAAGAAGTGGCTCTTGTGGCGGATATTGACAGTCTGGATGAGGACCAGGATTATGTGGTGCTCATGACCCTGCACAGCGCAAAAGGCCTGGAGTTCCCCAGGGTGTACCTGGCGGGGCTGGAGGACGGACTGTTCCCCAGTTACATGACTATCACAGGAGATGACCCGGAGGAACTGGAAGAAGAGCGCAGACTCTGTTATGTGGGGATTACACGCGCGGAACAGAAACTGACCCTTACCTGTGCGAGAAAGCGTATGGTGAGGGGAGATATCCAATATAATAAAATGTCCCGGTTTATCAGAGAAATTCCCATGGAGCTGCTGGAGACCGGCGGCGGGAGAACAGGCGGTACAAGGGAAGCCTGCGATATAAGGACAACTGACAGTACAAGGGCAGCCGCGTTTAATGCCGCTCCTGCCGGGAAGATGCCTTTCTCCGCTCTCCGGAAAGGAAGTCAGCTCACAGCAGAAAAAGGCGGCGCCTTGTCCTACGGAATAGGCGACCGGGTCCGCCATGTGAAATTTGGAGAAGGAACTGTGATGGATATCAAAGAAGGCGGAAGAGACAAAGAAGTGACCGTAGAATTTGACTCTGCCGGTGTAAGAAAGATGTTTGCGATGTTTGCTAAGCTGGTGAAGGTGCAGTAATATTGTTTTAATGAGTTGATTTTAAGATTTTGGAATAAACTAGTAGTAATCTGAAAATGTTAGTGGTATAATATCAGAAAGTAAACACTGTCTCAGAGACAGAGAAAGGACGTGTGGTATGAACAAAATAGAAGAGTTGATCGCTGAATCTAAGTTGAGTGAGATCCTTCATAAAAATGAGGCAGAAAAGCAGAAAAATACAGTGATATGGGTGCTGGCGATCATAGGAGCAGTTGCGGCGGTTGCCGGAATCGCGTATGCAGTATATCGTTTTTTCACTCCAGATTATCTGGAAGACTTTGAAGATGATTTTGATGACGACTTTGATGATTATTTCAGCGAAGACGATCAGGTATAATCGACTGAGGAAAGAGGAAAAAGAGCAGAGCAGGCAGGATGTGGGAAACAGCACCCTGCCTGTTTTGTCGTAAAGGATTTGTGGACCGGGTCATGGGAACCGGATCATACTTCTTTGGGAATGGGATGAGCTTCCCGGGGAGAATGTATTAAAAGCTGGGAGGAAAAGATGAAAAAAGGGCAGATTTTTGAAGGTATCATAGAGAGGGTGGATTTCCCCAATAAAGGGATCGTGTATGTTCCGGAGGAAGAAAAATATGTTGCGGTGAAGAACGGTATCCCCGGACAAAAAATCCGTTTTGTGATCAACAAGTTCAAGCGGGGGAATGCAGAGGGAAGGCTCCTTGAAGTCCTGGAAAAATCTCCCCAGGAAACGCGGCAGCCGGTATGCAGCATCTTTCCGGCATGCGGGGGCTGTATGTACCAGACGATGTCCTATGAGGTACAGATGAAAATGAAGGAAGGTCAGGTCCGCCGGCTCATGGACGAGGCGGTGAGAGGCGGCTATGTGTTTGAGGGTGTGAAGGCAAGTCCGATGGAGTTCGGCTACCGAAATAAGATGGAGTTCTCTTTTGGGGACGAGTACAAGGACGGACCGCTTTCCCTGGGGCTTCATAAAAAGGGGAGTACATATGATGTGCTCACTGCCGCGGACTGCAAACTGGTCCACGAGGACATGGATCATATCCTTGTCTGTGTGTTGGAGTATTTCCGAAAGAGGCATGTCAGCTACTATAAGAAGATGCAGCACATGGGCTATCTGCGGCATCTGCTGCTGCGCAGGGGAGACACGACAGGGGAAATCCTTGTGAATCTGGTGACGACCACCCAGGAAGAACACGACCTGCAGCCGCTTGTTAATGAATTGCTTTCACTGGAGCTGGAGGGACGGATTGTTGGTATACTCCACATCCTCAATGACTCCCTTTCTGATGTGGTAAAGAGCGATGAGACCCGCATCCTTTATGGACAGGACTTTTTCTATGAAAAACTTCTCGGCCTGGAGTTTAAGATCACACCGTTTTCTTTCTTTCAGCCAAATACGAGAGGCGCGGAGGTGCTGTATGAGACTGTGAGGGAGTACATCGGCGATATCCATGATATGACTGTCTTTGACCTTTTCAGCGGAACCGGGACGATCAGCCAGGTGCTGGCTCCGGTGGCAAAGGAAGTCGTAGGCGTGGAGATCGTTGAGGAAGCGGTTGAGGCGGCGAGGGAAAACGCTGCGAGGAATGGAATTTCCAACTGTAAATTCATAGCAGGCGATGTGTTTCAAGTGCTGGATACGATTGAAGAAAAACCGGATGTGATCGTGCTGGACCCGCCGAGAGATGGGATCCATCCGAAAGCGCTTCCCAAAATCCTGGACTACGGTGTGGAGAGGATCGTGTATATCTCGTGTAAGATGACGAGCCTGGCGAGGGATCTGGAAATGATGCAGATTGCGGGGTATAAGGTGGAAAAAATGTCGGCGGTGGATCAGTTTTGTGAGACGGTGCATGTTGAGACGGTAGTACTTTTGTCCAAACTCAACACCAAGCAGCATATCGAGGTGGAGTTGAATCTGGACGAGCTGGATTTGACAGCGGCGGAGAGCAAGGCTACCTATGAGGAAATCAGAGAGTATGTGCTGGAACATACAGGGCTGAAAGTCAGCCACCTCTATATCGCTCAGGTCAAGCAGAAGTATGGCATTATTGAGCGAGAAAACTATAATAAACCGAAGTCTGAGAATTCCAGACAGCCGAAATGCCCACCGGAAAAGGAAGCGGCAATTATGGAGGCATTGAAGCATTTTCAAATGCTTCAATAGGGATCGTTTCTTAATGAAAGACCAACTGCTATGATGGCGGGCGGTCTTTCATTCAAGTTGGTATTACTAGCGAAATAGTATGATTTTGGAATTGTTTGCGATTGATTCCCTTTGTTGACGGTCGCGCTCATCTAGGGTACAATTATACTGGGTTGTTATAATAAGTTGAAATGAGGTATTAGACTATGGCTAAGGCCACTAAAAAAGATAAAGAG
>DWYM01000085.1 GCA_019118665.1 Candidatus Mediterraneibacter intestinipullorum
ACCTGAATGATCCGTCCCAGAGCAGGCTGCTCATCGGAAGTATGCTCTGCAATGACTCCAAGAACGCTGATGGCGTGGAGATAGGAGATCCCACCGAGACAGCCCTGATCAATCTGGGAAGCCGTCTCGGGCTTGATCCGGAGTCAGTACGGGCAAAATATCCCCGGGAGAGCGAGAATCCGTTTGACAGCGACAGAAAACTGATGTCAACAAAACACACCATGGAAGGGATTCCGACCATGATCGTAAAAGGCGCGGTGGATGTCCTCTTAGACCGGATGGATCAGATCCAGATCGGTTCCGAGGTCCGTCCGATGACAGCGAGGGACAGACAGAATATCGAGGCTCAGAACCAGGCGTTTTCAAGACAGGGCCTGCGCGTCCTGGCATTTGCATACAAAATTGTGTCCGATGAGCTGGAACTGGAGCTTGACGATGAATACAACCTCATCTTCCTCGGACTGATCGCTATGATGGATCCGCCGAGGGAAGAGTCTAGGGCTGCTGTTGCGGAATGTAAGAGCGCAGGCATCCGTCCGATCATGATCACAGGAGACCACAAGGTGACCGCTGCGGCGATCGCAAAGAGGATCGGTATCCTGGAAAATGAATCGGAGGCATGCGAGGGAGCTGAGATCGACAAGATGTCAGACGAAGAGCTTAAGGATTTTGTAGAAGGCATCTCCGTGTATGCCCGTGTGTCACCGGAGCATAAGATCCGCATCGTGCGCGCATGGCAGGAGAAGGGGAATATCGTATCCATGACAGGCGACGGCGTCAACGACGCCCCGGCGCTGAAGCAGGCGGATATCGGCGTTGCTATGGGTATTACCGGAAGCGAGGTATCCAAGGACGCTGCGGCTATGGTCCTCACGGACGATAACTTTGCGACGATCGTGAAGGCGGTGGAAAACGGAAGGAATATTTACCGGAATATCAAGAGCGCGATCCAGTTCCTCCTGTCCGGCAACTTCGGCGCTATCCTGGCGGTCCTGTATGCGTCCATCATGGCGCTGCCGGTTCCCTTCGCGCCGGTGCATCTGCTCTTTATCAACCTGCTGACAGACAGTCTTCCGGCCATCGCGCTGGGGCTGGAGCCAGGTTCGAAAGATGTGATGAAAGAGAAGCCGAGACCGATGAATGAGTCCATCCTGACAAAGGATTTTCTCATCAAGATCGGAACAGAAGGACTCTCCATCGCAGTGACAACGATGATCGCATTTATGATTGGATACCAGGGAGGAAATGAACTGCTGGGAATGACAATGGCATTTGCGACACTGTGTTCCGCAAGGCTGTTCCACGGATTCAACTGTAAGTCTGACCGTCCGGTCGTATTTACGAGAAAGGTAGTTGACAATAAATGGCTGATCGGAGCATTTGTGCTGGGGATCATGCTGATCACAAGTGTTGTCATGATCCCGGGACTCCACAATATCTTTAAGGTGCAGACGCTGACTCTTGGACAGCTTTTTACGGTATACGGTCTGGCAGCGGTGAATATACCGATCATCCAGATCATGAAAGCCGTTCGTATGGCACTGAAGAAGGATAAATAAGGAATCAGATAGAGGAAATAACAGATGATAAACAGCGTCAGTGTATGGGGGGAGCACGCCGCTCCCTTTGTATGCCGGCGCTGAACTGGTATGAGAGAGGGCGCAGACAGAGAATATCTGAGATGACAAAGGAGGACGCATATGAAACAAGTTCAGAAACCAAAGAAACCGCTGATCTTTTATTATATGATCGCGGTCGTAGTCCTTGTCCTGCTCAATTTCCTTCTTGTTCCGAATATTACGGGGCAGAATATCACGAAAGTGGATTATGGGACTTTCCTCAATATGGTGGAGGAAAAGAAAGTCGCCACGGTTGAGCTGGATGGGGATTCCATCTATTTTACAGATAAAAATGATGATCCGAACTACTACGAGACCACAACATTTGAAGATCCGGATCTGGTAAACCGCCTTGATGAAGCCGGGTGTGAGTTTGGCAGAGTGGCTCAGGAACCCATGAATCCGATCATGAGCTTTCTGCTGAGCTGGGTCCTGCCGCTCCTGATCTTCTGGGGACTGGGACAGCTCCTGGCAAAGCAGATGATGAAGAAAATGGGCGGCGGTGGCGGAGGCAATCCGTTCATGCAGTTTGGAAAGAGCAATGCCAAAGTCTATGTGCAGTCTACAACAGGGATCACATTTGACAACGTGGCGGGAGAGGATGAGGCGAAGGAGCTGCTGACAGAGATCGTTGATTTCCTCCATAATCCGCAGAAGTACCAGGAGATCGGCGCTGTGTGCCCGAAGGGCGCGCTGCTGGTGGGACCTCCGGGAACCGGTAAGACCCTCCTGGCCAAGGCAGTGGCAGGCGAGGCGCATGTGCCTTTCTTCTCGATCTCAGGTTCTGAGTTCGTAGAAATGTTCGTGGGCATGGGCGCTTCCAAGGTGCGCGATCTTTTCAAACAGGCGAATGAGAAAGCGCCTTGTATTGTCTTCATCGATGAGATCGACACGATCGGAAAGAAAAGGGACGGACAGGGCTTCTCAGGAAACGATGAGCGCGAGCAGACCTTAAACCAGCTTCTGACGGAGATGGATGGATTTGACGCGTCCAAAGGCGTTGTCATCCTGGCAGCGACCAACCGCCCGGACAGCCTGGACCCGGCGCTCCTCCGTCCGGGAAGATTTGACCGGAGGATCCCGGTGGAGCTTCCGGACCTGAAGGGCAGGGAAGAAATCCTGAAAGTACATGCGCGCAAAGTGCGCCTGAGTGACAATGTAGACTTTAACGCCATTGCAAGGGCAGCTTCCGGCGCTTCCGGCGCGGAGCTTGCCAACATGGTAAATGAAGCGGCGCTCAGAGCGGTAAGGGAAAACCGGAAGTACGTTACACAGGCGGACTTAGAAGAGAGTATTGAGACTGTCATCGCGGGATATCAGAAGAAAAACCGTGTGCTTTCCAATAAAGAAAAACTCATCGTATCCTACCATGAGATCGGCCATGCCCTTGTGGCCGCGCTCCAGACAAATTCCGCGCCTGTGACAAAGATCACCATCATTCCGCGTACATCAGGGGCGCTTGGATACACCATGCAGGTGGAGGAAGATGAGAAAAATCTGATGTCGAAAGAGGAGCTGGAGAATAAGATCTCGACGCTGACCGGAGGACGGTGTGCGGAGGAGCTGATCTTCCACTCGATCACCACCGGGGCGTCAAATGATATTGAGCAGGCGACAAAGCTGACCCGCGCCATGATCACCAGATATGGCATGAGCGACAAGTTTGGCATGGTGGCGCTGGAGACACAGTCCAATCCGTATCTGGGCGGGGACAGCAGTCTGAGCTGTTCTCCGGAGACAGCGGCAGAGATTGACGAAATGGTCGTGGACACAGTGAAGCGATCTTATGATAAAGCAATGCAGCTCTTGAAAGACAATATCGGCAAACTGCATGAGCTGGCGAAATATCTCTACGAGAAAGAGACGATCACCGGGGAAGAATTTATGAATATACTGAGCCGGCAGGAGTATATTGAGGAAGAAAACAACTGATGATCAGCTGATACAGAAAGAAAAAGGGGTTTGGCAGAGATGGCTGGAAGAAAAGTACACCAAAAAGAAGAGAGGGAACAGAGAAGGAACAGAAGGATACCGACAACACGGTATAATCCGGATTACAGAACAGGACTGACCAGCAGGCAGGTGCAGGAACACCGTCTGCACGGCTGGGTCAACCGGTCCGTGGAACCGCCTTCAAAGACGACAAAAGAGATCATACATGAGAATGTGTTTACATATTTCAACCTGATCTTCGTGGTACTGGCTGTTCTGCTGTGCCTGGTGGGATCCTTTCGCGACCTGACCTTTCTCCCTGTCATTGTCGCAAACACGCTGATCGGTATCGTACAGGAGATCCGGGCCAAGCAGGTGCTGGATAAGCTGACCATGCTGAATGCTCCGCATGCGGCTGTGGTCCGGGATGGAAAACGGTCCATGATCGATGCGGAGGATCTGGTGCTTGACGACATCGTGATATTCAAGGCGGGAAACCAAGTCTGTGCAGACGCTGTGGTCTCCGCAGGTGAAGTGCAGGTGAATGAGTCTCTCCTTACCGGGGAAGCGGATGAGATCACAAAGCACAGAGGGGACAAGCTGATGTCCGGAAGCTTTATCGTGTCCGGGCAGTGCCATGCGAGGCTTGACAAAGTGGGAGAGGATTCCTATATTTCCAAGCTCACGCTCCAGGCAAAGGAAATGCAGGAGGGAGAGCAGTCGGAAATGATCCGCTCTCTTGACAAGCTGGTAAAATGGGTGGGTATCGCGATCATCCCGATCGGGCTCGTGCTGTTCTCCCAGGCGTTTTTTATCCAGCACGACGGATTCCGCGACAGCGTGACCTCCATGATCGCTGCAGTCATCGGCATGATCCCTGAGGGACTCTACCTTCTGGCGAGTGTAGCCCTTGCGGTGAGCGCGGTCCGTCTCGCACAGAAAAAGGTGCTCCTGCACGACATGAAATGCATCGAGACTCTGGCGCGTGTAGATGTGCTGTGCGTGGACAAGACCGGAACGATCACGGAAAATGCGATGAAGGTCCAGGACGTGATAGAAACAGACAAGTATGACAAAGAGAAAATGGAACCGCTGCGCACATTGATCGGTGACTTTGCCGCCGCCATGACAAAGGACAATATCACCATGGCAGCGATAAAAGAATATTTTACAACAGCGTCAGGAAAGGAAGTTATATCGAAGACCGGATTTTCCTCTGCGACGAAATACAGCAGCGTCACATTTAAGGAGGGCGCTTATGTGCTGGGAGCGCCTGAGTTTGTCCTGAAAGAGAAATATGGGAATTATGCGGCGGAGATCACGGAGCATGCCTCCACAGGGGTCCGTGTCCTCGTGTTCGGCACATATGGCGGAAAGATCGACGGTAAGCCGCTGAACTATGGCATCACACCGCTGGCATTCGTGCTCCTTGCAAATCCGATCCGTGAGGCTGCGAAAGAGACTTTTGAATACTTTGCAGAGCAGGGCGTAGAGGTCAAAGTCATTTCCGGAGACAATCCGGTGACTGTATCCAATGTGGCAAAACAGGCAGGTATCAGAAACGCGGATCAATATGCGGATGCTTCTGTGCTGGAGACGGAGGAGGAACTTCGCAAGGCAGTCCTGCAAAAGACGGTCTTCGGGCGTGTTACGCCAAACCAGAAGAGGAAATTTGTCCGTATCCTGAAAGAGGCAGGTCACACAGTGGCAATGACCGGCGACGGCGTCAATGACGTGCTTGCCCTCAAAGACGCGGACTGCAGCATCGCCATGGCATCGGGAAGCGATGCGGCGGCTCAGGCGTCCCAGCTTGTACTGCTGGAGTCGGATTTCTCCTGTATGCCTCAGGTGGTACTGGAAGGAAGAAGAGTCGTCAACAACATCCAGCGTTCGGCGAGCCTGTTCCTTGTGAAAAATATTTTCTCCTTCCTTCTGAGCCTGATCTCCGTGGTGTTTATGTTTACCTATCCGCTGGAGCCGTCCCAGATCTCGCTCATCAGTATGTTTACCATCGGAGTGCCGGCGTTTTTCCTTGCGCTGGAACCGAACAAGAATATCATCAAAGGATATTTCCTTATCAATGTATTTCTAAAGGCGCTCCCGGCTGCTCTGACGGACGCCCTGGCGGTGGGCGCCCTGGTGATCTTCGGGCGCACGTTCGGGGTACATTCAAAAGATATTTCCACAGCGGCGACTATGCTGTTGGCGATCGTCGGGTTCATGATCCTGTATAAGATCAGCGCCCCAATGAATAAGATCCGTGTAGGGATACTGGGCGGATGTATCGCGGGACTTTTGTTCTGCAGCATCTTCCTTAAGGATCTGTTCGGGATCACAGGTATGACCATGGAATGTGTGATGCTGTTCGTTGTGTTTGCCATTGCTACGGAGCCGGTTCTGCGGTATCTCACCGTGCTGGTGGAGAAACTGAGTTTCTACTACCTGAGGCTTCGGGGGAGAAATCCGGAGGAATGATCCCGGAAATCCACAAAGGAGCTTCCTGTATAATTCAAATATAGGGAATCCCATGAAAGGTGGTTGAGAAAAAAGGATACCTCAGAGTAAAATAAGATTTGCTGACTTTGCGGGTTAGTAAAAATCTTATTAAACAGAGAGGTAT
>DWYM01000086.1 GCA_019118665.1 Candidatus Mediterraneibacter intestinipullorum
GACAAGATGTTCATAAAAGTAGCTGTTCCGCAGCAGTTTAAACTGCGGGTAATACCGGATATTAAGAGTCTGATATTCGGGAGCGGAAAAGAAATCCATTATATTGGAGGCACAGAGGTGCTGCCGCCGCCGCTGGAAGGAGCGCATGAGAAAGAAATAATAGAAGAGCTGGGGACAGAACGTGCCGAGGAGGCAAAAAAGACACTGATCGAGCATAATCTCCGCCTTGTCGTATATATCGCAAAAAAATTTGATAATACAGGTGTAGGAGTGGAAGACCTGATCTCCATCGGCACGATCGGGCTGATCAAAGCGATCAACACGTTTAATCCTACAAAAAAGATCAAGCTTGCCACCTACGCATCGCGCTGTATTGAGAATGAGATTCTGATGTATCTGAGGAGAAACAGCAAGACAAAGCTGGAAGTGTCTATCGATGAGCCTCTCAACGTGGACTGGGATGGGAACGAACTGCTTCTGTCGGATATCCTCGGAACAGATGAAGATACCATATACCGGGACCTTGAAAATGAGGCGGAGCGCAAACTCCTTATCCGCGCACTGAACAAGCTGAGCAGCCGGGAAAAAATGATCGTGCGGATGCGCTTTGGACTGGATAATCCGGATGGACGCGAGATGACCCAGAAAGAGGTGGCGGATCTGTTGGGGATTTCCCAGTCGTATATCTCACGGCTCGAGAAAAAGATCATGCAGAGGCTGAAGCGGGAGATGGTGCGCTATGAATAATGCGCTGGAAATTTTTTCAGTATAAGTCCTGGAAATTTATACGAAAAGGTTGCATATCTGCTCATCTGATGCTATATTAATATTTACCTATTATTGTCCAATTATAGGATGATCAAAGATATACAGATGAGGGATTACATATGAAAAGAAAAATAAGCAGTAAAATTCTGGCCCTGTTGTTGTCAGTAGCGATCTCGCTGCCCGCGGCAGGGGCTGTTACTTTAATGGCATCCGCAGCGGAAAATGCGGAGCCATCCGGACAGACCAGAGTCGTTGGCGGAGACTTTGCAAATGTGGTCGTATTCGCTCGGTTCCAGGACGACCATATATCAGAAAATTATCTGAATGAGGACAGCGACAAGACTACCGGCGACAACACAGTGATGGAAGAGATCATGCATTTCTATGACGGTGATTATGGACGTTCTTTCACAAATTATATGGAGACTGTGTCAAACGGACAGCTTCATGTGAAGAATCTGTTTCCCCAGTACGATGAGATTACCGGGCAGACAAGTGTGATCACGCTTCCCTATAACTATGATGATGTACGGGCAAAAGACATCGACTATCAGGTTATCGGACAGATCATTGAGGAGATGCCGGAACTGAAGGGCCTTACGGTTGATTACGATGGGGACGGCTATATTGATAATTTCACGGTTATTTTGTTTGGAGGAGTGGACACTATTTACAGTCATGTTCCCACCCTCTACCCTCATTGCGACAACTATCTCGGGACGGAGAATGTCCCGGGTACAGACAAAAAGGTATCCTATTACAATATCCTTACGACCAATACGCTTTTGGACGGAAGCCTCTTGGGTGCAAACAGGCATGGCCTGATCATCCATGAGTTTCTCCATACCCTGGGATATCCGGATCTGTATACCCGGGATGGAAGGAGCTATCCGGTGTACTCCTGGGATATTATGGCAGAGAGGAGCATCTACCCTGCTTATCCCCTTGCAGTCTTAAGGGAAACAACCGGATGGGCGGAACTTCCTGTCATAGAGGAAGATACAACGCTTACTCTGGAATCGCCCCAGACAGCAGTGGAGGGCAAGCCTTACGCTTATGCCATAAAATCACCGCTGAACCCTTATGAACTGTTCGTGGTGGAGCGCCGGGAGCAGGGAGACGCCATTGACCCGGACTCACTGGACGCCAAGATCGGAGGCTCAGGAGTAATTGTATACCGTGTGAACACAACGGTGAAGGATCTGAGCAACTTTGGGAGCAAGCTGGGCATCTATGTGTTCCGCCCCAATGCGGAGGATACAAGAGAGGCTGCGCTTCAGGCAGCGTTTCCGAGAAGTGATGGGAGCAACTACATTGGCAATGAGAGCATTGAGGCAGGCATCAGTGAGGGGGCGCTGACCTTCTCAGACGGCAGCAATTCCGGGATCGTGATCTCGGATATTCGGAAAAACACGGATGGTACCATGAGCCTTGAGGTAAAACTGCCGGATGCGGATGCTTACGATATGTGGGAGGACACTCGGCTGGTAAATAGTGTGCCGGGCCAGTCAGCCACCCATGCAGCCGTAGGGACCATTGATGGGAAACAGTATGCTGCGGCCGTTCAGCAGACAGGGACGACTGATGGGTCAAAGCCTACATATATCTACTTTTATGAATATACGGAGACAGAAAACAGCCAATGGACATCCGTGTGGAAAAGCATCACTGTCCCGGTGGCAGGAATCGGCGGGGGCGGAACGCTGAGGGATCTGAAGCTGATCGATGTGAACGGTACGCCGGTGGTGGCTTACACAAACAACCAGAGAAAGCTTTTTCTGAAATCCTGGAACGGAAGCTCTTGGGTGGATGCCGGGGGCAGTGGGATGCCTGGAGTTGTGGCTTCGTGGGACGCAGAAGTTTCCGGCAGTGAACTTTACCTGGCATTTACAGAAGACAGCGGGGACGCTTCCCTGGCAGCCTTTTCCTTTGGAAGTAACAAGGCGCTGACCGCTGCCGGTCCGGCTGAGAGATTTACAGGCGGATTTCTGGGAAATGCCAGTGTCTCAGTTGCAGGAGGAAAGATATATACAGCAGTAAGAGATGCGGGCTGGAATGGAGCGTACCGGATCAGTCTATATGAATATAACAAAGAGAAAGAGACCTTCAAAACGCTCACAGGTCTTACGGACAGTGACCTTGGCATTACGAACAACAGCACTGCTTACAGTATGTCCGCCTACAACGGCAACCTGTATATCACAGCCACAAGAGGAACGGACAAGCTTCTCCTTTTCCGGTATGAAAGTGATGTGGATACATGGACAAAAACCGTGGAGGGGGACATTGACAGCTTCACGCCGGAGCTGATGGTGGTGGAAGGAAACTTCTATGTGATGACCAGTCCTGCCAGTGAGAATGGGGAAGGTACAAAACTCTACCGGATCGAGGGTGACCGATTTGTCCAGGAGGGAATCCAGATCGATGCGGGCAGAGGGAGGGGATTCAGCCTGGCTGCCTCCGGGGATGTGATGTTCGCGGCATACTCCGTGGACCAGACTTCCATGGAGGACGATCTGAGCAAATCTGCCCTTGGATATGTGAAGAAGAAAAGTACAACGGACAAACTGCTCTCTATCACGGTGGAACCTCCGTCACAGACCAGCTATCTGGTGGGCGACGCGGTTTCACTGGAAGGACTGAAGGTCACTGCAAACTACTCCCAGAGCGGTTCCAGAACGCTGAGTGAGGGTGAGTATGAGGTGACCGGGTTTCATGCTGATACAGCAGGAGAGCGGACGGCAACCGTCACATTCGGGACTGTGACTGGTGAATTTTCCTATAAAGTGAGTGATCCTGTGGTGGTCACAGAGCTGGCGCTCAAAGTGAAAGCCCCGCAAGCAGGAGAGTTTCCGACAACGTCCGTCCAGGTTTCTGCTCCCGGCATCACGGTAGATCAGGTGAGGTGGAGCAGCAGTGAACCTTCCTGGAGTGAGGAAGAAGCGTTTGATTATGGGCAGACATACACTGTCACGGTGAAAGTGTCTGCTGATCGGATGTATGCCCTCTCCTCCGCGCTTACGGCAACTGTCAATGAAAATGAGGCGTCCGTGACATTGAGCGGAGCGTCAGCGGAAATTTCCTACACCTTCCAGCCCATGAGCGCACCTGTTATCCAGTCTGTGACAGCCGCGTTTGCCGAGGGCGTTTCACCGTATCTGGAAAAAGATTCTGGTCTGGAAAAGACGGATCTTGTTGTCACGGCCAGGCTGTCAGACAATTCGACCAGGAAGCTGGCGGAATCGGAGTATGCTCTGGATGCGGCAACGGATGTACTGGGACAGTATCAGGCAGCGGTCACGCTTATAGAAAACGAACAGATCAAGACCACTCTTGATTATCAGGTATGGAAGACCATATCAAACATAGCTCTTGAGATCGAGAACCCAGTATATGGACAGAAGCCGGCTCTGGGAGCACAGTCAGACAGTGAGGGCTTTAACGGAGCCACTGTCACATGGTCCCCGGCTGACGGACAGTTTGAGTATGACACCCAGTATACTGCCGCGGCTTCGGTGAATCTGAAAAACTTTTACCGGGTGGATAAAAATGTTTCCGTCACTGTGAACGGAACAGAACAGGGGGTCACGATAACACCGGGTAATGCCATCAGCACATCGGACGGGTACTACTCTGGCCTGACAGTGGAAAAAGACTTTGGGGCTCTTAAAAAGCCGGTAATCCAGCAGATCACGGCAAAGCCTTCTGCCGGAAGTTCTCTGGAATATGAAGCGGGAGAGGAAATGGAAAAGGGGGATGTCATTGTGACTGCCCGCCTGTCTGACGGCAAAGACCGCAGGCTGGAGGAAAGTGAGTATACAGTGACAGCGTCCGCCAGCGCTCCCGGGGAGTACACTGCCCGGATCACATTGACAGAGGATCCTTCTATTCAGACAGAGATCAGCTATACGGTGTACCAGACCCTTACCGCTGTCACCGTCACGGCAGGCGCACCTGTTCTTGACGAAAAGCCTGCGGTTACTGCCTCGGTAGCAGAAAAGGGGATTGCGGTCTCCGGGGACGTGGCATGGTCTCCGGCAGATGACACTTTCCGGCCGGAAGTGGTGTACACTGCATCTGTCACATTGAAGACGGAGAAGTATTACAGATTTTCCAGAGATATTTCCTGTATTTTCGATGGTGCGTCTGGTGTGGAGCAGGGCGTGAGCGTGTCGGAGAACATAGACGGAACTCTGACTGTGTCCAGGACGTATGAGGAACTGCCGGCTCCGGAAGTAAAGATCGTAAGTATCACTGCAGGACCGGTGGCACCGGGAACTTTAAAATACGAGGCGGGTGACGAGCCCAGGCCGGAAGACATTTCCGTGACAGCATTATTATCAAACGGAGAGACACGCACCCTTGCATATTCAGAGTATACGGTAATAGGAAATACAGATACCCCTGGGCTGGGAGAGCTTGTTGTCAATGTGGCGGACGCTCCGGATATCGAGACAAAAGTTCCATGTGAGATATGGAAAACACTGTCCGAGATCAATCTGACGCTGGAAGCGCCCACCTATGGAAAGGCTCCCGCTAAGGAAGGAAAGGCGCAGGAGAAAGGGGTCACAGCCGGCGCTGTCACATGGCAGCCCCAGCAGGATACCTTTGTGTTCCATACGGTGTATAGTGCCAGCACCATACTCACTGCGGATGCCTATTACCGGTTTGGAGATAACATTAGCGTGAAAGTGAACGGAAGTGCGGAAGGCGTGGATGTGCAGATACAGGCAGCAGAGGGCGTTGCCCGGCAGTCAGTGGGAGAACAGGCCGTTGTTAGCGTAAATTTTGGGGAAATCCCGCTTCCGGATGACATTGAGCATTATAAGAGAAAGGAACCTACAACTACGGAAGAAGGGAATATAGAATACTGGTATGTGCCGTCACTTGACAAGTATTTTGCAGATGGGGATCTGCGCACTCAGATCGAGAAGAAAGACACGGTCATACCGCCA
Organism: Candidatus Mediterraneibacter intestinipullorum; assembly: GCA_019118665.1. Taxonomy (GTDB): domain Bacteria; phylum Bacillota; class Clostridia; order Lachnospirales; family Lachnospiraceae; genus Mediterraneibacter; species Mediterraneibacter intestinipullorum. The sequence goes on from DWYM01000086.1 coordinate 5,724, forward strand.
AAGGAGGCTTCGGCAGTTGAGAGCATTGTTTCTGTCGCTCCCAGTACCCCGGGGAAAACACTCCGGTATGAGCAGGGGAGCAGCCTTTTTTCCGCAGATCTTACTGTTGTGGCAGCCTTCTCTGATGGGACTGTCCGACAGCTTGCGCCGGACGAATACGAGGTGATAGGGCAGACCGATGCTCTTGGTGTCAACACCGCGTCTATCCGTCTTGTGAGCAACCCTTCTGTCACAGGTACAGTGACATATGAAGTGTGGAAGACTATTTCCCAGGTGGGACTATCTCTGACAGCTCCGGCACAGGGACAGACGCCGGCGACATCTGCAAAGATGGATACCACAGGCGTACAGGCGGCTTCCGTATCATGGAACCCAGCTGAGCAGACATTTCGATATGGTGTTTCCTACACAGCTTCCGTGGAACTTAAGCTTGAGGAGTGGCACAGGCTGTCCGGGACAGTTACCGCTTTGGTAAACGGCAGTGCGGACGGTGTGGCTGTGGAGTACACTCAGGATTCAGCCATTGTGAAAAAGACATTTGCAGCCCTGTCCAGTACAGGCGGAGCACCCGATCAGAGCGTGCAGGGAAGCAGCCAGGTTCCGGGCAGCACGGACGCGGCCGCCAGTGTTGCCACAGGAGAAAGTAGTGAGGGGCTGCTGACGGCAGGTGTTTTGGCCGTCATGGCAGCCATTGGCGCTGTTGGGACTGCGGCAGTCCGCAGAAGACAGCACAATAGGACAAAAAAAGGACAGTGAAATAAAAAAATGCCGGGCGGCATCTACACATTGCAGTAATGTGCGTAGATGCCGCCCTTTTCAAGCAGACTTTCATGGGTTCCCCGCTCGGCGATCCCATCTTCTGTGATGACAATGATCTCGTCCGCGTTGCGGATGGTGGAAAGACGGTGGGCAATGGTGATAGTGGTCCGGTCCTTTGAGAGCTCATCCAGGCTCTGCTGGATCCAGCGCTCACTTTCGTTGTCCAGGGCGCTGGTCGCCTCGTCCAGGATTAGGATGGGCGGATTCTTTAAGAATACCCGGGCAATGGAAATGCGCTGTTTCTGGCCGCCGGAAAGGCGAGTTCCCCTCTCGCCCACGAAGGTGTCGTACCCATCGGGCAGTTCCTCGATAAAATCATGGATGTTCGCCTGTTTTGCGGCTGTTATGATCTCCTCCATGGACGCGCCCGGTTTTCCGTAAGCGATGTTTTCCCGGATGGTGCCGGAGAAAAGATACACGTCCTGCTGTACCATGCCGATCTGGTTTCTCAGGCTTTTCAGTGACAGCGTGCGCACATCCTTTCCGTCAATGGTGATCCTTCCGCCGGTCACATCATAGAACCGGGGCAGGAGGGAACAGATAGTGGTCTTTCCGCTGCCGGAAGGTCCTACCAGGGCGATGGATTTTCCTGCCGGGATCTCAAAAGACACATGGGAGAGTACCGGGGCCTCGTCGTCGCTGTAATGGAAGGACACATTTTCGTAGCAGACCCTGCCCTTCACATGCTCCAGAGGCTGTGCGTCAGGGGCGTCCACGATCTCAGGCTCCGTCTCCATCACATCAAGAAACCGGCGGAACCCGGCAAGCCCTTTCTGCATCATTTCTATGAGCTCCACAAGGATCTGGATGGGACTTATAAAAATGCTGATATACAGGGCGTACATAGCAAGATCCCCCACATTAATGAGCCCTTTTGCGATGAGGTAGCCTCCGAACACGAGAGTGACCAGATACATCATCCCCTGAAAGAACAGGTTCCATCCCATGAAACTCCCCATGCAGTTATAATTGTTCTTCTTTGAGATCAGGAAGGCATGGTTGCTCTTTCTGAATTTATCCCGCTCGATATCCTCATTGGCAAAAGACTGGACAACGCGGATGCCTGCCAGCGTGTCCTGCAGGCTGGAATTCACATCTCCTATCTTTCTGCGGTTCTCCATGAACGTCTCCTGCATCCGCTGATTCTGGCGGAAGGAAAACAGGAACATGCAGAGCACGAGAACAATGAGAGGGAGGGCAAGCCTCCAGTTGATCAGGAAAAGAAAGACAAATGACCCCAGGATCTTTACAACTGATATAAAAAGGTTTTCCGGTCCGTGGTGGGCAAACTCTGCGATGTCAAACAGGTCGGATACCAGTTTGCTCATCATCTGTCCTGAGTTGTTTTTGCTGTAGTAGGAAAAGGACAGCTTTTCATAATGATCGAACAACTGCTGGCGCATATCCCTCTCCATGTGGGCCCCCATCATGTGTCCCTGGTAGCTGACATAATATTTGCACAGACTCTGGATGACATACATGACCAGAAGCCCGGCGGCAAGCCAGGGAAGGGCGCTCAGTATAACAGAGCTGTCTTTTGTAAAAAGTGTGTTTGTCATGGTGCGCAGGATCTGCGGGTATGCAAGATCCACGATGCTGATAAATGCGGCGCAGAGCAGATCGATAAAAAAGACTGCCTTGTACGGCGCATAATAGTTGATGAATTTCTTGAGTGTATACATTCTTTTTCTCCTTCTATCTATGATCTGCCATGCCCGGAGCATGGCAAAATACCGTAAAGTCGTGACAATAACAATCTTAGCACAGGATTTTCTGCTTGACAAGGAGCGGGACACTGTAATAAGGTAGGGACTGACATAATGCAGAACCGCGGATACCGGTCCGGAGAATGATGGACGGAAGGGCGGAGATATGCGTATTCTGGCAGGACAGGAGAGAGTTATGAGGATTTATCTTGCCCCATTGGAGGGGATCACCGGATGGATATTCCGAAGCGCTGTACACGAGTGTTTCGGAGGATTTGACAAATATTTCGTGCCATTTATCAGACCGAATCAGATGGGGCATTTCAGCGCCAGGGAGAAGAAGGATATCCTTCCGGAACATAACAAGGGGATGCGGGCGGTGCCTCAGATCCTCACCAACCGGGCGGACGATTTCCTGCGCACGGCTGAGAAGCTGAGAGACTACGGTTATGAGGAGATAAACCTGAATCTGGGATGTCCGTCAAAAACAGTGGTAACAAAGGGAAGAGGGGCCGGGTTCCTTGCAGATCCCGACAAACTGGACCGTTTTTTTGAGGAAATATTCGGGAAATGCCCTTTACGGATATCGGTCAAGACGAGGCTGGGAATGGAAGATGCGTCGGAGTTTAAAAGGCTTCTGGAAATTTACAACAGATATCCGGTAGAAGAACTCATCATCCATCCAAGGGTACAGAAGGATTTTTATAAAAACACACCGGATCTGGACACTTTTGAGGAGGCAGCCGAAAGCAGCAGAAGCCCTGTATGTTATAATGGTGATATCTTTTCAGAGGTAGACTGGGAAAAATTTGTTTCAAGATTCCCCAGGACAGACTGTATCATGACAGGCCGCGGCGTGTTGAAGGATCCGTCACTGGCAAGACAGCTTCAGGGCGGAAAGAGTGCGGACAAGTCAGAACTGCGGCGGTTTCATGATCTTTTGTATGCAGGGTACTGCGAGGAAATGTCCGGCGATCGGACGATCCTGTATAAGATGAAAGAGCTGTGGACTTATCTTGTCCCGCTTTTTGCGGATTCTAAAAAATACGCGAAGAAGATCAAAAAAGCAGAAAAGTGTGCAGTTTATGAGCAGATTGTAGACGATCTGTTTGCGGAGACAGAACTTCAGCCATGAGAAATTCCGGTTCTCATGGCTGAAAAATTCTCCAGATGCGGAGGCGCTTAAGATATGGAGGCGCTTATTGATCATTGTTCATTCTGCTTATTCAGGGCAGCCTCAATGAATCCTTTAAACAGGGGATGGGGGCGGTTAGGCCTGGATTTTAATTCCGGGTGAGCCTGTGTCGCGATAAACCATGGGTGGGATGGGATCTCCACCATCTCAACGATACGGCTGTCAGGGGACAGACCGCACAGGGACATCCCATGGCCTTCCAAGACCTCCCGGTAGTCATTGTTCACTTCATATCTGTGCCGGTGGCGCTCGCTGATCTTTTCTGTCCCATAAAGGCGGGCCGCCAGAGAGCCGCCCTTCAGCACGCAGGGATAAGCGCCGAGACGGAGAGTGCCGCCGATATCTTCCACGCCGATCTGGTCTTCCATGATGTGGATGACCGGATGAGTCGTGTCGGGATTCAGCTCCATGCTGTGGGCATCATGATACCCGATCACGTTGTGGGCAAATTCTACGATGGCAAGCTGCATGCCAAGGCAAAGTCCCAGGAATGGGATACCGTGGGCGCGGGCATAGCGGATGGCTTCGATCTTGCCTTCTACGCCGCGGTGACCAAAACCTCCCGGGACAAGGATGCCGCTCACATCAGAGAAAAGTTTTTCCGCGTTTTCCTCTGTTACAGTCTCTGAATCGATCCATTTAATGTTTACAGTTGTATGGGAATAGATTCCGCCGTGCTTCAATGCCTCTACCACGCTGATATAGGCGTCATGGAGCTGGATATACTTGCCCACCAGGGCAACTGTGACTTCCTGTGTGGGATGCCTCAGTTTATCCACCATCTCTGTCCAGTCCTTCAGGTCCGGTTCCGGACAGTCCAGATGGAGACATTCGCAGACAACTTGAGCGAGACTTTCTTTTTCCATGGCCAGAGGAGCTTCATACAGGTATTCCACGTCAAGGTTCTGGAGGACATGGTCCGCCGGGATATTACAGAAGAGAGAAATTTTGTCCTTCATGCCCGGGGTCAGAGGATATTCAGAACGGCACACGATAATATCAGGCTGGATGCCCATTCCCTGGAGTTCCTTGACGCTTGCCTGGGTAGGCTTGGTCTTCATTTCCTGGGAAGCCCGCAGGTAGGGGATGAGCGTCACATGGATGAGGATCACGTTTTCGCGCCCTTTTTCATGCTGGAACTGGCGGATAGACTCAAGGAAGGGCTGGCTTTCGATGTCTCCCACAGTGCCCCCTACCTCGATGATCGCGATTTCTGTTCCCTCTGCTGCCGGATTGCGGTAGAACCTGCTCTTGATCTCATTTGTGATGTGGGGGATCACCTGGACTGTTCCGCCGCCGAAATCACCCCGGCGCTCTTTCTGGAGAACAGACCAGTATATTTTTCCGGTAGTGACATTGGAATTTTTTGTAAGGCTTTCGTCAATGAATCGCTCATAGTGGCCCAGGTCAAGGTCTGTCTCAGCTCCGTCATCGGTGACAAAGACTTCCCCATGCTGGACCGGGTTCATTGTTCCGGGATCCATATTGATATAGGGATCAAATTTCTGCATGGTGACCGTGTACCCCCGGGCTTTCAGAAGACGCCCGAGAGACGCGGCTGTGATGCCTTTCCCGAGACCGGAAACAACGCCTCCTGTTACAAATACATATTTAACTGCCATGATTGATTCCTCCTGTGTGTTGTGATATTGAGAAGCTCCCTAAAAAAGAGTACAGCCTGACTATGGGTATGGATCCGCTCCATTGCGCTCCGATATCCCAGATATAGTCAGACTGTAATAATGCTTTTTAAAAATACTTTAATAGTATACACCTGAAATCAGGAAAATACAATATTTTTTACAGGATTGTGTGCTCGTAAACAGCTTCACATGTAAGCTGCACTCCCAGCTTTTTGAAAATCTTGATGTCAACATCCGAGAGCATGACGGAAGTGTGCGCCTGGCAGCCGGCAAGCTTAGGAAGCTGGGAAAGGGCCAGCCTCGCGTCCGGGTTCATCGCCGCGCTTGCGGAGAGGGCGATCAGCACCTCGTCTGTGTGCAGTCTGGGATTCTTGCTCTTCAGGTAATCCACTTTCAGTTTCTGAATGGGCTCGATCGACTCCGGGGATATGATATGAAGGTCATGGTCGATCCCCGCAAGTTCCTTTAACACGTTCAGGAGGAGCGCGGCGGAAGCCCCGAGCAGATTTGTCGTCTTTCCGGTGATGATCCTGCCGTCTTCAAGTTCCAGGGCAGCAGCCGGTCCTCCGGTCTCTCTGGAACGCTCCAGGGCTTTTACGGCCACGATGCGGTCTGATACCGTAATGCCGGCCATGTTCATGAGCAGCTCGATCTTCTGGGCTTCTTTGTCGGAAGCTCCGCCTTTTGCCAGAGCGTTCAGAGCGGTATAGTAGCGGCGGATGATCTCCTGTTTTGAAGCATCCCTGCATGCTTCATCGTCGCAGATGCAGTTCCCCGCCATGTTGACACCCATGTCTGTGGGGGATTTGTAGGGGCTCTCTCCGTAAATCTTCTCGAAGATCGTGTCCAGGACTGGGAAGATCTCCACGTCCCTGTTGTAATTGACCGTGGTCTCGCCGTACGCTTCCAGATGGAACGGATCGATCATATTTACATCGTTTAAGTCCGCCGTGGCAGCCTCATACGCCAGGTTGACCGGATGCTTCAGCGGAAGATTCCAAATAGGGAAAGTCTCAAATTTTGCATAGCCTGCATTGATCCCGCGCTTGTGTTCATGGTAGAGCTGGGAGAGGCAGGTCGCCATCTTTCCGCTTCCGGGTCCCGGAGCCGTAACGATCACAAGAGGGCGCATCGTACGGATATAATCATTCTTTCCATATCCGTTGTCACTGATGATGAGCGGAACATTGGACGGATATCCGGGGATCAGATAGTGAAGATAAACAGGGATGTCCAGCTTCTCCAGTTTGTTTTTGAAGAGAAGAGCGCTTTCCTGTCCGGAAAACTGCGTGATCGTCACGCTGCCTACATAGAGTCCCTGTTCCCGGTATGTGTTGATCAGACGGAGCACATCCGTGTCATAGGTGATGCCAAGATCCTCGCGGATCTTATTTTTTTCGATGTCTTTCGCGCTGATGGCGATGACGATCTCGGCCTGGGCGCTCAGCTCTTTCAGGAGCCGCAGCTTGCTGTCAGGCGCGAATCCGGGAAGCACGCGGGAGGCGTGATAATCATCGAACAGCTTGCCGCCGAATTCAAGGTAAAGCTTGTTGTCGAATTTGTTGATCCGGCTGCGGATATGTTCAGACTGCATTTTCAGATACTTTTCATTGTCAAAACCGATTCTCATTTTCCATTCCCCACTTATCTAGTATTTCGTACCCAGTATACTATAAAAAGTCACCGTTTTACAATATTTTCATAATCTTTTTATTGATTTATGTAAAACCTGTACTTATAATGATAATAACTGATTTTAGGAGGAAAAGAATGGATAACCAGAACAATAAGAATCATCCTAATAATAACCGGCAGGGCTGGGGAGTCATCCTCATTTCGACCCTGCTGGTCACTTTTATGGTGATGGGATTTTATACTCTTATGCGGGGAAACGGACCGGAAGAGATAAGCTATGATAAATTCCTGGAAATGGTGGATAGCGGAAAAGTAGAGGAGGTCAGACTGAATAGCAGCCGTATCTATATTACCCTTACAGACAAAGCAAGGGTGGAGGAAGCGGAGAAAAAGGCGGAAGAACAGCAGCAGAACAGCGGACTGGGCAGTTTTATGAGCCAGTTTCAGAGCCAGATCCAAAGCCAGTTTCAGAGTCAGCCCCAGGCAGAAGATGATGAAGAGAGAGCTCCGGATTATTTTACCGGTTATGTAAATGATGAAACCCTGGTGCAGCGGCTGAATGAGGCAGGGGTAAAATTTAAGGGCGAGGTCTCAGATACAATGGGACAGATGATGCTCGAACTGTTTGTCACCATTATCCTGCCCCTTGGACTGACAGGGATCCTGCTCTATTACATCATGAAAAAGATGACAAAAGGCAGCGGCATGATGGGAATCGGCAAGAGCAACGCCAAAATGTATATGGAGAAGGAGACGGGTGTGACCTTCCAGGATGTGGCAGGGGAGGATGAGGCAAAGGAATCACTTCAGGAAGTTGTCGATTTCCTGCACAATCCGGGCAAATACAGCGGTATCGGAGCAAAGCTGCCGAAGGGCGCTCTTCTCGTAGGACCTCCGGGAACCGGAAAGACGCTGCTTGCAAAGGCGGTTGCAGGAGAGGCAAAGGTTCCGTTTTTCTCCCTGTCCGGCTCTGCGTTTGTGGAAATGTATGTGGGTGTGGGTGCATCTCGTGTGCGCGACCTGTTCAAGCAGGCACAGCAGATGGCTCCGTGCATCGTGTTTATCGATGAGATCGATGCCATCGGCAAGACCCGCGATACTACAATGGGCGGAAATGATGAGAGGGAACAGACATTAAACCAGCTCCTCGCTGAGATGGACGGCTTTGATACGAATAAGGGACTTCTGATCCTGGCAGCGACGAACCGCCCGGAGATCCTGGATCCCGCACTCCTGCGTCCGGGGCGGTTTGACCGCCGGATCATCGTGGACAAACCGGATCTGAAGGGCCGTATTGATATCCTGAAAGTACACGCAAAGGATGTCCGGATGGATGAAAGCGTGGATCTGGAGGCTATCGCGCTGGCAACGTCAGGGGCAGTCGGTTCGGATCTTGCGAATATGATCAATGAGGCTGCCATCAATGCGGTAAAGCATGGACGTCAGGTAGTCAGCCAGAAGGATCTTTTTGAAGCAGTGGAAGTCGTTCTTGTCGGAAAAGAGAAAAAAGACCGCATTATGAGTAAAGAGGAGAGAAGGATCGTATCCTACCACGAGGTGGGACATGCCCTTGTTACAGCTCTCCAGAAGAATACAGAGCCAGTGCAGAAGATCACCATCGTTCCGAGGACGATGGGCGCTCTCGGCTATGTGATGCAGACGCCGGAGGAAGAAAAGTTCCTCAATACGAAGAAAGAGCTGGAGGCGATGATCGTTGTCGCGCTGGGAGGCCGTGCAGCGGAGGAGCTTGTGTTTGACACAGTGACTACAGGCGCCGCAAATGATATCGAACAGGCGACAAAGATCGCGCGCGCCATGATCACTCAGTACGGAATGTCAGAGCGTTTCGGTCTGATGGGACTTGAGTCTATCCAGAACAAATATCTGGACGGAAGAGCCGTATTAAACTGCGGAGACGCCACAGCAGGCGAGATCGACGAGGAAGTCATGAAGATGTTAAAGACTTCTTACGCGGAGGCAAAAAGACTGCTCGCCGAGAACCGTGAAGCTCTGGATAAGATCGCGGCTTTCCTGATCGAGAAAGAGACGATCACAGGCAAAGAATTCATGAAGATATTCCGCGAGGTGAAGGGGATACCTGAACCTGAAGAAAATGAGGCAGATAAGCCGGAAGAAAAAGAAGAGCGCATTGCGATGAAACCGATGTGAGATCTGAATTTGCCGGGAGACCTTTGACTTGACCAAAGCGTTCGAAAACACCGGAGCAATATGTCGAAGACGTATTCAGTGCGGGGATATGGCTGGCTTCGCCTCCGCTCCATGGAACAAGAAAAATAACGAAATCCGGAAATATGCTAGGGATAAAGCTGGGCAATGGGAAACTCGCCTACGGCTCAGACAATCCCATTGCCCAGCTTAACGCATATTCCCGGATTTCTATTTTTCTAAACTCCATTCCGAAGTCGTCTCAGCCAGCCACACCCCCGCGCTGAAAAACGTTCGCAAAGGCGTCCTGCTGTTTTCCGATTTTGCTCAAATCGGTGGACTCCCCGGCAAATCCAGATTGATTTTTAATGTGGGAAACAGTATAATTATCTGCATGGAAAACAATAATTTTGACATACAGGAAGAACTGAAAAAACTCCCCGCAAGGCCCGGGGTATATATCATGCATGACGAGAAGGACCACATCATTTATGTGGGCAAGGCGATCAGCCTGAAAAACCGTGTCAGGCAGTATTTTCAGAGCAGCCGGAACAAGGGCGTCAAGATCGAGCAGATGGTGACCCACATCCGGCGGTTTGAGTATATCGTGACGGATTCGGAGCTGGAAGCGCTTGTGCTGGAGTGCAATCTGATCAAAGAGCACCGGCCAAAATATAACACCATGCTCATGGATGACAAGACCTATCCGTTCATCAAGGTGACGACGAACGAGGCGTTCCCCAGGGTGATGCTGTCCAGAAAGATGCGGAAGGACAAGGCAAAATATTTTGGTCCGTATACGAGCGCCCAGGCTGTGAGAGACACCATCGATCTGATCCATAAACTGTACCATGTGAGAAGCTGCAACAGGAATCTGCCCCGGGATATTGGAAAAGAGCGGCCATGTCTGAATTATCATATCAAACAGTGTGACGCACCCTGCCAGGGATATATTTCTCAGGAAGAATACCGGAAGGCGATCGATGAAGTGATCCGGTTCCTGAACGGCAGTTATGACGGTATTTTAAAAGACCTGGAAGAAAAAATGAACGCCGCTTCCGAAGCGCTGGAATTTGAGAGAGCCATTGAGTATCGGGAGCTGCTGAACAGTGTGAAAAAGGTGGCTCAGAAGCAGAAGATCACGGATTCCAGCGGCGAGGACAGAGATGTGCTTGCCGTGGCGTCGGAAGAGGAGGATGCAGTTGTCCAGGTGTTCTTTATCCGGGGCGGACGGCTGATCGGGCGGGACCATTTTTATCTGCGTATTTCAAAAGGAGACAGCATGTCGGAAATACTGGACAGCTTTATCAAGCAGTATTACGCCGGCACACCTTATATCCCGGGAGAGCTTATGCTCCAGGAAGAGGTGGAAGACCGGGAACTTCTTGAGACGTGGCTTACTGCCAAACGAGGCCAGAAGGTAGTCCTGAAGATCCCGAAGAAAGGTACGAAGGAGAAGCTGGTGGAACTGGCGGCTGAAAACGCGCGGCTTGTACTTAGTAAGGATAAAGAGAGGCTGAAGCGTGAGGAAGGCCGTACGATCGGAGCTGTGAAGGAGATCGCGGCACTGCTGGATCTGGATGAAATTGTCCGCATGGAGGCCTATGATATTTCTAACACAAACGGTTTTGAGTCCGTTGGTTCTATGATCGTGTACGAGAGGGGCAGGCCGAAACGAAATGACTACCGAAAATTTAAGATCAAGGGGATCAAGGGGGCGGATGACTACGGCAGCATGAGAGAAGTGCTGACACGGCGGTTTACTCATGGACTGAAGGAGAGGGAAGAGAATGCGGAGATCGGGAAATTTACCGTGTTTCCCGATCTGATCCTCATGGACGGCGGAAAAGGGCAGGTCAACGTGGCGCTTCAGGTGCTGGACGAGCTTCGTCTGGATATTCCTGTGTGCGGCATGGTGAAAGACGATCATCACCGCACGAGGGGTCTGTATTATCAGAATGTAGAGATACCCATCGACCGGTCGTCAGAGGCTTTCCGCCTGATCACGAGGATACAGGATGAGGCTCACCGGTTTGCCATTGAGTATCACAGACAGCTCCGCGGCAAAGGACAGGTCCACTCGATCCTTGATGACATCGATGGGATCGGACCGGCGCGCAGAAAAGCGCTCATGCGGCATTATCTGAGTCTGGACGCGATCAGGGAAGCCAGCGTGAAAGAGCTTGCGAAAATACCTTCAATGAACGAAAAAGCCGCTGAATCAGTATACAAGTTTCTGCATTAATATGTTATGATAATAAAAGTGATGAACGTGGTAAAAGCGTGAGATTTACCGGTCTGGGTTCAGAACGGAAATAAAGGAAAAGGAGAAGATTATGGGACACGGGATCAGATTAAGTGAAATTGTTGAGAAAATGGATTTAAAGAATCTCACTCCCGGAGTAGATACGACCGAGACCGAGGTGCATGTGCCGGATGTCAACAGGCCGGCGCTGCAGCTTGCGGGTTTTTTCGATCATTTTGACTCGAACAGGGTGCAGATCATCGGACATGTGGAATATACCTATGTGCATACTCTCACTGACGAACGCAGGAAATACATTTATAACAGGCTTCTGGAGCATTCCATCCCCTGTATTGTGTTCTGCCGCGATCTGGAACCTGAGGATGAATTTCTGGATATGGCGTCAGGTCACGGAATACCTGTTTTTAAGACTGCAAAGCCGACTTCCGATTTTTCTGCGGAGATCATCCGCTGGATGAATGTAAGGCTGGCACCCTGCATCTCTATCCACGGTGTGCTTGTGGATGTATATGGAATCGGCGTACTGATCATGGGAGAGAGTGGGATCGGAAAGAGCGAGGCTGCGCTTGAGCTGATCAAGAGAGGACACCGCCTTGTGACCGACGATGTTGTTGAGATACGCAAGGTGAGCGATGAGACACTGGTGGGTTCTGCGCCTGACATTACAAAGCATTTTATTGAGCTGCGGGGTATCGGCATCGTGGATGTGAAATCTATGTTTGGTGTGCAGAGCGTAAGGGAGACACAGAACATCGATCTGGTCATTACTCTGGAGGACTGGAGCAGAGATAAGGAATACGACAGGCTCGGGCTGGAGGAAGAATACACAGAATTTCTCGGGAACAGGGTAGTATGTCACAGTATCCCGATCCGTCCCGGAAGAAATCTGGCGATCATCGTAGAGTCAGCCGCTGTCAACCACAGGCAGAAACAGATGGGATACAACGCGGCTCAGGAGCTCTACAAGAGAGTCCAGGAAAACCTTGCGAAGAAGATGAAATAAGGCCATATAAAAATTATAAGGAAGGGAGAAGAAAGCCATGAAATATTGTTTTGGAGTGGATGTCGGAGGCACAACGGTGAAGATGGGGCTCTTCGAGGAGAACGGCACGATCACTGACAAATGGGAGATCACTACCGACACATCGGAGGAAGGAAAAGCGATCCTACCCAATATTGCGGCTTCCGTCAAGAAAAAGATCGAGGAACACCAGCTTGCCAAAGATGATATCGCGGGGATCGGAGTAGGAGTACCGGCTCCGGTAACAGCGGATGGAGTCGTGAACGGAAGTGCAAACCTGGGATGGAAGTACAAGGAAGTAAAGAAAGAGCTGGAAGAGCTCACAGGGCTTACCGCGGAGATCGGGAATGACGCAAATGTAGCCGCTCTTGGCGAGATGTGGAAAGGCGGCGGCGCAGGTGAAAAAAATATGATCATGGTAACGCTCGGAACAGGCGTCGGCGGAGGCGTGATCATTGACGGAAAGATGCTTGTGGGGCAGAATGGCGCAGGAGGCGAGATCGGACATCTGTGCGTGAACTATGAAGAGACGGACCGCTGCGGATGCGGTAACAGAGGATGTCTTGAGCAGTACGCCTCAGCTACGGGGATCGTGCGGCTGGCAAAACAGAAACTGGGGCAGGAGATGCGCCCAACGATCCTGAACAAAGAGGATGTGACCGCAAAGGATGTATTTGACGCTGTGAAGGCGGGAGATGAAGTGGCAAAAGAAATTGCCGCTGTATTCGGCAGGTATCTGGGATATGGGCTTGCCAATCTGGCAGCAGTGGCAGACCCCGCTGTGTTCGTCATCGGAGGAGGGGTGTCCAAGGCAGGAGAAGTCCTTCTTCCTTATATCAGGGAACCATATATGGAGCGAGCTTTCTTTGCTGATAAAAATGTGAAATTCGTCCTTGCGGAGCTGGGGAACGACGCCGGGATCTGCGGCGCGGCGAAACTTGTGCTGGACAATTAAAGTAAGAGTTCTGTTATACAGTCATTTACACTCATGAAACATAAAAAAGTGGTAGTCGGTTAATACCGATTTTTGAGTCCCATACTATAAAATAGGCATATCGCCCAGAGCATTGTGCTTTCCAGCACATGCTCCCTCGGGAGATATGCTTATTTTCTTTTCGCAAACTTACTTTCTAAGTATCTCCATCCCAATATTACATGAAAAAGTTTTCGAAATATTGAATTATATCGACAAATTTAATGAAAATCACAAGCTATATTTATTTGTTTTTTGTAAAAAAATTATGAAAATATATTGACTTTTTGAATAAAAACATTCAATTACTTGACATTTACTATCCAAATTATGGTATAGTAAATATATTCATAAATATTCCAAAATTATAATTTTTATGCTCAGAAGTGTTTGATATCATATCCCTGATTTGAGTTGCAGTACAGCTAAGAAGTTTTGAATATCATTCGTTAAAATTAACAAAACCCAGATATAGTAACTATAAATAGTAAAGGAGAATGCGGTATGAAAATTGGAATTTCTAGTAGAAATGAGGAAAACCGACATCAAATACTGACTTATTTAAATTGTTTACAAAAAATGGGTACGCTGTTTAAGACAAAGGAATATATATGCGGTACCGACTTATTGGATGATTTGAACAGAGGGCTTCGGTTTGATGTCATTTTTTTAGATGTGGACTTTGAGAATGTTGCGAAGAAAATACGAGAATTAGATCGAGATGTGATGCTGGTTTTTATGTCAGATTTATGTAACCATGTGTTCAATGCCTTTGAGATGAATGCACTCCAGTATTTACTAAAACCGATTAATTCCTGTTTGTTTTTTAACACATTAAAGCGTGCGTTTGAGCTGTGGCATGAAAAGAAAAGAGTTTTTGTGGCCAAGTATAAACAACAGATAAAACAAATTCTGCTAAAGAATATCGTATATATTGAATGCTATAACTGGTCCTATGTCGGGAATGTCCTAAAGTTTGTGTAAACCTCTAAACTGATGTAAGATAAACTTACCAGTTTGGAGGTTTATTTTATGGCAAGAAAAAAGGATACCCCACAAAAAGCAGC
>DWYM01000087.1 GCA_019118665.1 Candidatus Mediterraneibacter intestinipullorum
TTGGACTCCATGCTGATTCATAAGCACAATAGACTGTTATAATGCCTGATGTAATTTTCCATTCATCCCGAAAACGATTGCTCAGATTCTCAATATTGACGTCACTCGCTAATCCTATGACCTTTTTAAAAATTCCCTTCGCCATTTTTTTAGTTATTCTCTTTTTCCCTGCCATATCCTATTTCCCTCCAAAATGTTATGAACGAATTTTCTCTTGATCACGCTTCAGTTTTTCTTGTATCGCCAAAAGAATATAATCGTTTTTACTGATTTCGAGTTTTTTAGCTTCCTCTGCCGTTTTCCTGTTTAATTCCTCTGATAACCGTAATCCTGTCTGTACCTTTTTCATTTCGCCCTCCTTGTGTTGTCATTATGTTATCCACCTGTTACCATTATTATAGGTGGTTATCCATTGGGTGTCAATATGATTTTTTATATAAAAGTTTCTGCTATAATAGTGACAACATTTAAATACCACTTTTAAGGAGGTATGTTGTTTTATGCCAAACGGTATCCACAAAAATCCTCAATATGGTTTGCGCATTCCGAAAAAAACCATGGATAAACTCAAATATATAGCCGAATATAACGGTCGTTCCGCAAATAAAGAGATTGAGCAACTTATCCTGCAGCATATCCGGCAGTGGGAAAAAACTAATGGGCCAATTGTTTTTGATGATTGACTTTCTCATAGAGCGCCAGCAAGATATAATCATTCATGCTTATTCCCATTCTTTCTGTTTCTTTAGCGATCTGGTCTTTCAACTGTACTGGAAGCCTTACGTTTGACTGTATTCTTTTGTTCCTGTTTGTTGTCCTCATATTCTCCTCCTTCCCTGTACCGAAATTCGGCACGATTAAATCTCTACTCTTTCCACCCTCTCCCGGTCCACTGCTTCTTCGGATACGACTGCCAGGCAACGTTCTTGAAGATAGTCGGCTATCCCCCTTCTCCACTGTCTATCATTTTCCTTATATGTATAAATCGGGTCTTCTTCTAAAGTCTCCGGATTGATATAAATTTTACTTTCATTGTATTCAGTAGATATGGTTACCTCTATATATTCTCCATCTATATGCATAATCCCTATTGGACTCCATGCTGATTCATAAGCACAATAGACTGTTATAATGCCTGATGTAATTTTCCATTCGTCCCGAAAACGATCGCTCAAATTCTCAATATTGTTATCGTCCGCTATTCCTATGATTCTTCTGAAAATTTCCTTCGCCATTTTCTTTGTTATTCTTTTCTTCATTGCCATATTTTCTCCTTCTCCGTACCGAAATTCGGAACGTTACATCTGTAAATCTTCAAATTCTTTACCGGTAATGATTTGTTTTAATTGTTTCATTTTTAGAAACTTCATAATCATAAAAAATCGCTTCAATAGGTTTGTTAAAATATATTGCAATTTTATGAGCTTCTGCTAAAGAAAACCTTATACTTCCATTTTCTTTTTTACTGTAATTCACCTTAGAAGTCCCTATAATCTTGGCAAAATCTTCTTGTCTCAATCCAAGACTTTCTCTGAATGCTTTTATTGACATATCTTCCTCCTTTGTTTCTTTTTTGGAATCTATTAATTATATATTAGTTTCTTTTTTTGAATTTGTCAATACTATGATGAGAAATATTTTCTTTTTTTGAAACTCATATTGTTTTCAATATTTGAAACTATATAATTAATACTAGTGAGGTGAAAAAATATGACTTTTGGATCAAAGCTAAAATCTTTAAGACAAGAATTTCAATTAACACAAAATCAATTAGCCAAAAAGTTAGATATATCAAAATCCAATATTTCAAAAT
This sequence comes from Candidatus Mediterraneibacter intestinipullorum, assembly GCA_019118665.1. Lineage (GTDB taxonomy): Bacteria > Bacillota > Clostridia > Lachnospirales > Lachnospiraceae > Mediterraneibacter > Mediterraneibacter intestinipullorum. The sequence goes on from DWYM01000087.1 coordinate 1,814, forward strand.
ACGAATCAGATACAATTGAGCCCAATATGAAAACTTTAGTTTTGATTTCCAAATATTTTAATGTTTCTATTGACTACTTACTTGGCAATTCTGTAAAGGTAGAAACAACTTATGTACCATCTCCTTCAGATACGGAACTCATAGAATATTTTCATAAGGTTCAGAACACATCTATGATTTCCGAAAAAGATAAAGCAAAAATAACTAGGTTTTTTCCCTATGCAGTAGCATTGAATGATGAGGAAATGGATTTGATAGAATACTACAGCGAGCTGTCTGTCAAAGATCGCCGCTGGATCATGGGACAGATGATCGATCTGATCAAGAAAGCCGATGAGAATCATACTGAGATCCCAAAGGCTCAGTAATTATTAATTTTCAGAAATACAAAGAAAAATCATTTAACAAAAAAGAATAAAGTGTTCCGAAATTCGGTACATAGACAATAATATACTTACCCAGGCAGCCGGAAGGGCGCGCATATCATCCGCCTGAGTCTTGACAGGAGGATGATGCTTATGAGTACATATGAGGAATTTATGATAATCATAGCGATCGCTACACTTATCGTTGCAATTCTGAATTTGAAAAATAAGTAAGCCGCCCTGTCCCGGAAAAGATAGGCGGCTTGCTTAGCTGATTTTTTCGCCGGGCGGATAGGTGTGCTCTATCTTCCAGCTGTCTTGTTAAGTATATTATAACAAATATAACGCAAAAGTCAATGTTCCGAAATCCGCTACACTAGTAATAGTATAATTACCAAGGCAGCCGAGGGCGTGCCGATTCCCAATCCGAGTCTTGCGGAAAGGGGAAAACTTATGACTACATATGAGGAATTTATGATCATACTGGCTGTTGCTGGGTTAATTGTAGCAATTCTGAATTTGAAAAATAAGTAGGCCGCCCTGTATCTTGGTCGGATAGGACGGCTTACATGTGTAACTGTTAATTCGCCGGATCGGGTAGCTTGCACCTACTCGTCGGCTGTCTTGCTAAATATATTATAGCAAATATAACGTAAAAGTCAACGTTCCGAATTTCGGTACGCAAACAATAATATACTTACCCAGGCAGCCAGTAGAGCGGCTGTGGTTCCTCGCCTGAGTCTTGTACAGGAGGGGATGTCTATGAGCACATATGAAGAGTTGCAATTAATTACTTCCATTGCGTTGCTGATCGTTGCGATCCTTACATACACACATAGGAAATAGCCGCCCTGCTCTCTGGTAAAGAATGGACGGCTGTTAGCTATACAATATTTGCCAAGCGGGGAGCCTTGACCTCCCTTACTGGCTGTCTTGTTAAATATATTATATCAAATATAACGCAAAAGTCAATGTTCCGAAATCCGGTACGTTAATAAATAATAGTATACTTACCCAGACAACTGGAAGGGCGAATCCATCCGTTTCGGAGTCTTGCGAAAGGGGTGGTGCTTTTATGTATGTTACATATGACGACTTATTTACATTTGTACTAATGATTATCGCAATCATCACTCTTGTAAAAAGCTTCTATGATAAACGAAAAAAGTAGTCGCTCGTATCTTGGTAGGATAAGCGACTACTCTTTATAGTAGTATATCTTGCCCGGAACGGATAGGCTTCATCTATCTATTCCAGTTGTCTTGTTAAATATATTATATCAAATATCATTCAAAAGTCAACGTTCCGAATTTCGGTACGCAAACAATAATTTACCAGGGCAGCCATCAGCACGAAGGAGGTACAGCCTGCATGAGCATACAAACAAAAAAACGTAAGATCAACGGTCAAGAGGTCGTCTATTATTATCCTGTTATATCTACTTACAAGTATGATAAGAGCAAAACGCCTATTTGGGGCGAAGGCTTTCCAAATATCGAAGATGCCCGCCTGGAAGAAGCAAGAATGAAGAAAAGACTCAAAAAGTCTCCGTACGCTAAACAGCTCCGATCAACAATCACATTTCAGAACATCCGTGAGACCTGGCTAAAGACACGGATAACAAAGGAGGGGGCAACGCAGGACCGCGATGAGAATTATTGCAGGATCTATCTCAGCGTCTTTGATGAAATGGATATCCGCAGGATCACCGCACTTGATATCCAGGACTGGATTAACATGCTGGTTGAAAAGGATTATGCACCAAAAACAATTTCCCTGGCTTTCAATTTACTGTCACAGATCATGGAGTATGCGATCAATCCGCTGCATATCCTGAAGGATAATCCCTGTCGGGACAATATACAACGCCCAACCCCAAAACGGAGGGGCGTTACATCAGACAAATTCTGGACAGAACAGGAGTTGAAATACTTTCTCGGGCACAGTTGTACAAAAAATGACTTGTATAACTGTATGTATGTGATACATTCAACATTCGGAATGAGCCCTGGGGAAGTATGCGGAATCAGTATATATGATATCGATCTGCCGGCACACCGTCTCTCCCTCAATCATGGCGTCGATAAGAAAGGGGCACTGACAGACCTGAAGACAACCGGATCACAGAGAGCTTTAAGGATTCCCAATAGGCTGATTCCCCTCTTAGAGCAACAGATTGAGTACAGCAATACCTTCCGGGCTCCCGACATAGACTATCCCTATTTATTCGTGAGCAATTCCGGGAGACAGATCACGCCAGACACTTACTGTCAGCATTTGCAGCGTCTGATAGAACGAATCAACAGGCAGAGTAAGGATTTTCGTTTAAAGCCACTGACCCCCTACGGTTTCCGGCATACTTTTGCGACACTTGCGCTGCAAAAGGGAACAAATATGAAAATTGTGGCTGATATCATGGGTGATGCGGTTGAGACAGTTATGAGCAATTATGTCCATGTGCTCGATCAGATGTCAGCTGATTCGTTGGAAGCTTTTGCAGATGCAATATTAGACTGATCCAGGCTGCCGTTCAGGGCAATTCTTCCCCCACACTGTATCGCCGTGTATCTACAATTTTAAATAGATTCTTAATAAAAATTCTTAACATCTTAATCACACGAAAAAACCGGGCATTGCAAAATCCTTTGCAACGCCCGGTTTTTCGCTGTTTTATTAAATCGGAGTGACAGGATTCGAACCTGCGGCCTCTACGTCCCGAACGTAGCGCTCTACCAAGCTGAGCCACACTCCGATAAAATAGGGAACTTGCCTCCGGCAAATTCCCAGCTACGGAAAAGGGACTTGAACCCCTACTAACAGAGTCAGAGTCTGCTGTGCTGCCAATTACACCATTCCGCATTATCTGTTGCCTGCTCCCGCAAGCAACACGATTATTATAACAGACTTTTCTAAAAAATCAAGCACTTTTTGAAATTTCTTTACAATTGGTGTTTCAAATAGATTTTTCAGTCAATTATCGTTCCTAACGCTCCCAGTCTCCGTCAAATACGACTTCAGCCGGTCCTGTCATATATACGGTGTCCTTCTCCCTGTCCCATTTGATATGGAGGTCACCGCCCAGAAGCTTTACCGTCACCTCGTCCTCAGTCAGACCGTTCAGCACGCACGCCACAGCCACAGCACAGGCGCCTGTCCCACACGCCAGGGTCTCGCCTGACCCTCTTTCCCACACGCGCATCTCCGCCATATGTCGGTCAATCACCCTGACGAACTCTGTGTTGACCCTGTTCGGAAATCGCTCATGACTCTCAAATTGAGGACCGATTTCCTCCAGCGGCAGTTCTCTTACATCGCAGTCCACAAAAACAACTGCATGAGGATTTCCCATGGAGACACATGTCATCCGGTATTCTTTTCCATTGACAAGGATGGGCTCATCCACAGCACGCTCTCCTTCTGCTGCCACAGGCACTTTCGAAGGCTTCAGTTCCGGCCTTCCCATATCCACCTTCACCATCTTAACTTTTCCATCTTCCACCGTAAGATCCAGGTATTTGATTCCACCCAGTGTCTCTACAGAAATCTTCTTCTTATCAGTCAGGCCATAGTCATATACATACTTCGCCACACAGCGGATTCCGTTCCCGCACATCTCGCCGCGGGAGCCGTCCGCATTGTACATCTCCATTTCAAAATCCGCCTTATCAGATGGATTGATCATGATCAGGCCATCTGAACCGACCCCGAAATGCCGGTCGCTGATTTTCCTCGCCAGTTCCGCCGGGTCGTCTATCTTCTCCCTGAAACAGTTCACATACACATAATCATTGCCAAGCCCCTGCATTTTGGTAAATTTCATTTTCTTCGTACCACGCTTTCTTTTATTCTCCTGCTATCATTTATAACCTTCGCGGGAGCGGCTGTCAACATGTCTTTTCCTGCTTTTCAAAATATTTCTGATCAGCGCACCATCACTGTCAGCACCATCTCGGCAGTCTCCGCCATATTGGTGCCATTTTCCATGCTGGTTTTCTGGAGATACCGATGGGCTTCCTCCTCTGACATGCCGTTGCGTTCCATGAGCAGGGCTTTCGCTTGTTCAATGGTCCTGCGTTCCTCGCTGCTCCTCTCTTTGGCCGTGTCCCGGCGTTTTCTTCTCCGGCTTTCCTGAGCCCGGCACATCATTTCCACGGTGTTTACAAGGTCATATACTTTCACCGGGGAGGGAAGTCCTATGATCCCCTCCGGGAGCGCGTCTATCCACACGGAAGAGGATGCCACCAGCAGCATCTGAAACTCATCCGGCAGAAGCTCTCTGAGTTGCGTGTACTGCATATCCTGAAACCTGCTGCCGCAGACCACGATCCCCTGGTCCCACAACTCTGTATACTGAAGGACCTTTGCTCCGGTCAGGCAGACAGCCGGAGCTTTGACCCCGGCTCTTGTCAGGATGTTCCGTATGTTCACCGCGTCTTCCCGCTTTGAAAACGCGACAACGATGTTAGTCAAATCTGCGCCACCTCCCGCCGCCTGCTCTTCCTTCTATATTTTTTGCCGTTCCGGCTTCGTAACACACTTTCTGCCTCTGAGACGCTCCGGCTTGGTAATACCCCGCCCGCCTCTGAAACGCTCCGTACGAGCATCACATCTTGTAGAGATAATTGGCGATCTCCCAGTCTGTTACCTGCATACAATAGTCATGATACTCTTTTTTATGTGCTTTTATGATTTTTTCAGCAAGATCCCTTCCCAGCACGTCAAGCACCAGTTCGTCCTTCTCCAGTTCCTCCACCGCCTCTTTTAACGACCGGGGCAGTTCCTGTATCTCAAGCTCCGCTCTCCGCTGAGGTGACATTTTCTGAATATTCTCATTGATGCACTCCGGAGGCATGATCTTATTTCGTATCCCATCCAGCCCTGCCTCTAAAAGAACTGCCAGCGCCAGATAAGGATTCGCCGCTGCGTCCGGGCTTCTCAGCTCGATCCTCGTATTCTCTCCCCGCCCGGAAGGCACGCGGATAAGAGGCCCCCTTGTTCTGGCAGACCAGCCCATATAGACCGGCGCTTCATACCCGGGGACAAACCGTTTATAAGAGTTGACCGTAGGGTTTGTAATACAGGTCACTGCTTTCATATGCTTCATCAGTCCTCCGATGAAATAGTACCCTTCCCGGCTCAGTCCGTTTTCATCCTCACCATCCTGGAACACGTTCACGCCGTCCCTCTCCAGGGAAAGGTTGACATGCATCCCCGAGCCGTACGTCTCGATCTTTGGCTTGGGCATAAAGGTGGCGTGTAGTCCGTGCCGTTTGGCTATGGTCTTCACGACAAGCTTAAAGGTCATGAGATTATCCGCAGTGACCAGAGCTTCATCATAGCGGAAATCAATCTCATGCTGGGCAGGGGCAATCTCATGATGAGAAGAGAGTATCTCAAATCCCATCTCCTCCAATGTGAGCACCATATCCCTCCTGGCATTTTCCCCGAAGTCAACAGGTCCCACATCAAAATACCCGCCCTGCTCGTGGGTCAGGGTGGTGGGAAGTCCGTCCTCATCCGTGTGGAAAAGGAAAAACTCACACTCCGGTCCCGCGTTCAGCGTATAGCCCATCTCTGCCGCTCTTGCCACTGCCTTTTTGAGCACATATCTTGGATCTCCCTCATAGGGCGTCCCATCCTGCCTGTATACATCGCAGATCAGCCTTGCCACCTTCCCCTGCTGGGGGCGCCACGGAAAAATCTCAAAGGTACTCAGATCCGGGCACAGGTACATATCCGAATCACTTTCTCCTGAAAGCCCCTCCAGCGAAGAAGCGTCAAACATACAGCGGTTATCCATCGCTTTTTCGAGCTGGCTGACAGTCACTGCCATGTTTTTCATGACGCCGAAAATATCCGTGAACTGAAGGCGGATAAACGCCACGTCCTCCTCTTCCACGAGACGCAGTATATCTTCTCTCGTATAATCATGCATATGATAAAGCCTCCTTTCAGCTGAAACCGGCTCACCCCGGTCCACTCCTGTCTGATAAGACAAAAGGGCGTTCTCCTCCTCTGAGAAACGCCCTTGTTTCGCCCTTATTATATCGGCTGCGGCCAGGAATGTCAAATATTTCTTCCGCTTTCTTGTCCCAGCTTTCCGCTCTTCCTGTCCGATATCTTTGTCAGTTCATATCTCTCGTCACACATTGCCGCCACCTCCCGGGAATGGCTGACAAGGATAACACATTTCCCCTGAGCAGTAAGCTCCCGGAATATCTTCATGATCTCATCCTGCGTCTCCCCATCCAGATTCCCGGTAGGTTCATCCGCCAGAATGATATCCGGGTCGCAGGAGAGGGCTCGGGCGATCGCCACGCGCTGCTGCTGGCCTCCTGAGAGTTTCAGCACCCTGCGGTCCGCCTCATCCTCACTTAGCCCCACGCTGTACAGGAGCTCCTTTGCGCGCTCCTTTTTCTTTGCCTGCTTTTTCCCTGCGATATCCATGGAAAGCACCACATTTTCAACCGCAGTAAACTTTGTGATCAGGTTGAAGCTCTGAAAGATCACGCCAATATAATTACTGCGGAATCTGTACTTGTCAATCTTCGCAATGTCCTGTCCATCATAAAAGATATGCCCGCCATCCGGCGACGCCAGCCCGGACAGAAGGGACAGAAGCGTTGTCTTTCCCACACCGGACTTTCCGATGATGCAGTACATCCTTCCTTTTTCAAAATCATAGGAGACATCTTTAAGCACAGGGGACGTTCCGTATGAAAAACAGATATTTTGTAATGATAAAATAGCCATTGTCACACTCCTTCTTCTAATCACGGTTTGCCAGAATCCTAAGCGGGTCGTAACGCATCACGAACAATACCGAAACCGCGCTTGCCACAAGTGTCAGCAAGAGGCCGATGCCGACCATCTGCAGTGCGACGGTGAGATTCATGGCAGAATTGACTTCCGTGATGTAGTTCATCGCTCCCCGCCCGAAATCCGAGCCAAAGAAACCTCTTCCTCCGCTGTTTTGCGCTCCGGCGTCTGATCCACTGGCTGCTCCGGCGGTTCCTCCTGCATCCCGCCGCGCCCGAAGTTTCCTTCTATCTGCTCCTGCTGCGTCTGCCGGCTTTCAACCTGCGTGGCAAGCAGGGTGTTTGTCACAGGCACCGAGCTGACAGCGCCCACTGCTGTGCCCAGTATCACCGCGATCATGGTGACGAACAAAATCTCCGCCATAAACTGGAGAGCCACCTTCCCTTTTTTCATCCCCATGGCAGTCAGGACGCCGATCTCGTACTTCCGTTCCCGCACATTAAACACATTGATCACGATCAGGATCACTCCTCCGATGAGCAGGATCACAACAAGGAACCAGCCTGCCATCGTGCTGAGTGTATTCAGGGGCGTAAGGCTGTTCTCATATGCGGAAATGTCCGTTGAAGAAACTGTATACGAGTCATCCAGCCCCATCGTATACACATCCTCCTCAAACTGATAGTAGTCATCAGGATCCGCAAACACATATGTTGCCGACAGCATTCCTGTTACCGCTGTCTCATATTCCATCCCTGTATCCTCGTCTGTCACCGTAGAAGAAACGGATTCAGAATCGTCCAGGATGCTCTGGAGGGCGGCTGCGCTCATATAGATACTGTTCGCCGGATCCTGCCCTCCTCCAAACATGGAAAAGGACATGTCGTTCGTCTCCGAGCTGGTGTAAATCCCTGTGATCGTCAGCTCATAGGTCTCCGTCTCGCTGGAAGGGTTCGTCAGTGTGATCACATCCCCCACTTCCAGCTCATTGTAGATGGCAAGCTCTTCCGGGATGATGCAGACGCTTTCTGAGGTCCCCTCATCAAACACCTGACCATCGCTGACAGACGCTGTTCCGTCTAGAAAGGCTGTCATGGCATTCTCCCCGCTGTATCCGGTCACAGTGAAATCACCGCTCGCCGTCATGCCACCTCTGCCTCCCGGAGCAGTTCCGCCGCCTCCGGCAAATCCCCTGCCGCTGTTTTCAGGCGCTGTTTCCGAATCGGACGTATCCGTCTCTGTGCCACTGTCCGTGCTCACAGCTTCCAGGTCATCAGAGCCGTCAAAGTAAGCGGTCAGCGTATAATAAAAGTCTTTGACAGTATCCGCCTGAGCGTAGGTCTCATAGTCCTCCAGCGACAGTGATCCCGCCTCTTCCATCATGGAGGAAAACTGGCTGCGGTCAAACCCGCCCCCGCCTTCCTCAGGGCGTGTGTTCATTCCGCTCATCACAGACTGGCGGTCAAATGAAATCGACGCGGTGATAGTCATATCCTCAAGTGTATCTTCTTTCGCGCTCTCAGCCGCCTGGCGTATGGACAACCCGAGACAGGCGGACAGGGCGATGACAAACGCGATGAGTCCGATCAGGATGTTCCTTCCCTTGGAACGGCTGATACATTTCAGTGCATTTTTTAAAATGTACATAAGTATTTCCTTTCTTTTTTTATTTGGCACGCATCTCATTTTATTCCAGCTGCCTAAAGCCATCCTTAAGGACCGCTCAAAGCCACAGATTTTTCACAGAAAAAGCGGAGGCCCGCTTCTGGCCCTCCGCCTGATATTTCTCTCTGTCTCCTGTTTTCTCCTATCTCTTTTTAAAGACCACCTTGAACCCGATCCGATCCTCCCCTTTCCTGTTCGCACTAATCTCACTGTTATGCTTTGCAGCGATCGCTTTGGCAATGGAGAGACCGATACCGAACCCTCCCATATAGGTTCTGGCTTTGTCGGCGCGATAGAAGCGGTCAAACAGACGGTCCAATTCTACCGCCCCCGCATCCCGGTAACTGTTCTCCACTTTCAGCACCGGATGTCTCTTCTGTCCGAAGCTGACGCAGATTTCCCCACCCTCATCGCAGTATTTTACAGCGTTATCCATAAGGATGGACAGCAGCTTGCGGACTGCCTCCTCATTTCCTGTGTACCTTATGCCGGATTCCAGATCAACGTTCAGTCTCTTTCCGGCTCTTTCCGCGAGATGTCGGAACTCAAACACCGTATCTGACACAGCTTCACTGAGAGAAAACTCCGTGTGGTCCGGACGCTGTTTCTCCTCATCCATACGGCTCAAAGTGACAAGCTGGTCGACAAGCTGGGTCATGCGTTCCCCCTCGGAGCGGATATCCTCCAGCCATTCATTTTTCCCCACCTGGGATTCCGCGATATCCAGATTGGTGAGGATCAGCGTCAGAGGGGTTTTCAGCTCGTGATTTGCATCCGTGATAAACTGTTTCTGCTTCTCGTAGCTTTCAGCGGCAGGCGTCACCGCCCTCCTTGAAAACACAACGATCAAAAGCAGGATGACCAGCCCGCTCCCAAAAAGCACTCCGCCCACGGACGCAATGACTCCGTATGATACAGACAGGCTCATGCTCCCATCCACAAAAACGACTGCCTGTCCGCTCTCTGTATCAAACAGCTTGTAGCGGAATCCTGACAGCCATCCCCTCTCCCCCCTTTTTGCCACCGCCTTTTCCGCATACCCATATGCTTCCTCCTGTGTGACAGAGCTGATAGAGTCCAGACTAGCCTCCGTAATCTCCCCGCTTTCAAACCAGACGGTAAAATAGCGTGTGGTAAAGGGCGCTTCCCGGTTAAAAGACGCCCCTCTTTCTATATCAAAATCAAAAGGGGCTCTCTGCTCACGCTCCTCCGGATCCGGTCTCTGCGCATCCGATCGCGCATCCGGCCTGGGAAACGTACCGTCATGGGAGGCAATGACATCCGTCAGCCTGTCCATCTCCCGGGTAGTGGAAGAAACATTCATCACGCAGATGACGGCAAAGATGATCCCGAACACAGCTACAAGGGAAATCCCACTGATCAGAATAAATTTTCTCTGCAGTCTGTATATCATACATCCGCCTCCAGAACATACCCGGCATTCCGGATAAACCGTATCCTCACCGGCGCTTTGATCTTCTCTATCTTCCGTCGTATATTCGATATGTGGACCCACACAACGCTCGTGTCCACGCTTGTATTCCACCCCCAGATATGTGTCATGAACTCTTCCGTGGGAACGATCACCCCAGGCTTTTGCATGAGGACTTCCATGACCTGAAATTCCTTTCCGCTCAGGATCTGCGCACTCTCCTCAAAGATCAATTCGTATGTGGAACGGTTGAGCACGGTGTCATGGAAGGTCAGGATATCCGGCGTGAAATTATCTTTGCGCCTGAGCATTGCGCGGACGCGCGCCAAAAGCTCCGGGGTGGAGAAGGGCTTGGACAGATAATCGTCCGCCCCGGCGTCCAGTCCCTCCACCCTCTGATACACCTCGGTCCGGGCCGTGAGAAACAGAGCCGGCGTTGTGATGCCTGCCTGACGCAGCTTCTTCAGGATCTCAAGTCCGTCTGCCCCGGGCATCATGATGTCAAGAACAAGACCATCGTACTCTCCTGTCATAGCATAGTCCAGCAAGACTTTTTAATAATTTCGGGTCATCCTCCGCAACCAAAATACGCATTTATTTTCTTCCTTTCAGGTCCTCACGCCCGCTTCATCCACAAAAAGTCCCACCCGGACAGCTCTGCGGCCTCAGTCTCCCTGACGCCGCCTGTGACCAGATTTGTGTACACTGCCTTTTCCGGCATCCATACGGTCTTTTCCTTGCCGCTGAAATTAAAGACCGCGTGAAGTTCTTCTCCCTGCACTCTGCGGACGATCCAGAGGATGGATCGATCGCTGTAATCTCTCGTATACACCTGTGCGTCCGCCTGAAATACAGCCTCTCTTTCCCGGATTTTCTCGAGGGCGTCCAGCCCGCTGAATATCCTGCCCTGAACGCTTTTCTTATCCCTGATACGCTCCACCAGATCCCAGCAGAACCTCCCTCTGTGGATATAGCGGGAATCTGGCGCCTTATCCGGGTCGTCTTTATAAGAATAGTCATTCACCTGACCGATCTCATCCCCGCTGTACAGCATGGGGATGCCTGACTGGGTGAACATGTAGGCGTGCAGCATGAGATCCTTTTTTACCGCCAGATCCATCTTCGCGTCATCCTGCTCAAAGCCCGCGCTCTCAACGCCGCACATGGAAGCGGTCGTGCCGCAGAATCTGGCGTCTCCGGTGACCGGGTCTTCGTTATACAGTTCTCCCCGGCTGACGCTTCCCTCTGTCCTTCCCCGAAAATAGTCATTCAGGTATTTTTTATGTGGAACCTCTTTCATCCCCCACTCGCTGAGCGCGCCATAGTCCAGCCCCCAGCCGATATCGTCATGGCAGCGCAGGTAGTTAAGAAAAGTATACTCCTTTGGGAGCGAACATACAATATCCATCTGCTTTCTCAAAAGCCGGACGTCCCCTGTCGCTACAGTATGCCATGTGGCAGCCATTGTGGTCACATTGTAGAGCATATGGCATTCCGGCTTTTCCACCGTGCCGAAGTAGGGAGCCACCTTCTCCGGTTCCATGACTACTTCCCCCAGCAGTACGATGCCCGGACACACGATCTCCCCGATCATCCGCATCATGCGGACAATGGTATGTACCTGTTTCCGGTTCCGGCAGTCCGTTCCCAGTTCCTTCCAGATGTAGGGGACCGCGTCGATGCGGATGATATCCATTCCCTGATTCGCCAGATAAAGAAAGTTGTACATCATCTCATTGAACACTCTTGGGTTGCGGTAGTTCAGGTCCCACTGATACGGATAAAACGTGGTCAGCACATAATGCCCGATATCCGGCAGGTAAGTGAAATTCCCCGGCGCGGTGGCAGGGAACACCTGGGGCACGGTCTTTTCGTATTCCAGGGGGATAGATGGGTCTGCGTAAAAAAAGTAACGGCTCATGTACTCCCCATCGCCCTGGCGGGCTTTGACCGCCCACTCATGCTCCTCGGACGTGTGGTTCATGACAAAATCCATGCACAGGCTGATCCCCTTTTCATGACATTTTTCCGCCAGCTCTGCCAGTTCCCCCATAGTCCCCAGCTCCGGTCTCACCCTGCGGAAATCGGCTACCGCGTATCCGCCGTCAGAACGCCCTTTTGGCGATTCCAGAAAGGGCATCAGGTGTATGCAGTTTACATTGCATTTCTCAAGGTAGGGGAGCTTCTTAAGCACGCCCTCCAGATTTCCCGCAAAATTGTCAATATACATCATCATGCCCAGCATATCTCTTTCGCGGTACCAGCCGCCTTTCTTTTCCCGCTTTGCGTCAAGAACTTTCAGGCTCTTTTTTCTCAGATCATAATAATGCTTCATCTGACCGCACAGTTCAGCGAACATATCCGCATTTCCGTACAGTTCCATATAGAGCCATCTCAGTTCGTCGTGATGCTTCGCCAGACGTTCTGCGAATATCTTGTCTGCTCCTGTTTTCCCTGCCATTGGTCCCATCTCCCATTTTCACTGCGTTACTCTTCCAGCACAAAATGCCACTGATATGCCCTGTATTCCCCCTGTTCTACCGGAACAGGTATCCCCGCCTCCATCAGAGCAGTGCTGTTGTACTTCCTGCCGCTTTCCGTCTCCCGGTACATCCGGTTCTCCTGAAGTCCTCTCATCCTAATATAAGCCACATCCATATTCGCATGCTGCTTTATCGTGACCGCCTGAACAAGAGCTTCGTTTCCATCCTCTGTGACAAATTCCCAGGCTCCGGTATCTGCTGACTGGGGATTTGTCAGACGGTAATACAAGCCCTGCTGGACAAGCCGCGCATACGTTTTATACTCTTTGATCTGACCGCATATCTCATCCTTCTCCTCATCACTGAGCTCATTGAGATCCAGCTCATACCCAAAGGTCCCTGCCGTCGCTACCACTCCCCTGGTCTTCATCGATGTGATCCTTCCGGTCTGATGATTTGGCGACGCGGATACATGTGCGCCCACGGAAGAGACCGGGTAGATAAAGGATGTGCCATACTGGATTTCCAGACGGTCGATGGCATCCGTATTGTCACTGCACCAGATCTGGGGCGTATAATAGAGCATCCCCGCGTCAAACCTTCCGCCCCCGCCGCTGCAGCCTTCGATCAGGATATCCGGATAGCGCCGCACGATCCTCTCCAGAAAATCATACAGCCCCAGCACATAATCATAGAGGACCCTGCCCTGGCTGTCACCGGTGGCGGAGTATACATCCGCAATGCTCCGGTTCATATCCCATTTGATATATTCCACATTTCCCTGGTCTAAAACAGCGCATATCTTTTCGTAAATATAATCTACAACTTCTTTCCTTGAGAAATCAAGGACAAGCTGGTGTCTGGAACGGTTCGGCCTGCGTCCGGGTATGACGAATGCCCAGTCCGGATGTTCCCGGTAGAGGTCACTGTCCTCATTGACCATTTCCGGCTCGATCCAGATGCCGAACTTCAGTCCCATTGCATTGATTTTTTCAGTCAGCTCCCCAAGGGTGCAGCCCAGCTTCTCTTCGTTGACCTCCCAGTCTCCCAGACCTCTCATCTCACTGTCCCGGCTGCCAAACCATCCATCGTCCATGACGAACATCTCGATCCCCAGGTCCGCCGCCTGTTCCGCCAGTTTCAAAAGGGTGTCCCCGGTAAAGTCAAAATAGAACGCCTCCCAGCTGTTCAGGAGGACAGGACGCACAGTCTCTTTATACTTGCCCCTGCACAGGTGAGTGCGCATACAGCGATGCAGGTTCTGTGACAGCTTTGACAGCCCTTCGGCAGAATAACTCAGGATGACCTCCGGCGACTGAAATTCCTCTCCCGCCTTGAGAGGGTAGGCAAACTGCTCCTCACAGAGCCCCATGAGCACCCGGGTCTGGCAATACTGGTCCATCCCCGCCTCACTCTGAAAACCGCCGCTGTATACAAAGGACATGGCATAACATGCCCCTGCTTCCTCTGTTGTACTGTGCTCTGCCACGATCACAGCGGGGTTGTACTGATGACTGGAGGTTCCCCTGAGACTTCCGATCTTTGACACCCCATGTCCGATGGGCAGCCTCTGGTAGTTCCGCTCCATGGCATGGCGTCCGTAGAAGGTGATAAAATCATATTCACCGCCCACCATGTCCAGGCAAGCGGGGGCCAGTTTCTTGACAGAGACATTTCCGTCACTTGCGTTTACGATCTTCACGCTGCGGGTGATCACATCGTATTCCGGAAGCACGCCGTAGAGCAGCACTGCCCGGACTTTTGACACCCGGTCCTCCAGCACCACCTCCAGCGTCTGTGCCTCACTGTCATCCGCGTACACCGCGGGAAGTCCTTTCAGTGAGTATTTCCCATCCCTGATACTGTGGCTCACATAGCGGAAGTCACTGCTGTAAGTACGGTCCGCGTTTTTGATGATACAGGCTGGCGTCCGGTAATCCCCGGTGCCAAGGGACGGAAATTCCTGGGGAAGGGCGTCCATGGAATAGGTCTTATCCTTTCCGGCATCATAAGGATTTCCCGAAAAACCCCTGTCATAAAATGTGAGCAGATAATCCATACATCCATCTGCGCGTTTTCCGTAGTACAGGTGCAGCAGAAATCCATATCTGTCTATCTGCATCTGATAAGTCGTGTTCTTTGTGTGCAGCGTAAGGGTCTTGTTCTCTTTTCCATATATTATGCTCATAGCTAAGTTTCTCCTGATCTGTTATTATTCTGATGTAAAAGGCTGGCAGATTTATTTCACAGCGCCGTTTACAACTCCATTGATGATCTGTTTCTGGCAGATCACATAGAAGATGATGATCGGGATCAATGCCAGCAGATAGGACGCAAATGCCAGGTTGTAGTTTGTTCCGAACTGCGTCTGAAATGTCAGCTGCGCCAGAGGCAGGGTGTTCTGCCCCTTACCTGACATGATGATCAGTGGTGTCATGACATCATTCCACACCGCAAGGGCTGTAATGACCGCAACTGTCGCATGCATGGGCTTCATGATCGGAAGGATGATACTCCAGAAAGTCCGCCATGTGCTCGCCCCATCCACTCTCGCCGCCTCCTCCAGCGCGATCGGGATATTGACAAGATACCCTGTATAGAGGAGTAAATTCATGGGCATATAGAATACCACATACAACAGGATCACGCCAACCCAATTATCAAGATGCATCTCCGCGGTCTGTTTCGCGAGAGGCATCATCAGGATGGCAAACGGAACGAACATCCCGCTTACGATAAAAAGATAGATCCCATTGTAGACCTTGCTGTGCGCCTTATTTCTCCCGATGGCATATCCCATCAGAGAGTGGAGCACTATGCAAAGTATGACAGTCGTAACCGTCACCAGCAGGCTGTTCCCCAGGGAACGCCAGAAATCTGTCAGCTCCATTGCCTGCGCGAAGTTGCTTAAGCTCCAGGATTCCGGCAGGGACAAGATCCCGGAAATGCTGTTCGTCATCTCTGAAGGCTGCTTAAACGCGATCACAATGGTCATATAAAGCGGGAAAGCCACTGTGAGCAGTCCGATAAACAGAAGGATCGTAACAGGCCAGTTTACTCTTGCTTTCATCTTTTCATACATTATAACTGTTCCTCCTTCTTACTTGATATTGACATCTGTGCAACGGAAATCACCACGATGACAATGAAAAAGACAACCGCGTTGGCGCTCTGATAGCCGAAGCTTCCGCCGGACAGTCCATTATTGTAGATCAGATAGGAAATAGATTCCGTACTCTGCTCAGGACCGCCCTTTGTCATTGCCATGACCTGATCGAACACCATAAGGAAATTCTTCACACAAAGGACCATGTTGATGGTAAAAAACGGTATGATCAGAGGGAAGGTCAGATATCTGAATTTTTTCCATCCGGTAGCGCCGTCAAGATCTCCCGCCTCATACACATCCTCCGGGACGGTCTGGAGTCCGGATATATAGATGATCGTGTTCATGGCAATGGACTGCCACGCGCAAACGATCATAATGGCGATCCACGCCGTACTGCGATTCGAGAGCATGCTGGAGCCGAGCGCGCCGCTGCCGATCAGTTTGCCTAACCCCGGAAGAATGTATGTAAAGAAATACTGGAAGATATATCCCACTACCAGCGCCCCGAGCACATTCGGTATGAAATATATCGCACGCAGAAACGTCTTCCCTTTGATCCTGCTGTTCAGCCCCAGGGCGAGGAGAAGGCTGATCACATTCGTCACGATCGTAGCCACGACAGCCAGCTTGATCGTAAACCAGTAAGAGCCGCCGATCCTGGGATCCGTAAACAGGTCAATATAATTGCGGAATCCCACAAAATCATAAGTGCCAAAGCCTTTAAAATTCGTAAAACTATATATCACGCCGCGTATCAGCGGTATGGTGTTGAAGCAGACAAACAGTGCCAGGATCGGTATGGTGATCAGCATATAGGTCCGCTTGCTGTCATTTACTCGTTTCATAATCCGCCCACTCCTTTCCTACTCGTCAGTTCCATGTTCTTCGTTGTATTCCTGGACCGCACGGATAATGTCTCTGTTATACCTCTGCCAGTCTTTGTCAAATTTGACCAGGAATGCGTCCACATCCTTGTTGATCAGGAAAGTCTGGATCTGCGCGTCCACCGCCATTTCGGACGGATAGTAGTGATCCTGATAGTCTGTCATGTTCCCGGACTCGATAAATGGGGTCATGCCGTCCAGCATCGGGGCAAGTTCAAAGTTCCCCTCCTTGCACGGAACCGCATTCTGATCGTCGATGTAAGCCTGGACATTTTCGTTTTCCAGCAGGAAATCCAGGACCTCGTACGCCGCCTCCTTATTCTCGCACGCCTCCGTCACCGCAAACATAAGGTCAACGCCTGAGTTCAGAGTGTTCTTCGAGGCATCGTCATTTCCGGGAGTCACGAAAGAATCAATGTTCATATCCGGGTTTACTGAGAGGATCTGGGGCACCGCATAGCTCCCGATGGGATACATGGCAGATTCACCGTTGGCAAATGAGGTACACGCGTCATTGTATCCGTAGGCAAAAGGATCCTCCGGCCCATAGCTTACCAGCTCCAGGCACTTCTCCGCTGTCTCACGGTACTCGTCTGTGAATGTGGTCTCGCCTGCGTTCACCTGCTTACATGTATCAGCAGGAGCCAGAGCCACCACCAGGGAGTTCCACGGCGCCAGGCAGGTCCATGTATCACGGAATCCGAAATAGAACGGCAGGATGCCCTCTGACTGGATCTCCTCACAGAGATCGATCAGCTCGCTCCAGGTTTCCGGGATTTCCCATCCATGCTCTTCAAACATATCCTTGTTGTACAGGATCCCCGCTGCATTTGCCACATAGGGCACTCCATATGTACCTTCCTTGGGCGTGATCTCCAGCGCTTCCAAAATATCCACATAAGAATCCTTGATGTCAGCCATCCCGGGATAGTCGGAAACATCAGCCAGGATATCCGCATCGACATAATAGGAATAATTGATATCTCCTCCTATGCCGATAATGTCAGGGTAATCATTCCTGACGAATCTCGTCCTCATGATCGTACTTGCGTCATTTGGAGAACTGATGGTCAGATGAATATCATCATGAGACGCATTAAATTCTTCCTCCACCTTATCGAAATACGATGCTGCCTCTGGTTTGTACTGGAGGATCTCAATCTCCGTTTTCCCTGAGTCTTCTCCCGCACCGCATCCCGGAAGGATGGCTGCTGTCAGCATGGCCACTGCCAGGACCAGGCTAATCGCATTTTTCCTTTTCATAATCACTCCAGCTCCTTCCTTTCAGACCTTTGTCTTGTGAAGTCATTATAACATTCCAAAATGCATCTAAAAATATCCTTATATTTTTTGTTTTATACCAATATTCAACTTATATGCCAATCAGACAAAGTGTAGTCGCATTTTGGTATATTTAGAGTTATAATAACTTTACTAAATCAGAATCAGTATGGGGTGATGAGCATGAGCGACCTGTTGTTTTCCGTATTTCCAAACGCAAATTTTGTCGATCTCGGATTATACCAGTTCGGCAAAGAACAATGTGAGCCGGCACACTCTTTTGGTCCGGCGGCAAGAAACCACTATCTGTTCCACTATGTCCTTTCAGGAACAGGACTGTTGATGGCTGACGATTCAAAAGGCCAGACTCACGAATATCAGATCAGAAGCGGTCAGGGATTCATGATCTTCCCCCGCCAGATCAACACTTATATCGCTGATCCTCATCTGCCGTGGGAATATGCATGGATTGAATTTGATGGGCTGCGTGCCAAAGAGATCATTGAACTTGCCGGGCTCACTCCCGATCATCCGGTGTATCACGCCTCCTCAAAGGATCTCAGAGAACTTATGAAGGATGAAATGCTCTATATGGCGGAGCACAGCGATGAATCCCCCTTTCATCTGATCGGACATCTCTATCTTTTCATAGACTATCTGTCCCGTTCCTCTGCCTCCATGAGGCTGTCAGACACCGGGAAGGTCCGGGATTTCTATATCAAGGAGGCGCTGAATTATATCGAACAGAATTTTCAAAATGATATATCCGTGGAAGGAATCGCTGAATTCTGCGGATTGAACCGGACCTATTTCGGCCGTATCTTTAAAGAAGCCGTGGGAAAATCCCCTCAGGAGTTTCTCTTGAGCTACCGCATGGCAAAAGCCGCCGAGCTCTTAAAACTGACCCGGCTCTCCATCGGAGATATTGGAAATGCAGTCGGATACTCAAACCAACTGCATTTTTCGCGCGCATTTAAAAATGTATATGGCTCCTCTCCCAGAGAATGGAGGAATCAGAACCGGATGGCTCTGTAGGATGGGGATTTTCGGTTTGACTAAAGCAAGTCTCCGGCACAGAAGATTTATTTTTACTGCTCTATAAGGCTGTATACTTCTTCCCGCGCAGGCATTGCCTTAATCGCGCCTTTTCTCGTGGTCACGATGGCTGCCGCGGCATTGGCGAACGTCAGCATCTCTCTGAGCTGCTCCTCTGTAAGGCTGTTAAGATCATGTTCCACAATATAATTAAGGGAACTGCCTCCAAAGGTATCACCTGCTCCTGTAGTCTCTATCGTATCTACTGAAAATCCCGGGCATTCCACACGCATCCCCTTATAGTAGGCACGGCTGCCATCTCTGCCCAGCGTGAGAAGGATAAGCGGGATATTGTATTTCTCCTGGAGGTACGCAATACCCTCATCGTAGTCCTCCTTTCCGGAAACGAACTGGATCTCATTGTCTGAAATCTTCAGGATGTCGCACACACTGAACCCATATTCCATCTGCTCCTTCGCAAGGTCAAGGGAACTCCACAGAGGGGGCCTGAGATTGGGGTCAAAGGAAATCAGGCATCCCCCCTCCTTTGCTGCTTTGACTGCTTTCTTCGTGGCAGCTCTCACACCATCATGGGTCATGGACAGCGTACCGAAGTGGAAGATCGCGGCCTGCCTGATGAATCCGGCATCCACCTCGTCTTCACGGAGCATCATATCCGCTCCCGGATTGCGGTAAAAAGAAAATCCCCTGTCCCCATCCGGAAAAGTATGTACAAACGCAAGCGTTGTATTCACATTTTCATCCACAACAAGCCGGGACGCGTCGATCCCCGCCTCCGTTATCGTATTTTTAAGAAGGACTCCGAACTGATCCCTGCCCACCTTTCCGATAAATGCCGTCTTTTTCCCCATTTTATTCAGGAGGGCCAGCACATTGCAGGGAGCTCCGCCGGGACACGCCTCGAAGAGATTGTTTCCCTGCCCGCTCTGACCGTTCATCGTAAAATCGATCAGCAGTTCACCCATAGCGATCACATCATATTTCCTCTCCATCTCCAAATACCTCCTATAATACAGACTGCCGTGCTGTCTCCCGCACGGCAGACGTTTATTTAATTGAAATACACCAATTCCTCTATGGGCTCTGCAAGCTCGATGTGTTCCGCCTCCAGGACCGGTCCTTCACCCCGGTATACAGACACTCTGGCAAACCCGACCTTTGCCCGGATCTTTACCCAGTCTCCCGGTTTTAGCTTCGGGGCATAAGGGCTTTTACACACATATCCCAGAAATGTGGTATCATCCACGCAGCAGGTCATTGCCATCCGTCCCAGCAGGAAGACCTTGGACGGAAATGTCCTGGGCTTAACAGCCTTTGCGGTAAACGCCACGACTTTTCCCTTATACCGGTCCGGATGCTCCATCATATCCACATACCAGATGCCGTAATCCTCTTTTGCGATCTCAACGACCGGCGCTTTCAGGTCATAGGGCACATCGTCCTCAAAAATATTTTCCACCTCGCCGTTCTCATTCTCGAAGATCACTTCCGCCCGGGGGCTCACTACTTTTACGCTCCTGCGGTATCCCGCAAGGGGCTTGATATCTTCGCACCGGTTAAATAATACAAGCTCCGCGTTTCTGACCATTTCCACGAAAAGCGGTTTCAGATTGGTCAGATACATCTGGAACGTGCTGGCGTCCACCGTGGTAAGCTTCTGCTCGATCTCCCATCCCCGCGGGAGCTTCAGGCCCTCAAAATCACTGACTTTCCACATGCCGTTGTACTCCACAACGACACGCTCAGGCTCGTGCTTCTTATTTATTTCTTCCAGCCACTCTTCAGTCAGCTCTTCCTGGTCTTCCACACGCTCAATGACGACGCCGTACTTGAGCATTTCCATGGGATCGTACTCCTCTTCCCCCTCTTCGCAGAGGATGAGAAGCGTCTTCCCATCGATCTGAAAATAGTCCTGCTTTAATGTAAAGGTGAGAAACTGGGTCTTGCCGCTGTCCAGAAACCCGGTCATAAGGTAGACCATTACATTTGTGTCATTCATATCCGTTCTCTCCCATCTCATGCCAGTCCGAAAAGCTCTGCCAGCTTCTCTTCGTTCAGTTCTGCGCCGATCACGCAGATGCGCCCTGTATATTCTGGCGCCCCGGCACGCACTTCATGCTCCTCCGGAACCATGTCAAAATAAATCCACTCGCCGTCCTCTCCGGCGACCATTCCCTTTGCCCGGAGCACATTTCCGCAAGCGCTGTCCTCTTCCAGCGTCTTCAGGATACCGGCGATCTGCTCTTTTGTATAAGTGCGGATCGTCTCGCGTCCCCAGCTTGTAAATACTTCGTCTGCATGATGATGCCCTTCATGGTCATGGTGATGCCCTTCGTGGTCATGGTGATGGTGGTGATCATGTCCATGGCCGCAGCATCCGCCGTGCTCATGGTGATGTTCTTCATGTCCTCTGTGCTCATGTCCGTGCCCGCAGCATCCGCCGTGTTCGTGGTGGCCATGTCCGTGTCCGTGATGCTCATGGTGATGCCCGCACTCCGGGCAGATGACCTCTGAGAGCAGTTCCTCCTCAAGGGACATGCTGGATTCCATCGTTTCCAGTATCTTTCTGCCCGGAAGCTGGGCGATCGGAGTGGTGATAAACGGCGCTTTACCGTTGATCTCACGCAGAAGATCCACACTCTCCTCCACTTTCTCCGGCTTTGCCTTGTCCGTACGGCTTAAGATCACCGCCCCCGCATACTCGATCTGGTTGCTGAAAAACTCCCCGAAGTTCTTCCGGTATATCCTGCACTTTGTCACATCCACGACTGTGGAAAAGCTGTTGAGCCGGGCGTCGATCTCTCCCTGCACATCCTGTACCGCTTTGATCACATCCGAGAGCTTTCCCACTCCTGACGGCTCGATGAGAATGCGGTCCGGATGATAGGTGTCCACCACTTCTTTTAATGATTTTCCGAAATCACCTACAAGAGAGCAGCAGATACAGCCGGAATTCATCTCCCGGATCTCGATCCCGGACTCCTTTAAAAATCCTCCGTCAATCCCGATCTCCCCGAATTCATTCTCTATCAGCACGACCTGCTCCCCCTCAAACGCCTCTGAGAGCAGTTTTTTTATCAGCGTTGTTTTTCCGGCTCCAAGGAAACCGGAGATAATATCGATCTTTGTCATTTTACATCATCCTCCTTACATTGTCCGAATCTCTATTTCAGGTCCAGTTCCACCGGGCAGTGGTCCGAACCCATAATGTCTGTCAGTATCTTTGCGTCTGCAAGCCTGTCCTTTAAGCTCTCCGAAACGCAGAAATAGTCAATGCGCCACCCCGCGTTCTTGGCGCGCGCGCTGAACCGGTAAGACCACCAGGAATAGATCCCCTCCTGGTCAGGATAGAAATACCGGAACGTATCGATGAACCCCGCGTCCAGAAGCTCTGTAAACTTCTGCCGCTCCTCATCTGTAAATCCGGCGTTTTTCCGGTTTGTCTTCGGGTTCTTCAGGTCGATCTCTCTGTGGGCCACATTCATATCCCCTGTCACAATGACCGGTTTTGTCTCTTCCAGTTTCTTTAAGTATGCCCTGAAATCATCCTCCCATTTCATCCGGTAGTCCAGCCTTGCCAGCTCGTTCTGAGAATTTGGCGTATATACGGTGACAAAATAAAAATCTTCAAATTCACAGGTAATGACGCGTCCCTCCTGGTCGTGTTCTTCTATCCCGATGCCGTAAGCCACTGAGAGAGGCTCCTGTTTTGTAAATACCGCTGTGCCGGAATACCCTTTTTTCACGGCATAATTCCAGTACTGATGATAGCCCGGAAGCTCCAACGCAAGCTGTCCTTCCTGCATCTTTGTCTCCTGGACACAGAAGATATCCGCGTCCGCCTCTTTAAAAAAATCAAGAAATCCTTTCTGCACGCATGCCCGGATTCCATTTACATTCCAAGATATCAGTTTCATTCATTTCCTCCTTATGCCCGATTCATACCCGATTCCCGGGCCAATCCCTCTTGTACATTGTCTCTATCTGTACCACACTTCTTTCAGGAACAGGCCTCTCGCCGGAGCGAGGAACCCTGCCTGTTCTCTGTCTTTTGAGCGGAGAGCGTCACGCACGCTCTTAGCCGTACGCTGATGCGTCCCCGCTTCAAGCAGAGTGCCTGTGAGAATGCGGACCATGTGATACAGAAATCCGCTTCCCTTGTATACCACAGTCACCCTGCCGCCTTGTCCGCTGACCATTATATCATAAATCGTCCGCCTTGTGGAGTTCTCATCCCTTTTATCCGTATATGCCTGAAACTCGTGAGTTCCGGTCAGATATCCCGCCGCCTCACGCATCCGTCCAAGATCCAATTCCCCGGGAAAATGACAGCAGTAACGTCTTGTAAACACGTCCGGCTTCTCTCCGGTGTCAATGTGATATTCATACACCTTTCCCACGGCGCTTTTGCGGGCATGAAATCCATTTTTCACAAGCCGCGCGTCCAGAATGCGGATATCTTCCGGAAGGAATCGGTTGACCCTCTCCGTAAAGAACCCATCCTCCGGCTGTCCTGCCAGAACGATGCTGGCAGTCTGCCCTTTTGCATGGACGCCCGCATCCGTCCTGCCGGAGCCGTTTATCTCTACTGTATATCCGGTCTGTTCGCCGATGACGCGTTCAAGGAGCCCCTGGATCGTCCGGTCTGTATTACCCTGCCTCTGCCATCCCTGGTAGCGGGTGCCGTCATAGGCGATGATGAGTTTATAGGTACGCATTTCCCCTCCCTATTTAGTCAAGTGTTTTTTCCCTTAAAATCAAGGGATTTCTAAGTTTCTATCTCAGATGAATGAGCCTCGATCATGAGCATTTTTCTGTATCTGGTACAAAAATAGGTGGTTATAGGTATACGA
>DWYM01000088.1 GCA_019118665.1 Candidatus Mediterraneibacter intestinipullorum
TGAGAGCATCCTGAATATCTTCGGCTGTCTGAATATCGTATTCTTCCAGTAGCTGATGGATAATGTTACGTTTCCCTTCTGTCATTTGTACCCGATGGACAGGTTTCTTTTGTTTTGCCATAATAAAAGGCCCTCCTATGAATTAGATTTTATCATAGAAGAACCTTTGATGACATATTTACAGAAAAAGTTTCACATCGTCGTGGATGCACTTGGAAAACCACAGCCCTATTCCAATAACTTTTCGTGGAGGGAGCCGAGCCACAGCCCCCTCCATGGATATGTCTTACAAAAAATATCTGCGGTTTTTGGATGATTTACTCAATTGCAGTCCTCACATGAAAATCCAAATTTATCTCAGTGCCTGCTCCACATCCGCAATGATGTCTTCGACATTCTCAATCCCCACGCTGAACCGGATCAGATCCGGCTGTACTCCTGCCTCCACAAGTTCCTGCTCGTTCATCTGGCGGTGTGTATGACTTGCCGGATGGAGGACGCAGCTCCTTGCGTCAGCCACATGCGTGACGATGGCCACCAGTTTCAGCTTATCCATCATCTCCACAGCCGCTTCTCTTCCGCCCTTTAATCCGAAGGTGATCACGCCGCACGTCCCATTCGGCATATACTTCTGCGCCAGATCATAATATTTATCCCCCGGAAGAGACGGACAGTTTACCCATGCCACCTTTTCATGATCTTTCAGATACTCTGCCACCTTCACAGCGTTTTCGCAGTGTCTCTGCATCCGCAGATGAAGGGTCTCAAGTCCCATATTCAAGAGAAACGCGTTCTGCGGAGACTGGATCGATCCCAGGTCTCTCATGAGCTGCGCCGTGGCCTTGGTAATATAGGCGCCTTTCCCGAATTTTTCAGCATAGACGATCCCATGATATGTCTCGTCCGGCGTTGTCAGTCCCGGAAATTTCTCCGCATGGGCCATCCAGTCAAAGTTTCCGCTGTCCACGATCGCCCCGCCCACGCATGATGCGTGTCCGTCCATATATTTAGTCGTCGAATGAGTCACGATATCCGCTCCCCATTCAAAGGGACGGCAGTTGATGGGTGTGGCGAATGTATTGTCAACGATAAAGGGTACTCCATGTCTGTGCGCTGCTTTCGAGAATTTCTCAAAGTCAAGCACAACAAGCGCCGGATTGGCGACAGACTCGCCGAACACCGCTTTGGTGTTGTCCTGAAATGCAGCTTCCAGCTCTTCCTGCGTGCAGTCCGGGTCAACAAAAGTTGCCTTTACGCCCATCTTTCTGATGGTATGCGCATAGAGATTATATGTACCGCCGTACAAAGCGGATGCGCATACAATATGATCCCCCGCCTGGGCAATATTCATGATCGCATAGAAATTCGCCGCCTGCCCGGAAGATGTGAGCATCGCCGCTGTCCCGCCTTCCAGATCGCAGATCTTCGCCGCCACCGCGTCGTTCGTGGGATTCTGGAGCCTGGTATAGAAATAGCCGGACTCTTCCAGGTCAAATAGACGCCCCATCTGTTCGCTGCTCGTATAGCGGAACGTTGTGCTCTGATAGATCGGAACGATCCTCGGTTCTCCGTTCTCCGGCTCATATCCGGACTGTATGCACTTTGTCTCTATTCTGTAATCGCTCATCTTGCGTCTCCTTCCTGTTGTCTTTCTGATTTTTTGTCGCTATTTCTTCCGCAGTCAGGAATACAGGTATTCTTCCTCAAGCTTTGTTACCATTGTGCTGTATACGTCCCTGCACTCTTCTTTCCTGTCCTCTTCGATCAGACGGATACAAGGACTTAAATAGGTCTCCCATATGCCGCGGTATATCTCGCCGGCGTTTTCCTGTCTGTTGATCCGCTTTACGATCGTAGGGGCGATATTGTAATATTCTTCTACAAGACGTTTTCCACTCTCAGAAGCAAGCAGGTACTCATCCCGGTAGCTCCTGAGCGCCGTCAGTTCATAACAGTCGTCCGGCTTATCAAGGCTCCTGCACACGGCTGTAGTGATATAACAGAACATCCCCTTACGGAAACCGCCCTTGATCCCCTCGTAGGTGGAATGCCCGATCTTATACTCGGGCATTTTCCCATTCCACGCTGCGACCATCCGCTCTGTAAATTCCTGTGCCCTTTCAGACGGCATCTCTCCCATCAGCGGGACAAAATAGGATACCATATTCATCTTATGGTCAAGACTCTTTATATCTCTTTTCCGCTTAGAAGGCTCTATGGCAAGCCGTCCTGCCACATATTCCGGGATGCACTCCGCCAGGCTCTCCAGATCCTCTTCAGACGCGTCACAGGCCCGGGCTGTCTCTGCCAGGAGCTCCGCATATGTCTCCCTGAGAGACTCCATACGTTCCTCGTATGTGGATTTCTGTAACTCATAATCCATGGTCATCCTGTACAGATCCGTCAGTTTCTTCTGAAGTGTGTTTATCTCCATCCTGCATCCCTCTTATTCGTTCCAGTTGTGGTATACATCCTGAACATCATCGTCCTCTTCCAGCAGATCCAGCGTCTTCTGGATATTCTTAATATCCTCTTCGCTGGTCAGCTCAACATAGGTCTGCGGGATCATCGTCACTTCTGCCCCCGCCATCGCGATCCCTTCTTCTTCAAGCTTCAGGCGCACTTCGCTGAATGCATCCGGGGCTGTCAGGATCTCATAGCTCTCCTCATCCTCGACAAAATCCTCCGCTCCCGCATCAAGGGCAAGCATCATCAGCTCGTCTGCATCCATATCGCAGTCTTCTTTCGCCACAAAAATCTGTCCTTTTTCATCAAACATGAAGGAGACACATCCCGGAGTACCTACATTTCCGCTTCCTTTTGTAAATGCATTTCTCACGTTGGACGCTGTCCTGTTCTTATTGTCTGTCAGCGTTTTCACAATGATGGCCGTACCGTTCGGGCCGTATCCTTCATATGTAATATGCTCATAGTTGTCAGCAGAACCCTCGCCTGCCGCCTTTTTTATATTCCGCTCGATCGTATCATTTGGCATGTTATTAGACTTTGCCTTGGCAATGATATCGCGCAGCCTGCTGTTATTCGCCGGATCCGCTCCGCCGCCTTCCTTTACCGCCACCGCGAGCTCGCGTCCGATCTTTGTAAATATCTTACCCTTTGCCGCATCATTTTTTTCTTTTTTATGTTTGATGTTGGCAAACTTTGAATGTCCTGACATATTATGAAATCTCCTCTTCTATCTGTACTTTTCTCATATTTTGCCTTACAATTTTATCACTCTTTTTGTATTCTGTAAAGAAGGCATCCATCTATGTAGGAAGCTCCAAGCTGACCCTGATCGCCTGGTCTATCTTCTTCATCATACCGCCGTCAATATGGCAGACGTATTCCTTCAGCCTCTGTTTGTCGATCGTGCGTATCTGCTCCAGCAAGATCACCGAATTTTTCACGATCTTATAATCTCTCGTGCTGATCTCGATATGGGTCGGCAGCTTCGCCTTGTTCATCTTTGATGTGATCGCCGCACAGATGACTGTTGGGCTGTGTCTGTTGCCCACATTATTCTGTATGATGAGGACCGGGCGTATCCCTCCCTGTTCTGATCCCACCACCGGGCTTAAGTCGGCATAATAAATATCTCCGCGTCTGATCATCAAACTGTCTCACACTCCGATTTACATACTAATGCGCACCTGCATGCCTTCTGTGTCTCATATCCCGCATGCCGCATACTTCAGTATTCCCCATTTCATCGGATGTATTCCTGACGGATATCATTCCCCGGATGTTATTCTGTGATACTGCCGTTCCTTTCATATACGCGCGGGATCCGTTTGCCGAGGCAGCACACAAATTCGTAATTGAATCTCCCGCTCAGCTCTGCCAGTTCTTCCACTGTGATACGGTCATCGCCGTCCTCTCCCACTAGGACTGCCCGGTCCATGAACTTTGTTTCCGGGATGTCTGTCACATCTACCATGAACTGATCCATGCACACTCTCCCCAGGATCCGCGCGCGTTTCCCACGGATCAGGACCGAGCCTTTATTGGACAATGATCTGGGATAGCCATCGCCGTACCCCACCGGGATCGTGGCGACTCTCATCTTCTTCTCCGCCACAAACGTGCCTCCGTAACTGATGGCTGTGCCAGGCTCTACGTCTTTTACATAGATCACATGGCTGACCAGGGACAGAGCCGGCTTCAGGTCCACAGCCTCTTTACTGACCTCATCTGACGGATACATTCCATAAGTGGAGATCCCCGCCCTGGCAAGATCATGCTTCATATCCGGAAAGTCTATGATACCGGCGCTGTTATCACAGTCGTAATAACGGATCGGGATCCGCCTCTCCTCCATCCGCCTTTTCATCCACATAAATTTTTCATGCTGCTCCAGCGTATATGTTTTATCTTTCTCGTCTGCTTTTGAAAAATGGGTGAACATCCCTTCCAGACATACATTTGGGAGACAGCTGATACTTCCGATCGCATCCACGCTCTCTTCATTTACCGGAAATCCGATCCTGCCCATGCCTGTGTCGATCTTAATATGAAAATACGCGGTTTTTCCCTGTCTGCGCGCTTCCTCTGACATGCCTTTTGCCATCTCTTCAGTGTAGACTGCAGCGCGGATGTCATTGCGTATCATCTCTTCATACTGATCCGGGAACACGCAGCCGAGCACAAGGATCGGCTTCTGTATCCCGGATTCTCTGAGCTGGACGCCTTCTTCGATACATGCCACGGCATACCCCCATATATATGGGATATCTTCCAGCATCCCGGCAACAGGCACCGCGCCGTGACCGTATCCGTCTGTCTTCACCACAGCGATGAGGCGCGCATCCCCGCCAATCCTTCTTTTCATCTGTTCCATATTGTATAAGACCGCATCAAGGTCGATCTTTGCATATACCCTGTTATGCTGTTTCATTGTCTAATCTTCTCCTCTGTCCTGTTTCAGCAATACTCTCTCTATCCCCGCGATCAGATCCCCGGCGAGCACACTGTACGCGCCCTTTTCCCCGCGGGCCTCATCTCCGCCGCAGGCATGAAGGAACACGCCTGCCGCAGCGCTGTCAAATGCCGTCATTCCCTGAGCCGCCAGCCCCGTGATCACCCCCGCCAGCACATCCCCTGAACCGGCTTTTGCCATTGCGCTGTTTCCAGCGAGATTTAAGAACGTGTGATGTCCCTCCTGAGCCACGACTGTACGGCTGTCTTTGAGCACGCACACTGCCCCATACGCCTTTGCAAACTCTTCCGCGGTCCGGATCCTCGTCTCCGCGATTTCTGTCATGTTCTTTCCCATAAGCCGTGACATTTCTTTCATGTGGGGCGTCACAATAACAGAAGCCCGGCTGTGACGCAGCGCTTCCATATGCCCGCTCAGGATATTCAGGCCGTCCGCGTCTACGATACAGAGTTTATCCGTCTCTTTTAATGTATGGTGCAAGATCTTCTCGGAGACCTCGCTTCTGCCGAGACCGCATCCGATACACACTACATCCGCCCACTCCAGAAGCGCTGTCAGTTGTTCACGGTCATAATCCCTGTAGCTGGACACGATCGCTTCCGGAAGGAGCTGCTGTATGACTCCACGGTTGTCTTCCTCAGTATAGATCTGTACCAGCCCTGCTCCCACTGCATAGGCTGACCTTGCCGACAGATAACACGCGCCCGCCATACCGCGGCTTCCTGTGATCATAAGGACTTTTCCATAGCTCCCCTTGTGGGAATCCGCCTTGCGGACCGGAAGAAGTCCGGAGATATCTGTTTTGTCATAGGTAAAACACACTCCGGAGTCCTTACGGAAAAGATCAGGACTGATCCCGATCGGCGCTGCCACGGTCTCTCCCGCACAGGACTTTCCGGGAAACAGCTCGCAGCCCGCCTTCACGCACGCCATTGAAACCGTCAGTTCCGCCTGGAAAGCAGTCCCCAGTATCCGTCCTGTACCCGCGCAAACGCCAGAAGGGATATCCACTGCCACTTTCCGGCTGTTTTGGCTGTTCATCCACCGGATGATCTCACTGTACCAGCCTGTGACATCCCTGCTCAGCCCTACGCCGAAAACCGCGTCTATTATAACAGTATATTCTTTTTCGGGGATGTCAGTGAATACAGGGATTCCCATCCGTTCGGCAATCCCTTTCTGCAGCGCGCACTCTTCACTCAGAGATGCCTCATTTCCCGCAAAAAGCACTTCTGCACACATACCCTCTTCCGTCAGAAGACGAGCAGCGGCAAACCCATCTCCGCCGTTATTCCCGCTCCCGCACACGATAAGAGCCTTTGAAGTGTCTATCCCTCTCTCGTGTATGGCTTCTACTACCTTAAGCGCCGCCCTCTCCATAAGCACCAGCGATGGTACTCCCAGTTCTTTTATCGTATACATGTCGGCTGCCTGCATCTGGGCGCCGTCCGGCAGATATCTCATTTGCCGCCACCTTCTTTCTTTATATTGAGACAGCTTTTGTCCGTCCCTGTTTGCCATGATAGACGGCACGCCTGGCGAGCCGTCTATCAGGATGAAACATACCCCGCAGCAGGCTGCGGGGCAGTACTATGCTGTTTTTATTTTTTTTGCCCTGACTCATGCTGGCTGATGTTGTATGACAGCTTCATAAGGCTGTCGGAAAGATGTACGCTCTCTACGATCACATCCTTTGGCAGAGTCAGATCCGTGTGGGCAAAATTCCATATCGCCTTGATCCCATTGGCAATGAGGATATCCGCCACTTCTACTGCTTTTGATTTCGGGATCGTAAGCGCCGCGATCTCTATGTCATTATTCTGGAGAAAATCCACCAGCTCGTCCATCATCCGTACCTGGATCCCTCGTATGGACACTCCTTCCAGACGGGGGTTCACGTCAAAAAGACTTTTCAGCACAAAGCCGCTGCGCTCAAAAGACGCGTAATTCGCAAGAGCCTGACCGAGATTTCCCGCTCCGATGATAATAAAATTGTGAGTCTTGTTAAGTCCCAGGATCTTTCCGATCTCTGTGTACAGATATTTTACATTATACCCA
This sequence comes from Candidatus Mediterraneibacter intestinipullorum, assembly GCA_019118665.1. Lineage (GTDB taxonomy): Bacteria > Bacillota > Clostridia > Lachnospirales > Lachnospiraceae > Mediterraneibacter > Mediterraneibacter intestinipullorum. The sequence continues at coordinate 6,998 of DWYM01000088.1, forward strand.
TATCCCTGCTGTCCGAAACCGCCAAAATTATTCAAATCCTGCCGGATCTGGGACGCCGTCACATGCATCTTCTTGCTCAGGTCATTCGAAGAGATCCTCTCCACCCCTGCTTCCAGAAGATCGCCGAGATACCGGTAATACCTGGGCAGCCTTGAGATCACTGCCTTGGATATCTTTCTATGTTCCACTTCTATCTCCTTCCATCGCCCGGCCGTCTGTCCGTCCATGCCGCTCCTAACTGCAGGAGCACGCTCTTCTCTGCCAGATCAGGCAGAACGCCGCCCGCATTTTTCACTACGTTTTATTATATAAAATAGTTAATATTCTGTCAATTTTTTGTTTATTCCTTCTGTCTGTGTCCTTCTCACAATTTTCTTGTATTTTAGCCTGTTTCGGTTATAATGATTATCTGAGAGGAGGAGTACCATGATACTCGCATGCCATAACATCAGCAAATCCTTCGGCAACCGGATCATCGTGAAAAGCGGCTCTTTTCACATCGAGGAAAGAGAAAAAGCAGCCCTTGTAGGTGTAAACGGCGCCGGAAAATCTACGATATTAAAAATGATCATGAATGAGGAGCCGGCAGACGAGGGCGATATCATCCTGGCAAAAGGAAAGACGATCGGATATCTTGCCCAGCACCAGGATCTCATTCCTCACGGAACAATATATGAGGAGCTGCGGAGCGCAAAAGCAGACATCATAGAGATGGAACAGCGGCTCCGCTCAATTGAACATGAGTTGAAAAGCCTGTCCGGGAATGCCCTGGAGAGCAGACTGGATACATACAACCGCCTCCAGTCAGAGTTCGAGGCAAGGAACGGCTATGCCTGCGAAAGCGAGATCACAGGAGTCCTGAAAGGACTGGGCTTTACAGAAGAAGAGTTTTCTAAAAAAACAGATACTCTTTCCGGCGGACAGAAAACTCGTGTCGCACTTGGAAAGCTGCTGCTCACGAATCCGGACATCCTGCTCCTTGACGAGCCTACCAACCACCTGGACCTGAATTCTATCGCGTGGCTGGAAACCTTTCTGAGCAATTATCAGGGAGCAGTGTTCATCGTTTCCCATGACCGTTTCTTCCTGAACCGGGTGGTGACAAAAGTCGTTGAGATCGAAAACGGCGAGCTTCGTATGTATATGGGGAATTACCAGGCATATTCCGAGAAGAAACAGCAGATACGCGACGCACGGCTCAAAGAATATCTGAACCAGCAGAGGGAGATCAGACACCAGCAGGCAGTAATCGAAAAACTCCGCTCCTTTAACCGTGAGAAATCGATCCGGCGCGCTGAAAGCCGGGAAAAGATGCTTGAAAAGATGACGCCTGTAGAAAAACCGCAGGACGCACCCAGAGAAATGCATTTTGCACTGGAGCCGTCCTGTGTCAGCGGAAATGACGTTCTCTCCGTGGAAGGACTTTCCAAGCAGTTCGGCAGCCAGATTCTGTTCCACGATGCAAATTTTGAGATCAAGCGAGGCGAACACGTCGCTGTCATCGGAGATAACGGCACAGGAAAGACCACTCTCCTCAAGATACTCAACCAGGTACAGAAGGCAGACGCCGGTTCCTTCACCCTCGGCGCAAAGGTGCAGATCGGATATTACGATCAGGAGCATCATGTGCTCCATGACAACAAAACCATTTTTGATGAAATATCCGATGACTATCCATCGCTGAACAACACCCAGATACGCAGCACTCTCGCCGCGTTCCAGTTCACAGGAGATGAAGTGTTCCAGGAGATCTCCACATTGAGCGGCGGGGAAAAGGGACGTGTTTCCCTTGCGAAGCTCATGCTCTCCGAAGCCAACTTCCTGATATTGGACGAGCCTACCAACCATTTGGATATCATGTCCAAGGAAATCCTGGAGGAGGCTCTCAATAATTACAGAGGGACTGTGCTCTATGTGTCCCATGACCGTTATTTTATCAACCAGACCGCAACCCGGATACTGGAACTGGTCAACCAGACCTTTGTGAATTACATCGGCAATTATGACTACTATCTGGAGAAAAAGGATGAACTCACCCGCGCCTACGCATCCTCACCCGGCCATTCCGTTGGAAATGCTGGAAACACTGCGGGCAGTCCGGCGAATACCGCTTCCGCATCATCATCCGGAACATCTGCGCTGAGCTGGCAGGAGCAGAAAGAACAGCAGGCAAAAGATCGAAAACGGAAAAACGACCTGAAACGGACTGAAGAAGAGATCAGCCGGCTGGAAGAACGCAACGCAGCGATTGACCATGAGCTGACGCTGGAAGAAGTGTACTCCAACTCCGTGAAATGCCAGGAACTGTCCACAGAACGGACAGCAAATGAAGAACGGCTGGAGGAACTGTATGAGATGTGGGAGACACTGGCTGAATAAAACTTTATTTCCGGGAACCTTTTACCTGACCCAAGCGTCCGAAAACGCCCGAGCGATATGACGAAAACATATTCAGCGCGGGGGTATGGCTGGCTTCAGCTCCGCTCCATGGGTCAATAAGAACTAGAAAATCTGCAAGTACGCTAAAAGCAAAACTGTGCATCGGACAACTCGACTTCGTCTCAGACAATTCCGATGCGCAGTTTAGCGCGTACTTGCAGATTTTAAGTTCTTCTAAGCCCCATTCCGAAGTCACCTCAGCCAGCCATATCCCCGCCCGCCGCGAATACGTCTTAAAAGCTGACGGCTTTCGGATATTTTAAGTATAGGCAGTTCAACAGGCAAATTCAGAGTTACAGCATCATCTTTCTCAGCTCTTCTCCGATCTTCGCGCTTAAGTATGCCGGAGCGATATCAAAGACTGTCTTACAGCCTGACGCTCCTTCCTGTGACAGCCTGTACGCTGCCCGGGCATATGCCGCAAGGACAGAAGATGTGAATTCCGGATTGGAATCCAGCTTTAAGCTGTACTCGATCAGATGGCTGTGCTCACCTTCCCAGCCGGTCTTACCGCTTCTTAAGACAAACCCGCCGTGGGGGATCCCGCTGTGATCCCTTTTTAACTCTTCCTCGCTGATAAAATGCACAGTTGTATCATAGTCAGAGAAGTAGTTCGGCATTGTCTTGATTTCTTCTTCTACTCTTTTCGCGTCCGCCCCTTCTTCAAGAACAACAAAACATTCTCGCGTGTGCTTCTCTCTTGTCGTCAGCTCCGGGTTCTCTCCGTTTCTCACTGCTTCCAGCGCCGCGTCAACCGGGATCGTATACTGTTTTGCATCCTTCACGCCTTCCACCCTGCGGATTGCGTCAGAATGCCCCTGGCTTACTCCCTTGCCCCAGAATGTATAATCTTTTCCATCCGGAAGGATCGCGTTCGCATACAGCCTGTTCAGGGAGAACATGCCCGGATCCCAGCCCACGGAGATGATCCCCACTTTTTTACCTTCCTTTGCAGCTGCATCTACATTCGCATAATGCTGCGGAATCTTTGCATGAGTGTCAAAGCTGTCGACCACATTGAACATGCGGGCAAACTCCGGAGTCTGGACCGGAAGGTCTGTTGCGCTTCCTCCACACAGGATCATCACATCGATCTTATCTTTCCATTCCTCTGCGTCCGCAATCCGGCATACCGGCACTCCTTCTGTCAGAATGCTTACACTCTGCGGATCCCTGCGTGTAAAGACTGCTGCAAGCTCCATATCCGGATTCTGCTTTATGGCGCATTCCACGCCTTTTCCAAGATTTCCATAGCCTAAAATCCCAATTCGTATACTCATTTTTATCTTCTCCTTTGTCGTCTTTTATATTAGATATACCATTATTTTTTTATTTTTTCAACATCCAAAACAGACAATCGATACTCCCATTTCCTGTAGAGATAAAAATAAACGTCAAAAGAGCCGGCAGCAGATTATGGATACGCACCATAAATCTGCACCGGCTCTTACCTTCCATTTGTAACTCTCTGTTATCCTTGCTCTAAACGCTTAATTTCCAGCCATCTGCGCCGCTACTTCCTCAGCGAAGTTCTCCTGTTTCTTCTCGATTCCTTCGCCGGTCTCAAAGCGTACAAATCTCTTAACTGTCATGTTAGCACCGTTCTTTTTCGCCACCTTGTCGACATATTTTGCAACTGTAAGGTCGCCGTCCTGAACGTATACCTGATCCAGAAGGCAGATCTCCTTCATCTCTTTGTTGAGACGTCCGATGATCATCTTCTCGATGATATTATCCGGCTTCTCCGGATTCTCTTTCTTAGCCTGCGCAAGAAGGATCTCTTTCTCGTGATCCATGTACTCCTGAGAAACTTCATCGCGGGATACATACTTCGGAGACATAGCCGCAACCTGCATAGCCACATTCTTTAAACATGCCTTGATCTCGTCATTTACAACATCTGTATCAGCCACTACAAGAACGCCAATACGTCCGCCGCCATGGATTTAAGATACAACACATCCGTTCTCTGCTTCTACTCTCTCGAATCTTCTGATGTTCAGGTTCTCGCCGATCACCGCGATCTTTTCCACAAGAGCGTCTTTTACTGTCTTGGATGTATCTGCAGCCCAGGCCTCTGCCATGAATGCATCCATGTCAGCCGGAGCATTATCTGCAACCTGATTTACAACTGCATCTACAAATCCCTGGAACTCATCGTTCTTTGCGACAAAGTCTGTCTCAGAGTTTACTTCCACAATGGCTGCAACCTTGTCATCTCTTACGACAGTCTTAACAATACCTTCTGCCGCGATCCTTCCGGCTTTCTTCTCAGCCTTTGCCTGTCCGTTCTTCCTCAAGAACTCAACAGCAGCGTCCATATCGCCGTTTGTCTCTGTAAGAGCTTTCTTGCAGTCCATCATTCCTGCGCCTGTCATTTCTCTTAATTCTTTTACCATTCCTGCTGTGATTGCCATGATAAATTCCTCCATTAAATAATTATTGATAGGTTTCTTATAATGAAGCAAAAGCTCCAGCCTGTCTGTCCAGGCTGAAGCTTTCATAGTTTCTTACACTTCAACAGCCTCTTCAGCTTCTTCTGCTGCCTCGTACACAGCTTCTTCCTCATAGTAATCTTCTTCTGCTGTCGCTCCCTGGTTCGCCTCAATGACAGCGTCTGCCATCTTGGAAACGATCAGCTTGACTGCTCTGATCGCGTCATCATTACCCGGGATCACATAGTCAAGCTCTTCCGGATCGCAGTTTGTGTCACAGATGCCGATCAGCGGGATTCCCAGTGTGTGAGCTTCCTGTACACAGATTCTCTCCTTCTTCGGGTCAACTACGAAGATGGCATCCGGCAGTCTCTTCATTTCTTTGATTCCGCCCAGGTTCTTCTCCAGTTTTGCCCACTCTTTTTTCAGTGCGATGACTTCCTTCTTCGGAAGCACGTCAAATGTTCCGTCCTCTGACATTGCCTCGATCTCTTTCAGACGTTTTACACGGCTCTGGATCGTCTTGAAGTTTGTGAGCATACCGCCCAGCCATCTCTCATTTACATAGAACATCCCGCAGCGCTCT
>DWYM01000089.1 GCA_019118665.1 Candidatus Mediterraneibacter intestinipullorum
ATGACACCTTTAGAATACAGGCACTACCTGCAAACCAAATCCGCATAAAAATATCTCCAACCGTACAACTACGGCTGGAGATAGAAAAATTTTATTTTTTCATCTGTCTACTTGACAGGGAGCAGTTCATAATTAGTGCGACAGCACTTTTTTACAAAGAATAAGAGCCAGGTCTGTGCAAGGCCTGGCTCCTGGTGTAAAATTTATTTATGCTACAAAATAAAATCTTACAGAAAGATTATACCCTATCTTCTCTGTACTATCAAATCAAACTTCCGCTGGACGTGGAAACTTTGATCCCGGCAGATGACCCGGTCCGCCTTCTGAGTGCATTTGTGGAGGGAATGGAGCTCAGCGATCTTTATCAGACTTATGGGAAGATAAAGAAAAATCAGGCGACACCAAGGCAGCTGCTTAAGATCATGGTCTACGCCAGCATGAACCGGATCTATTCCAGTCGGGATATCGAAACTGCATGCCGCAGGGATATCAACTTCATGTACCTTTTGGAAGGGAAACCGGCACCTGACCATGCAACCTTTGCACGTTTCATTTCCCTGCATTTCGCACAGTGCTCGAAAAAAACATTATCCGAGGTATCAAAACTCTTATATTCCCTTGGGGAGATTTCCGGGAAAAGTATCTTTATTGATGGAACGAAAATAGAATCCGTTGCGAACAAATATACGTTTGTCTGGAAAACGACTGTTACGAAAAATCAGACAAAACTTTTCGACAAGATCCTCGTCCTTGTGGAAGCGTGTGAGAATCTTTACGGACTCAGGCTTGCCTATGGTGGGAAAGTCTCCCTCCACACCTTAAAAAGACTGCGGAAAAAGCTGTACAGAATCCAGCAGGAGGAAGGGATTGTATTCGTTCATGGATCCGGGCGGAGAAAAACACGTCTCCAGAAATCAATGGAAAACCTGGAAACTTACATAGCAAAACTGAAAGAATACAACAAAAAACTCCATATCTGTGGAGACCGCAACAGTTATTCCAAAACAGACCCGGATGCGACTTTTATGCGGCTGAAAGAAGATGCCATGCTCAATGGGCAGCTGAAACCGGCTTACAATCTCCAGCATGGGGTAGATTCGGAATATATCACATGGCTGGATATCAGTCCACGCCCTACAGATACGAGGACATTGATCCCATTCCTGAAAGATATGGAGCTGCATCTTCCTTTTAAATATCAGGAAATCGTGGGGGACGCGGGATATGAAAGTGAAGAGAATTACCTGTTTCTGGAAGAGAACGGACAGCTGGCCTATATCAAACCTCAGAACTATGAGATTTCCAAAACCCGAAAATACGGTCAGGATATCGGACGGGCGGAAAACATGGAGTATGATGAGGAGTCGGACTGTTATTACTGCAAAAATGGACAGGCACTGGACGTCCAGTATGAAAAGAAAGAAAAGACGACCAGCGGCTACCGGAGGACCGTTACTGTATATCGGAGCAGCGGATGTGGCGGATGCCCATTCAAAACAGAATGTATCAAAGGGAACAACTGTAAAATACCAATGGAAGACCGGCAGAAAGTACTGTACGTTTCAAAAAAGATGAAAGAAAAGCGTCAGGAGACATTGGAGCGGATTACCAGTGATTATGGGACACAGCTTCGGATGAACCGGAGTATCCAGGCGGAAGGAAGTTTTGCAAACCTCAAAGAGGATATGGGATTCAGACGATATCTGTATCGCGGGAAGGCAAATGTAACCGCCCAGAGTATCCTGCTGGCGATTGGCTATAACATGAATAAACTTCATCATAAAATCCAGGCGGGAAGGACAGGTCAGCATTTATTCCCACTCAAACAAACCGCCTGATTTTGACAGATCAAAAGAGAATCCTGAAAGTAAGCCTTTTTGGGGAAAAGGTTTAGTAAAGTTTGTTTTTTTACGGAAATGGAGTAAATGAAACGAACATTTTGGTTCAAAAAGGGGAAAAAGATACTGCCGCATCTATGATTTCCTAATCATTGATGCGACAGCCCCTTATCTTCATTTAATTTCGTTAGCCTTTCAACAGGCTGCCGCTTCTCAAAAGTCAGCGGCAAATCACAGTATGAATTACTTGCCCGCCTTACTGCTGATAGCTGCCTGCGCTGCTGCCAGTCTTGCGATCGGCACACGGAACGGTGAGCAGGATACATAGTCAAGTCCGATGCTGTTGCAGAACTCAACAGAGCTCGGGTCTCCGCCGTGCTCGCCGCAGATACCTACGTGAAGCTTCGGATTTACCGGTTTTCCTAACTCGATCGCCATCTTCATCAGCTTGCCTACGCCTACCTGGTCAAGTTTCGCAAATGGATCGTTCTCGAAGATCTTCGCGTCATAGTAAGCGTCAAGGAACTTACCAGCATCGTCACGAGAGAATCTGTATGTCATCTGAGTCAGGTCGTTTGTACCGAAGCAGAAGAAGTCAGCTTCTTTCGCGATCTCGTCAGCCGTAAGAGCTGCTCTCGGGATCTCGATCATCGTACCAACTTCATACTCAAGGTCGCTGCCTGCTGCCGCGATCTCAGCGTCTGCTGTCTCAACAACGAATTTCTTCACGTATTTCAGCTCTTTGATATCGCCAACAAGCGGGATCATGATCTCCGGCTGAACTTTCCAGCCCGGATGAGCCTTCTGTACGTTGATAGCCGCGCGGATAACAGCCTTTGTCTGCATCTTTGCGATCTCCGGGTATGTGACTGCCAGACGGCATCCACGGTGACCCATCATCGGGTTGAACTCGTGAAGGCTGTCAATGATCGCCTTGATCTGCTCAACTGTCTTGCCCTGAGCGTCAGCCAGTTTCTTGATGTCCTCCTCCTCTGTCGGAACGAACTCATGAAGCGGCGGGTCAAGGAAACGGATGGTTACCGGGTTGCCCTCAAGAGCCTCATACAGCTTCTCGAAGTCTCCCTGCTGCTCCGGAAGGATCTTTTCAAGAGCTGCCTCTCTCTCCTCCTCCGTCTCAGAGCAGATCATCTCACGGAACGCGTCGATCCTGTTGCCCTCAAAGAACATATGCTCTGTACGGCAAAGACCAATGCCTTCTGCGCCCAGCTCACGAGCTTTCTTAGCGTCAGCCGGTGTATCAGCGTTTGTGCGGACCTTCATTGTTCTGTACTTGTCAGCCCAGCCCATGATGCGCCCGAACTCGCCTGCGATAGAAGCGTCCACTGTGGGGATGATCCCATCGTAGATATTACCTGTGGAGCCGTCCAGTGAGATAGCGTCTCCCTCGTGATATTCTTTTCCTGCGAGTGTGAATTTCTTATTTGCCTCGTCCATAACGATGTCGCCGCATCCGGATACACAGCATGTACCCATACCACGCGCAACAACCGCAGCGTGAGATGTCATACCACCGCGAACTGTCAGGATACCCTGAGCGCTCTTCATGCCTGTAATATCCTCCGGTGATGTCTCAAGACGTACAAGTACGACTTTCTCGCCTCTTGCGGCCCACTCTACCGCGTCGTCAGCCGTAAATACGATCTTACCGCATGCTGCTCCCGGTGAAGCGCCCAGCGCCTTGCCGATCGGTGTTGCAGCCTTCAGCGCTGCAGCGTCAAACTGCGGGTGGAGGAGTGTATCAAGGTTACGAGGATCGATCATCGCAACAGCCTCTTCCTCTGTTCTCATGCCCTCGTCAACAAGGTCGCACGCGATCTTCAGAGCAGCCTGTGCGGTTCTCTTACCGTTACGCGTCTGGAGCATGTACAGCTTGCCGTGCTCAACGGTAAACTCCATGTCCTGCATATCTCTGTAATGTGTCTCCAGAGTCTTGCACACCTCTTTGAACTGTGCGAATGCCTCCGGGAATTTCTGCTCCATCTCGGAAATGTGCATCGGTGTACGGACACCTGCAACAACGTCCTCGCCCTGCGCGTTCGTAAGGAACTCTCCGAAAAGTCCGTTCTCTCCTGTAGCCGGGTCGCGGGTAAACGCAACACCTGTACCGCAGTCGTCTCCCATGTTGCCGAATGCCATCATCTGTACGTTGACAGCGGTTCCCCATGAATATGGGATGTCATTGTCACGACGGTATACATTCGCTCTCGGGTTATCCCATGAACGGAACACGGCCTTTACAGCACCCATCAGCTGCTCTTTCGCGTCTGCCGGGAAGTCTGCGCCGATCTTCTCTTTGTACTCAGCTTTGAACTGTCCCGCCAGCGTCTTAAGATCCTCTGCTGTCAGCTCTACGTCCTGTGTAACACCCTTCTTTTCTTTCATCTCATCGATGAGCTCTTCGAAGTATTTCTTTCCTACTTCCATAACAACGTCAGAGTACATCTGGATAAATCTTCTGTAGCAGTCCCATGCCCAACGCGGATTGCCGGAAGCCTCTGCCAGAGTCTCAACTACTTCCTCGTTCAGACCAAGGTTGAGGATCGTGTCCATCATACCCGGCATGGATGCTCTCGCGCCGGAACGAACAGAAACGAGGAGCGGATTTGTCTTGTCTCCGAATTTCTTTCCTGTGATCCCTTCCAGTTTCTCGATAGCTTCCATGATCTGTGCCATGATCTCATCGTTGATCTTTCTGCCGTCCTCGTAGTACTGTGTACAAGCCTCTGTCGTAACAGTGAATCCCTGCGGTACCGGGAGTCCAAGGCTTGTCATCTCAGCGAGGTTAGCGCCTTTGCCGCCAAGAAGGTTTCTCATTGTCGCGTTACCTTCTGTGAACATATAAACCCATTTTGTTGCCATGTTCCAATGACCTCCTAATAAAATTTGCAAATATTTCTGCAATAATTCGCATATAATATTCTAATGGTTTCAGGCTTGTGCGTCAAGCGTTTTATCTGCAAATATACATAATCTTTTCGATCATTTCTCCGTGTCTGCACACGCCTGCAGGCCCCTCGCACGAAAGGAGGCAGATGCTTTTCAGCATCCGCCTCTTTCCTTGTTTTCCCCCATGAGTCATGCTCATACATTCCAGACATATTTCCCTCTCTCGCCTGTACCAAAATAGTCGGCAAAAGTAAGCTGGAACAATTTTTTCCCTTTTCCTGTCACATCAATCTGATTTTTAATGATATACTGCCAGATCCCGCTGTTGGATATATCGCCCTGGAGAAGGATGCCGCGCACTTTTCCATCCCTTAAGATGACGCGGCGGTAAACATGCATATCCTCCTGGACCTGCACTTCGTCACCCTCTTCCGGCTGTAAAGCCCCCAGACAGAGTGTCACAAGACCAAAGAAATTGATCGTGTTTTTCCCGGAAAACGTATCTGTGTATTCTGTGGCCACGCCCGGCACGGGCTTTACTCCGCACATATTTTGAGCCGCCGTTTTTCCCTGCTTCATCGCATTGGGCCAGATTCCGGACAGGCCGGTCACATCACCCGCCGCATACACATCTTTTGCACTTGTCTCCATGCGGGAGTTTACTTCGATCCCCCGGTCTGTCTTAATGCCGCTGCCCTCCAGGAACCCGACTGCCGGACGCACGCCTGCAGCCACGACGATCATATCACACGAGATTGTTTCACCTGAGTCCAGTTCGACACTGTGTATCCGGTTGTCCGCTCCGCAGACAGCGTTCTGTACACTGCACCAGAGGCGGAAGGACACGCCCGCTCTCTCAAACAGCTCCTGATAAGCCGTTGCTCCATGTTCATCCAGCTGAACCGGAAGAATCCGCGGCGCCATCTCCACAACTGTCACTTTTTTTCCTCTCTCCTGCAGTCCGTATGCGGCGTCCAGTCCCACAAGTCCCGCTCCTATGACCAGGATTTCTTCTGCATCTTCCGCCATTTTATCTATTTTCTGCGCATCGGAGAGATGTCTCAGCCCAAATACGTTTTCTGCTTTTCTGAGGTCACCCACCGGAGGGATCACGCTTTCTGCGCCTGTGGCGATCAACAGCCTGTCATAAGCAATCTTCCGGTCAGAGGCAAGACAAACCTCTTTATCCGCCGTATCAACCGATACCACTCTGTCACAAATCTGTACGATCTGATTTTTTTCAAAAAATCCTTCCTCGGTAAAATCCAGTTCTTCTGCCGTTCTCTCATGAGACAGATATTTGTGCAGCATACATCTGGAGTGCACCTGTTCATCCGAGCATATCATGACGATCTGTGCGTCCGGCTGCCAGCCTCTTATTTCTCTGGCCGCGGTAATCCCGGCCGCTCCGCCTCCTATGATCACATGCATCATCGCCTCACACCTCCTCCACATGAATCGCGCCTTTTGGACATGACTTTACACAGTTGGGCTCCCCGCCGTCCTGAGCGCAGAAATCACACTTGATAACCTTTGTCCTTGTTACTCTGTCCGGTTTGAGCACGCCGAACGGACAGTTCATGACGCACATGAAGCAAGAGCCGCACCGGTTTTCATCATATGTGACAAGTCCGCTGACCGCGTCCTTTTTCAACGCGCCGCTCATACAGGACATCACGCACTCCGGCTCGTCGCAGTGACGGCAGAATATCGGGCGGTATGTTCCGTCTCCGGCCTGATAGATGAAATTCCTGCTCTCGTTTTCCGGACTGGTGAGATCCAGATCGTAGACTGTGCCCGGGCTCTCTCTGTGGGCCTGCATACAGGCAACGGAACAGTTTTTGCAGCCGTCGCATTTTTCATATTCCACTATTATTCTTCTCATATGACCGCCCTCCTTATATCTGAAGCGCAGCGCGTTTTTCCAGGATGATCTGCTCTAAGATGTCCGCTGATTCTTTTGCGTCCGGGTTGATGATGACCTGTCCGCCTGTCAGCTCTTTCATGTCTTCTGTCAGGACCTTCACCGCAGTGCCGCTTCCTGTGACAAACGGCGGCAGTCCAAGATGGAGCGGCAGACCCAGCGCCAGACCGAAACAGCCGTCAGCCAGCGCCTGTTCTTCCAGCCACTGAGCCGCGGAGAGCACGAGGGGAAGCTGCGGAAGATCCACGCCAATGGTCTCTGCCAGTTCAGTCGCCACGATCTCAAGACGGCCGATCGCCAGACATGGGCCGAAATTCAGCACCGGCGGGATCCCCAGTTTCTCACAGACCGCGCGCAGCTTCGGGCCTGCATATTTTGCAGCCTCGGGCGTCATGAGCCCGCAGTTCTCGATACCGCCTGACGAGCATCCTGCCGTCAGTACGATAATGTCTCTGGCGATCAGTTCTTTTGTGAGCTCAACTGTCAGCACATCGTGTCCGCCTGCCGTCAGGTTGGAGCATCCGACCACTCCCGCAACACCCTTGATATCGCCTGATACGATCAGGTCCACAAGAGGTTTCCAGTTTCCGCCGAGAAATTCTTTCAGAGAGCCTTCACTTACTCCTGTAAGCGTGTTGTCGTATCCGTGATCTTCCATGAGGCGCATTTCCACGTTGGGTCTGCGCTCTGTGTAAGATTTCACGATCTTGTCAATGATCTCCTCTGTCACCTGCTCTCTGTTCTCAAAATCGAACTCTTCCAGCTCTGCGTTTGCCTTCTTCGCAACGCTGTCAATGCAGAGCTGCTTGATATGGAGTCTGTCGCAGATGGGCTCGATACCGGGAAGCGTACAGTTGAATTCTGAGATGACCGCATCGATCGCCCCGGTCGCCAATACTGCCTCACTGGTATAGTTGTTGCCTGCGTGTCCGTCAAAGATCTCCTCGTAGTGGGCTCCTCTGAGCTGAAGATCCTGGCCCACACAGGTGCAGCCTACCAGCTTGAACCCTTTTGCGCCTACGGCCTGTGCTTTCTTCACCACGTCCTCGTCCGTGAGACGTTTCTGGAGATATGTAAACATGGAGTGCTGATGCCCTGTGATCATGATATTGATGTAGTCCGGATCGATCACTCTCAGTCCCACCGGAGCCATCCGGATCGCCGGCTCACCAAGCACGATGTCATTTAACAGGTTGGTCAGAGTCAGTCCGTAGATGCCGGTAGAAATGCCGAGCTTTAAGCAGTCTTTGAGCATGTCCACAGGGTCGGAGTTTAAGTTTGTCGAACATTTCACAACGCCGTGACAGACTTCGGATTTTGCGCCCCCGGGAAGGATCCCCAGCTTCTCCCAATTTTCATACCGGGGCGCGTATGCCATCTTCTCCACCAGTTTCATTTTTTCATACTCCGGAAGGTAAAGATCCGCCAGAACCGCATCGGCTACCTTCTCAGCCCTCAGATGGATATCCGGCTCGTCGATGCCGAATGTCTCTGCCAGGCGGTTGAGCGTGTTCACTCCCTTGATCTCGCCTTTTCTCTTAGCCACGTCCTTTACGTTGCGGGCAGTATTTTCCACCACATGGATATAGCAGCCGGAACCGGAAGCCACGGCTCTTAAAAAGTTTCTCGCCACGATGGTGTCGGCGGTTGCCCCGCAGATCCCTCTCGGCGCTTCCGGGGTGATCCGGCAGGGGCCGTTTGAACAGAGCCTGCAACAGACGCCCTGGAGTCCGAAACCGCATTTTGTGCTCTGTCCCTCCACCCTGTGATGGGATGTTTCAAAGGGGAGATTCTGGATAAATCCCTCCAGCGGCTTATCCGCGCTCTCGCATGTTGTGCATCCATAACACTGATTCATTTGTAGTACCTCCTTGTACGCGATGAGTTTTTAATTGTGTGAACATCCCTTCCCTGTCCTTTCACAAGACTTGTCCTTTCGCAGGGAAAGAGAGATTCTATGCAGATGATGTCAGCCTGTCTCCTTTACAAGTTATGAGCAGAGTTATACTCGACTAATTTTGTCCACTTTAAAAGCAAGAAAACACTTTTTGTGTGATCTGATGTTTTATCCCTCTAAAATATCATAAAGCGTTTTCTTCTGCAGAAGCTGTTCTACTGTATGCTGTACCCCGAGAAGCTCACGGTGCACTTTGCAGCGTCTTGATCCGCTGTTTTGATCACAGAAATTATGGATACATTGGATCACAGAAAAATCCGGCTCAACCGCCATGATCACGTCATACAGCGTCATCTCCCGGATGCTCTTAGTCAGACGGAACCCGCCTTTCGCTCCCCTGACAACCTCCACGATGCCTCCCCGGTTCAGCTTCCTCATGATCTTGTAACAAAATGCGTTCGGGATTTCCTCTTCATCACAGATTTCCTGCACATTTCGCTGCTCTCCGCTTCTTAATGCCCTGACGATGCGGATCGCGTAATCACTTTCCTTTGTAAACAGCATATCATCACCTACTTTGTCAGAATTATAACAATCTCGACATTTATTGTCAACTTATCTTTTCAAAAAATCCCTCCAAATCTTACACAAGGATTCGGAGGAATTTTTGTACATTTTTGTATGGACAGAGAGTTGATTACTCAACCGTCCATCCTGAACTCTCCAGATTATCCACTGTCGCCTTCAGCGAAAGCCGTGTGGCATCTTCATCGTCGATCGGCAGGAGGCCCTGCCCGATCACTGCTTTCAGAGTCTCTTCGTCTGTGGGGATCACGATCCTTTCCACAAGCTTTCCGTCTTCCTCTGCACAGCTGTACTCTACATTTTCGAGATCAGCGTATGTCTCTTCCGCAGCTTCCACCGTGCTGTTGAGCATGTCGATCTGTTCTTCTGTATATCCTGACAGATCGATCACGGATTCCTGGGTGATCTTCGTGACCGTATCGCCTTTGGCATCAAAGGACATGGTCATCGTCACTCCGTTCTGATCCAGCGTAGCAGTCGCGGCATTCTGGACCTCTTTTCCTCCGCCGCATGCTGTCAGTCCCAGCATGGCAGCGCCCACCATAAGCGCACATAACTGTTTCTTCATAAAAGTGGTTCCCCCTTTGGTAATTTACCGTTATCTTATCACGAGCCGCCGTATACCGCAACTGTTTTATTTCCGGCAGACAGCGTAAATTTACCTTCGGAAATAATGGTGTAGAAATCACCTGTGATGCGCTGATAAAGTATCAGGCTATGACTCATTTCCTATTACTTTATACTTTTTTTCATTGCTTTTCAAGGTTATTCCCTTACTGTCTCATTTTTACAATCCCCAGATATGCGCATTGAAGTATGACTTCTTTTTTGCTTCAAGGGATAAACTGTGGCTGATGCTTTCTATATATTTCCCCACTTGCCGGTGTCTGCTCTTTTCTGAATCAAGCATCTGCCGTGTTGTGAGATATGTTTCTTCTGCCCCGGCAGCTTTCGGCAATACGTTCCCCTGATATCTTACCAGCTCCAGCATATCTCCTCCATTCAGATAGTATGCCCTTAGCCGTGCCATTTTTTCTGCACCACGAATACTCCAGCCCATCGGCCTGGAACTCATTCTGGCAGAAAGCACATGGCTTACATGCGCCTCTGTACTGCTCCCAACCACTCCCTCTCTATGCCTCAGCCTCAGTCGGGCTGCTGTCCAGTTGGAAAGGATGTATTCTGACGCTTCTTC
>DWYM01000090.1 GCA_019118665.1 Candidatus Mediterraneibacter intestinipullorum
GCTTGACATGTCTGGGAACTGCATTATAATACAAGCAAGGGCAGAACCTCAAAAAATGGCTCTGCCCAAAGTAACTAATGACATATCTTATATCAGTTTTTTCAGTTTACACAAAACTTGAAACGGTCTCAAGCCGGTGGTTCTGACTGTGATGCCGTCAACGGTGCACATGATTGACATGTTTTCAACAGATCGTATTGATTAAGAAAGAGCTGGGGGATCAGGGCGCAGGAGGCTGCGTTCCTCCTGTGCCTCCCCCGCCGGTGCTGCCTCCACTGCCGGTATTGCCGCCGCTGCCAGTGTTGCCGCCGCTTCCGGTATTACTGCCATCTCCTGTGTTACCGCTGCCGCCGGTATTGCCGCCGCTTCCGGTATTGTTGCCGTCGGATGGTGTGCCCGGAGTGGTTGTGCTGTCTCCGTTATTGTTGTCAGTGTTCTCGTTTGTCTCGTCTTCTGTTTCTTCCGGTTCTTCCGTCCTGTGTCCCGCACAGCTCGTTTTTACCACGGTATCCCTGTCAAAATATTCTGTGAGTGATGGGCATCCGTTCACCGCAAGATTGCCTGTCTGCGTACAGATCGTTCTTTGGACGACAGAAGACGGAACTGTGAAGTCCTTATATTCCAGCCCGGCATGGATACGATCCATAATGTTCTTCCAGATGACCATGTGCCAGGACTGGCTCATGTTTTCCATGTGCTTATTTTCATCATATCCGCCCCATACAGAAGCCGTATAGTAGGGGGTATACGCGGAGAGCCACAGGTCGGTACTGTTTTCCGTTGTACCGGTCTTACCCGCGACCGGCATATTGCTCAGTCTTGCGGATGTACCTGTTCCCCTTGTGATAACATCTTCCATCGCACTTGTAAGAAGATAAGCGGTAGAATCCTTGATCACTTCATGGGTCTCCGGAGCAGTGTTGTCGATCAGAACGTTTCCGTCATGATCGAGGATCTCCGTATAAAGGATTGGCTCAGTATAAATGCCGCCGTTTGCGATCGCAGCATATGCCGCGGTCATCTCAAGATTGTAGACCCCGCGGGTGATGCCTCCGAGAGCGGTGGACTGCGCAACGTCTGTCATCCCGGGATAGTCAGGATTATTGTTTACCAGTGTGGTAAACCCGAATCTCTGAAGATACTGATATCCCTTTTCCAGGCCGACAGTCTCAGTCAGTGTGCGTACTGCGCAGACATTCATGGAATGCTCGATGGCATAGCGGACTCTTGCCAGCCCGATGTACCTGCCGTCCCAGTTATTTACCTGCTGGCCGCTGGCATATCTGTACGGCTCGTCCCTGATCGTTGTGGCAAGGGTCATGCCGCATTCATTCAGGCCCGGCGCATAGGTTGAGAGCACTTTAAAACAGGATCCGGGCTGTCTTGTTGAATCGGTCGCTCTGTTGAGGGAGAGGCTCGTTGTCTTTGTCCCGCGTCCTCCCACGATCGCTTTGACCTGTCCTGTATATTGATCCATGACAACGACAGAAGTCTGCGGCTGGAGGGTGACGCTCAGGTTCTCATCCACCACATCTCCAGCCTCGGTATTGATGCCGAGAGTGCCCTTGTATTCCTCGATCATTGCGCGGGCTGTATCCTCCGAGCTGAAGACAAGGGGATTCGAGTCGCCGTAAGTATTGCGGATATAGGAGCCGAGATTCTCCTTGCTGTAATTCTCCACTGTACCGTCAGCGCGGTGGATGGTCAGAGCATACTCCACTCCATACTCGGTGATCGGATAGAGCGACTCGTCTGCCACCACTTCATCGCAGATCTGCTGGATGGAAAGATCCTGAGTGGACTTGATGGTCAGACCGCCGCTGTAAAGCAGATTATATGCCTGGGTTTCGGAATATCCTTTTTCATCCATCAGATCGTTGATCACATTCTCGATCATGGCATCGGTGAAGTAGGAGTATGGCGTCGTATCTTCCGTGACCGCCGCGGTCTGGAGGATCCTGTCATATACCGGATCAGCCATTGCTTCGTCATATTGTGCCTGATCGATGTATCCCTGATCGAGCATCCTGTCGAGGACGTCTTCTCGTCTTGTTTCATTTTTGTCGGGGTTCGTCACGGGATCGTACCTGGTAGGATTCTGTGTGATCGCCGCGATGACCGCGCACTCAGAGAGAGTCAGATCCGCAACATTTTTGTTAAAATATCTTGTAGAAGCCGTCTGTACGCCGAGACATCCCTGCCCTAAGTTGATGGTGTTCATGTATGCTTCAAGGATCTCTTCCTTACTCATCTCTTTTTCAAACTCAAGGGCAAGATACTGCTCCTGCAGCTTACGCTCCACTCTGTCAAAGAGAGTCTTCTCATTGACGAAATTCGGGAACAGATTGTTCTTGATGAGCTGCTGGGTAAGGGTGCTGGCGCCCTCGGTAAAGTCAAATCCATTGGCAATGCCAACAAGTCCGGCTCTGATGATACCCTGGAGATCAATGCCGTTATGTTCATAGAAACGCTCGTCCTCAATGGCGACAAACGCGTGCGGAAGGAAATCTGAATTCGCTGTGATCTCTGCATAAGTTCTGTATACTCGGTTGGAGTCAGAGTCTTTCAGCGTATCGATCACGGTTCCGTTCTGGTCTGTGATGGTCGTTGTAAATCCCTGAGGAAGGATATCGTCTGCCGATACGGCCGGAGTATTGTCAATAATTTTTTTTGCAAATATGGCACCTCCAATGACGCATATGACCGCCAGAAGGAGTATACAGATGATAAAGGCCTTAAAAAAACGTACGCCCACGCGTTTCTTCTTCATCTTCTTTTTTGAAGAAATATTTTTCTTTCGCCTGGAAAGATTACTTTTTCCGTAATTCACGAATAACATCCTCCTTTTTCAACTCTTATGATTATATCAAATATGCCCTTTCAAATAAAGGAAAAAATAAAATCTTCATACTTTCTTATGAAAATTTAGAAATTTTTGTTTTTATTGTGTATTTACCATGCGTCTGGTATAGTAAAGTCAGTTTGGACCGGGCGGGATTTCCCGCCGGAGGAGGTTGGGATGGACTGTTATCATACTATATATAAGGGCGGGACAGGTGAGATCATCGAAAAAAAGTCCCGGTTTATTGCGGAGGCATATCCTGTTTCCGGGGAAGAAGAAGCGTTTTTCCGCCTGGAGGAAGTGAAGAAAAGGTACTGGGATGCCCGTCATCACTGCTGGGCTTATGTAATCGGAAGAAATCCTTCCCTGGAGCGCATGAGCGATGACGGAGAGCCTGCGGGGACAGCGGGAAAGCCGATCCTTGAGGTGATACGCGGAAGAGAGCTCACCGATGTGTTTATCGTGGTCACCAGATATTTTGGAGGGACACTGCTGGGGACAGGCGGGCTTGTACGCGCATATACCTCTGCAGCGGCAGAAGCGCTTTCCCATACTGAGATTATAACCAGGATACATGGATTTAAACTGAAGATCACCACAGACTATACCGGGCTCGGAAAACTGCAGTATCTCCTCGGGCAGAGAGGGATGGCCATATTGGATACGGTCTATACAGACCAGGTGGAGTTTTTTGTGCTTGTGCCTGATGAGGAAGAGAAGGCGCTGATGAAGGCTGTGATGGAAGGAACGAACGGACGGGCGGTTATGGAAAAGCAGGATACCTGCTGGTACGCGGAGACGGAGGATGGGCTCCGTGTGGAATGAAAACAAGCCTTAAAATGGGGATCTGTTCAGGATGTCCCATTTTAAGACTTGACATCATTCCGGATCATATCCGGACATTCTTATGCGTATCTCTTATGAAAATTCCGGTTCGATCAGACCGAAGGAACCGTCCTTTCTCTTGTAAACAACATTCACCTCTTCAGTATCCGCGTTAGAGAATACAAAGAAGCTGTGGCCCAGAAGCTCCATCTGTATACAAGCGTCCTCTGGGAACATGGGCTTGATCCCGAATTTTTTTGTGCGGACGATCCGGATCTCTCCGTCTTCCGGCGACTCCTCCTCAGACTCAATGAATTCAGTCCGGATACTGCCGGAGGGAGCGGCTGATGTGGGATGTCCCTGGCTCTTCGCCACAAGTTTGTTTTTGTATTTGCGCAGCTGGCGCTCGATGATCTCCTCCACGAGATCGATGGATACATACATATCGTTGCTTGTCTGCTCAGAACGGATAATATTGCCCTTGACAGGGATGGTCACCTCGATCTTCTGTCGGCCCTTTTCCACGCTGAGCGTTACGATGATTTCTGTTTCAGGAGTGAAGTACCTTTCGAGTTTTCCTAATTTCTGCTCAATCGCGTCTTTGAGCCCCTGTGTTACTTCAATGTTCTTTCCGCTAATAATAAATTTCATGCTGTTCAACTCCTTTTTGTCACTAATTAACATAAACATATGATAATTATGTGTTTATATTATATAAATATTATAACACGGAACAGTGTTAATGTATAGAACGAATCACTTCGATCCGGGTGATTTTTTATTTCATATTATTTCTCTTGCGCATCCTGGAGTCAAGGATTTTCTTGCGGATGCGCAGTGACTCTGGTGTGACCTCCAGAAGCTCGTCCGTGTCGATAAAGTCCAGCGCCTGTTCCAGACTTAAGAACCTGGGAGGAGTGAGGCGCAGCGCCTCGTCCGCGCTGGAAGAGCGGGTGTTGGTCAGGTGTTTCGTCTTGCATACGTTCAGCTCGATATCTTCAGCCTTTCCGTTCTGTCCGATGACCATTCCCGCGTATACTTTTTCTCCCGGCCCTATGAACAGTGTGCCGCGCTCCTGGGCGCCGTACAATCCGTAAGTGACAGATTCGCCTGTCTCAAACGCGATGAGGGAGCCCTGCTTGCGGTACTGGATATCGCCCTTATACGGAGCGTAGCCTTCAAAGCTGGTGTTGATGATCCCATTTCCCTTTGTGTCGGTGAGGAACTCCCCTCGGTAGCCGATTAGCCCCCTGGATGGGATGGAGAACTCCAGGCGGGTGTACCCTCCGTTTGACATACCCATATTGCGCAGTTCTCCTTTTCTCTGCCCGAGCTTCTCGATGACAACACCGGTGAATTCATCCGGGACGTCAATGTATGCGGTCTCCATGGGTTCCAGTTTCTTCCCGGTTTCATCTGTGTGGTAGAGGACCTCCGCCTTGCTCACTGCAAATTCATAGCCTTCGCGGCGCATATTTTCGATGAGAACGGACAGATGGAGTTCGCCCCTGCCGGACACTTTGAAGCTGTCCGTGCTCTCCATTTCCTCTACCCGGAGGCTGACGTCCGTATTCAGCTCCCGGAACAGGCGGTCACGCAGATGCCGGGAGGTCACATACTTTCCCTCCTGCCCTGCGAACGGACTGTCGTTGACAATGAACTGCATGGCAATAGTCGGTTCGGAAATCTTCTGAAAGGGGATGGCTTCCGGATTTTCCGGGGAGCAGAGCGTGTCCCCGATAGAGATGCCCGAGATGCCCGATATAGCGACAATGGAACCGATGGACGTTTCTTTCACCTCCACTTTATTTAATCCGTCAAACTCATAGAGCCGGCTGATCTTTACCTTTTCCTGTTTGTCCGGGTCATGGTGGTTGACGAGCACCATCTCCTGATTGACTGCGATGGTCCCATTGTCCACCTTGCCGATGCCGATACGCCCTACATATTCATTATAGTCGATGGTGCTGATGAGCACCTGGGTGGGAGCCTCCGGATCTCCCTCCGGGGCGGGGATGTAGTCCAGTATCGTCTCAAAGAGCGGCTTCATATCCCGCTCCTCATCAGACAGGTCCAGCACGGCGATCCCTGCCTTTGCCGATGCATAGACAAAAGGGCATTCCAACTGTTCGTCAGAAGCTCCCAGGTCAATGAAGAGCTCCAGCACTTCGTCGATGACCGCGTCCGGACGCGCCTCCGGGCGGTCGATCTTATTGATGCACACGATGACCGGAAGGCTTAATTCCAGCGCTTTCCTTAAAACAAATTTTGTCTGGGGCATGGCGCCCTCGAAAGCATCCACCACGAGGATAACGCCGTTTACCATCTTGAGCACACGCTCTACCTCGCCGCCGAAGTCCGCGTGTCCCGGGGTGTCGATGATGTTGATCTTAACGCCCTTGTAGTGAACGGCAGTATTCTTGGACAGGATGGTGATCCCGCGCTCACGCTCAATATCGTTGGAGTCCATGACGCGTTCCGCCACTTCCTGGTTCTCGCGGAACACACCGCTCTGTTTTAACAGCTCGTCGACCAGGGTCGTTTTGCCGTGGTCGACATGCGCGATGATCGCGATATTTCTTACATCTTCACGTTTTGTATTCATAATATTTGCACTCTTTCCTTATTATACGCCATTTTCCATAGCTGCAACTTCCTTATTCTATCACAAAAATATTATTTTACAAGAGCAGTATGCTCATATGCGTGCGCTCAGACTCCGGGCATGTCGAAAGGAAGGCGTATTTTGTCGCACGGTTTATGGCGCGGACATGTTCTGCCGGGAGACTTTTGCGCATACATTTAGTAGTGACTCAAAAAATACCGAAAAGAGGAAGGGAGAGCTACAAATTATGTCAGATAAGATCATTGAGAACAATCAGGTAACAGTCATAGGAGTGGTGGTGTCGGAATTTACATACAGCCACGAGGTGTTCGGAGAAGGGTTCTACATGGTAGATATCCTTGTGAGGAGGCTGAGCAGTTCAAATGACAGGATCCCAGTGATGGTATCAGAGCGTCTGATCGATGTGGGACAGGATTACCGGGGAAAATGCCTTATGGTGTCAGGGCAGTTCCGGTCGTATAACCGGCATGAGGAGCAGAAAAACCGGCTGGTGCTTTCTGTGTTCGCCCGGGAGATCGAGTTTATCGATGAGGAGCCGGATGGGGCCCGGACAAACCACATCCTGCTGGAAGGGTATATGTGCAAGCGGCCGGTATACCGCAAGACGCCTCTTGGAAGGGAGATCGCGGACCTTCTGCTGGCAGTGAACCGGCCTTATGGGAAATCCGATTATATCCCCTGCATCTGCTGGGGAAGGAACGCCAGATATGCCGCGGGTTTTGATGTGGGAGAGCATGTGCGCATACTGGGCAGGATCCAGAGCCGCGAGTATGTGAAGAAGCTGTCGGAGACCGAGACCGAGACAAGGACCGCCTATGAAGTCTCTGTGAGCAAGCTGGAATGTATGGATGATTGATTGTTAAAAGGATATCATGTATTGAGATGGAGTCTCATATGTGGTATCCTTTTTATATGATACGCGGAGGGAGTCGTCCGCAGAGCGGCGGTCTGACGCTTGTGCCGGCGATCAAAAGACAGGAGGATAAATGATATGATAAAGATAATGATGCACGGATGTAATGGGAAAATGGGGAGGATGATCACAGAGATCGTAAAGGGGGATGAAAATGCGGCAATCGTTGCAGGAGTGGACGCATACACAGCAGTCCCCAACGAGTATCCGGTGTTTGATTCCATTGATAAATGCGATGTGGATGTGGATGTGGTGATCGATTTTTCCAATGCAGGGGCAGTGGACAGCCTGCTTGGATACTGTGTGGCTAAGATGCTCCCCATGGTGCTCTGCACCACAGGACTGTCAGAAGATCAGCTCGCAATGGTGGACGAGGCGTCAAAGAGCATTGCCATCCTTAAATCCGCAAACATGTCCCTGGGAGTCAACCTGCTGCTGAAACTGCTGAAGGACGCGGCGAAAGTGCTCGCCCCGGCAGGCTATGACGCGGAGCTGGTGGAGCGGCACCACAATCAGAAGGTGGACGCGCCCAGCGGCACGGCGCTGGCGTTGGCGGACGCCGTAAATGAGGCGATGGGAAACGAGTACCACTATGTATATGACAGGAGCCAGGTGCGGCAGAAGAGAGAGAAGAAGGAAATCGGGATCAGCGCTGTGCGCGGAGGAACGATCGTGGGAGAGCACGAGGTCATTTTTGCGGGCACGGATGAGGTGATCGAGTTTAAGCATACCGCGTACTCCAGAGGAGTGTTCGCGAAAGGTGCGGTTGAGGCAGGCAAATTCCTGGCGGGAAAAGCGGCGGGAATGTATGATATGGGAGACGTGATCGGCCTGTAGAGAGCAGAAGCTGTAAAAGTGAGGCGGAAATGGAAAAAGAACAACATATATCAACAGAAGAGACGGTGTCAGAGCCGCTTAAGATCTATCTGCGGGAGATCGGACAGATCCCGCTTCTTACAGAAGAGGAAGAAAAAGAGCTTGGAAGAAAGAGCGCAGCAGGAGATGAGTCAGCGCGCCGGAGGCTGGAGGAAGGAAATCTGCGGCTGGTCGTTTCCATTGCGAAACATTACACCGGAAGAGGAGTCCAGCTCATGGATCTGATCCAGGAGGGCAGCATAGGGCTCATGCGCGCGGCAGAAAAGTATGATTACAAAAAGGAAAACCGGTTTTCAACATATGCATCGTGGTGGATCAAAGAGGCGATGCAGAGGGCGATCGATCAGCAGTCCCGGGAGATCCGCGTGCCGGTCCATGTGGCGGAAAATATGAAAAAAGTCCAGAAAGCAGCAAGAGACCTTCAGCAGGAGCTGGGGCGCGATGCCACGCCAAAAGAGATCGCGGAAAAAATGGGGGACCGTACAGAGGAAGACGTGAGGAACATCCTCACCTACCTTCAGAATCCGGTATCTCTTGAAACTCCCATAGGAGAGAATGGGGAGGACAGCCTGGGCGACCTTGTGGAAGACCAGTCGGAGGCGACGCCTGAAGAAGCTATGGACATCCTTGTGCGCAAAGAAGAGGTCGATGAGCTTCTGGAAACGCTGAATGACAGAGAGCGCCGTGTGATCCGGCTGAGGTACGGTCTGGAAGGCAGCAGGTCTCATACCCTGGAAGAGATCGGGGAAATGCTGGGCGTGACCCGGGAACGAGTGCGTCAGATCGAAGCGCGCGCCATGGAAAAGCTGAGAAAAAATGCAAAATAAAAAGTTTCCCAATGTATAAATATTGAAAAAGTGCAGATAGTAGAGGTACAACAATATTTATGGAAAGGGAGACAATCTTATGAAGAAAATGAAAAAACTTCTTGTGCTCATGACCTGCGCTTTTGTGCTTTTCGGAACTGCCGCCTGCAGCAGCAGGGATAACGCTGACAATGGGGCGGATCAGTCAGCGACTGAAAATTCCGCCACAGACAATAATAGGACAGATAACAATACGGACACAAATGACCGGACAATGAATGACGCGACAGAGGGTGACGGGATTCTGGATGACGCCGTACATGATGTAACAGACGGCGTGGATGACGTTACAGATGATGTGACAGACGGCGTTGACAAGGCGGCGGATGAGCTGACT
>DWYM01000091.1 GCA_019118665.1 Candidatus Mediterraneibacter intestinipullorum
CATTCATCTGAGCATAATAGAGCGGCTTGATGCCGAAAATATCTCTCGCCGCGAAAAGTTTCTTCTTCTTTATATCCCAGATCACAAACGCATACATCCCGCGGAGCCTGTCAACAAGACTCTCTCCCCACTCTTCAAATCCGTGCACCAGCGTCTCGGAGTCCGTGTTGGACACAAATTTATGTCCTGCCGCCGCCAGCTCTTCCCGGAGTTCCTGATAATTATAAATTTCCCCATTGAACACCAGGACCATGCTCCCATCCTCATTGTAGAGCGGCTGGTCCCCCACAGAAGAAAGGTCGATGATGCTCAGCCTCCGAAAGCCCAGAGCCGCGTCCTCATCCACATACTTGCCTTCACTGTCCGGTCCCCGGTGGATGATCGTGTTCATCATGTTTACCAATACCTGTTCTCTGTCTTCTACTTCGCCAACAAAACCTGCGAATCCACACATAACATTTTCTCCTTTTCACTCTCGCCCGGCACTGTACTCCTAATAATAGATAAGGAACCAGTTTCGGTAAGCCTTTTTACCTGATCTGATCCCTTATTGCCGTGCTTTGTGTCTCATAAAAAATTATAGTTTCTGTATAAATCGGGGTGACAGGATTCGAACCTGCGACCTCACGGCCCCCAGCCGTGCGCTCTAACCAAACTGAGCCACACCCCGCTGCCTCATACATTATATATAATTTAAAGACAAATGTAAAGGAGTTTTTTCTCTCTGCACATCTGAAGGCAGATACCATAATATAATATTGAGTTACCATCTTATGAAAGGAGCTGCCTCCAATGGCAAATTGTCAGAACAATATGCGCTATATGCGCCGCCCCATGACTTCCTGTCCGTCGCCGTCATCCGGCATGCAGCGGATGGACGGATGCCCGGACACAAGCGATTTCTTTCCGTCCGACATCCCCCTTGCAATGGCCTATGTAAAATGGCAGGAATGGCAGGATATCTACGAACCGTGCAAAGCTCTGGAAAGAGGAACGCTATACAAGAAACTGGATAAACCGTTCACAGGGAAAGGAGGACGGAAAAGATGAATAACATGTCAAATAACAGCATGATGAACAATAACATGATGAACCGGCGGATGAACAATACATCATCCCGCACACCGGAACGTACCATGAACCGTCAGCAGCTTATGGATCATATCAATGAAGTCAGTTTCGCAGTCGATGAGGTCAAACTTTATCTTGACACACACCCATGCGACCAGGACGCACTCGAGTATTTCCGGGAGATGAGTCAAAAGCGGAACCGCGCACTGAAAGAATACGCAGCAGCCTACGGTCCCCTGACCATTGACACCGCCGACGAATCCTGCGCTGAGCGCTGGAACTGGATCAACGAGCCATGGCCGTGGCAGGAAGGAGGGTGCTGATCTATGTGGAATTATGAAAAAAGACTGCAGTATCCGGTAAAGATCACACAGACAAACCCGAAGATCGCTCAGGTCATCATTACCCAGTTCGGAGGGCCTGACGGCGAGCTGAGCGCCTCTATGCGCTATCTTGCCCAGAGATACACCATGCCTTATAAGGAAGTGACAGGTATACTGACGGACATCGGCACCGAAGAGCTTGCCCATCTGGAAATGATCTGCGCCATTGTCTATCAGCTCACAAAAGACCTCTCTCCTGAGGAAATCGAGCGCTCCGGATTCGCTCCATATTATGTGGACCACACCCTTGCGCTCTGGCCTCAGGCTGCCAGCGGAACGCCCTGGAGTGCCACCACATTCCAGTCCAAGGGGGATCCCATCACAGACCTCCACGAGGACCTTGCAGCAGAACAAAAAGCACGCACCACATATGATAATATCCTGCGCCTGGTCAAAGACCCTGAAGTAGCTGATCCGATCCGTTTCCTGAGACAGCGCGAGATCGTACACTATCAGCGCTTCGGCGAGAGCCTGCGCATTGTCCAGGATAAGCTGGACAGCAAGAACTTCTACGCATTTAACCCGGAATTTGACAAATGATCCCCTGGGATCATCGCCCTTATCGCAGCAAATCCGTACCAGCCGGCGGCCGGTACGGATTTCTTTGTTTTATGTTATCCCAATGTCACATCCAGGGTCTGCTCCTGGTATTCTCCATTTGTCTGCGGCACCAGGATGGTAAGGGTCACGGTCTCTCCTTTCGCATAGTATGCGAGCTGTTCCTGAAGCGCTTCCATACTGTCGACAGAACTTCCATTAATAGCTGTTATGATGCTTCCCTTGGTCATGCCCGCATTTTCAGCTCCGCCGCCGGAAACAACCTCCATCACATAGACGCCTGCCGGCATGTCTATCTGCCGTGAGAACGCATCTGATACGCTCATTCCTGTGATGCCGAGCATTCCCCGCTCATTTTCAGCCAGTTTTGTTTTTGTCTCCTGGTTCATCAGGTTCTGGATCAGGTCCGACACATCACTGATCGGGATCGCATATCCGATTCCTTCCACGCTTTCTCCTGTCAATTTAGCGGAGTTGATCCCGATCACTTCACCATTCACATTGACAAGCGCTCCTCCGCTGTTGCCCGGATTGATCGCCGCATCAGTCTGGATCAGCTTTGCGCCGCTCTCCTGTGTCTGTCCTGTCTGGGCATCTGTTGTGGCAACAGTACGGCCAACAGCGCTGATCACTCCTGTGGTGACGGATTGTCCGTAGCCGAGCGCATTACCGATAGCGATCGCCGGTTCTCCGATCTTCAGGGTTGTGGAATCACCAAGTGTCGCAACCGAAATCTTATCCATTGTATCTGCGGAGATCGAATCCAGGGGAACCGCGATCACTGCCACGTCATAGCTGGAGTCCATCCCTTTTATATTGGCTTCCACACTGGTCTCATCGTCAAAGGTGACTGTAAGGGTATCGCTGCCTTCCACCACATGATTATTGGTCACGATCAGAAGCTCGCTGTCATTCTCTCCGATGATGATCCCTGTTCCCGCTCCCTCGCTCTGCTGCTCGTATGTGCCTCCAAAGAAACTCTGCACTTCTTCTACCGACATGCTGGTGATCGATACGATGGACGGCATCACTTTTTCCACCACATCTGACACATCTGATGTAACGACACTTGAGGATGTCGACAAAGCGGTGCCGTTACTGATCTGATTGGAAGACGCCGCCGTACTGCTGCCGGAATCGCGGAGTCCTAAGAGCCGGCTCCCCACGATATTTGTCGCAAGGAAAACCGCGCTCGAGACAATACCAAACAGGATCGCGAATCCCGTGATGGCAACTGCCTTTGGCACACCCTTATGGGGCTTTTTCTCTTTATGCGGCTTTTGTCCCTGCTGGTCTCCACCAAACCCCTGAGGCTGTCCGCCTCCATACTGATAATTCCCATTGTGATTATAATAATTGTACTGATTATCCATAAAATTACCCGCTTTCTGTTGTGTTTTCTTTTTATGGTCTTATCATAGCTTTGAATTGTGATAAAAATGTGTTTAATCCATTAACAAATATTGAAAAGAGAGACCTTGGATGCCCGTGTCAGTTATACCTCGCCATGGGGATCGTCCTGGTCTCTCTAAATCAGCATCACTGCTTCTTACAGATCTATGAAGTTGATATCATAATCGTCACCGGAGGCATCGTCTTTACTTCTGCCCCTTTCTTGGCGGCTCTTTCCAGCCCTCTCATGACCGTCATCAAAATCATCTTCATCATCGAAAATGTCATCATCATCGTCATACTCGATGTCAAGGTCGTCATCATCATACTCGTCATCGTAGTCGTCATCATACTCATCGTCGGAGTCATCATATCCGTCTTCAAAGTCATCATCGTACTCTGTATCGTCGTCATCGTATTCATCATCCGCTGATTCCATCTTCGAGGAAGCCTTTTTTCCTGACTTCGGCTCGGCATCCTCTTCCTCATCGTCATACGGAATATCATATTCGTCATACAGATCATCCAGCTCCTGATTACGATGTACCAGCTTGACCGCAAATATGATCATCAGGATGAGGAACAGAAGGCAGATCGCTACAGACGCAACGAAGATCGGCAGAATGTGCTCGCTGATAAACGCGCCCACCGTACCCGGAAGCGCCGATGCCGTCTCCTCTTCTTCTGCCGGTTCGGGGGCTTCAAAGTACTGGTATGTCCCATCTTCTGAATCATACTGATACAGGCTCTCCTGCCCGGTCCGTGTATTCAGCGCGTAAATAAGGTAGTACCTGTCAGATACAGACGGATCTGACCATATCGGAAATACCTGATCCTGAACTGTCAACTCAGACTGCTGATAATTGTCCGGCAGATTCACTTCTTCCGGCTTGTCAAGCGGAATGATGGAAGTGGAATCCGAGATCACAAGCTGAGCAAAGGGCACAAACGTCGCGTCTTCCGTATCAAAAAGGAAAAAGCTTCCGCTCCCCAATCCATCTGTCAGATAACCAAGATAAATTCCTGCCGCATTTACAACGAATTTTCTTTCCCCGCCGTTAAACGTCATGGTCGTCTCAGAATATCCTTCCGGAATGTCAGTCGTTGTAAACGCCTCGGAAAACCTGTATTCCCTTCCATTTACGGTGACCGTGATCCCTGTATCAGATCCGGCGTCCCCTGTCTGCGCCGTTGTTGTAGGCTCAACGCTCGTTGTCCCATCATCCGCAGCCGCGATGGAAATAGCCGAAGACCCCAGCTCCAGATCCAGGGTTTCACCGGAAGACAGGGAAGCAGTACTGCTGCTTACAGTAATGGTCGTATCTGTCGCCTGGAGCGCACGGAATGTTACCGTTGTCCGCAGCTCACTGCCGTTTCCTGTCCCTGTATAAGTCAGTGTGCCTGAACCATCCGCACTGAAGCCGTCGCCGCTGACAAACTCAAGCACAGATGCGTCATAACTCATCGTTACATTTACACTACCAACAGTGCCGCTGCTGCTCTGGACCACAAAATCCACGCCTACATTTTCCCCGACCTTTGTCGACGGATCAGAAAACATCAGCACACCATCCGCTGCAAACACGACTGTTCCCAGTATCGGAACCATAAGGCATACCGCAAGGATCAGTCCAGCTAATTTCTTTAATGTCTTCATAGAATTACCCCTTTTATAATTTATTCGATTTCTTCAGCCGCCCATACACTTTAAAATGCATCCGTCTGACCATTCGTTTATTATCATACACGTTCTCTGTCAAAAAGTCCAGAATAATGTAGAAAAAGAGGGTATATCTCCCTCTTTTTCCAGCCGCTTCCGCAGACAGTCTCCGCCCTGCGAACAGGCTGTCCGCCATTATATGCTGTTACTGTGCCCCGGTCTCCGAGCCGGTCCCCGGATCGGTCGTGCCCCCGCCGGTCCCCGGATCGGTCGTGCCTCCTCCGGTTCCGGGATCCGTTGTGCCTCCTCCGCCAGGATCCGTTGTTCCACCTCCGCCGGGATCGGTTCCGCCTCCACCGCCGGGATTTGTCGTGCCTCCTCCGGATCCGGGATCCGTTGTGCCTCCTGTGCTGCCGCCGTCAGATGGAGCAGACGGAGTATAGCCTCCGGAATAATCACCCGAACCGCCATCGTAATACGCGTCACTTCCATCTTCATAGTACATATCGCTTCCTTCATCGTATGTTCCGTCAGAATATGACTGAGCAGAACTTACTGTATAAGCAATATTGCTGTTCACGGTCTGCACCGTAGAAGACGGAGTGTATCCTGTTGTGCCAAACAGGAACTCATGGAGTTTCGTCACATTTGACACAAGGTCATCCGGGATGACGACACTTCCCAGACCAGACAGGAGATCCGTGTAATTATCCTGCGGGAATCCCATGTTGCCGACCAGGGTGTATTCGCTGTACGCCGTTGCATATCTCAGTATCTCCTGCAGCGTAAAGCTGGTAGAAACCTGCGGGAATACCTTATCTATGATCGCGTTCAGAGTTCCAAGATCCGCTGACTTAGCCTTATCAAACATTTTCTGGATCACCAGACGCTGACGCTCCGTGCGGGTAAAATCACCTCCGGCTGTGGAACGGATGCGGGCGTAGGTGGTCGCCTGCGTACCATCAAGGATCTGAAGACCTGCATTTGAAAGATAATTTGCTGATTTTCCAGCCGAATTTGCAGTCTCAGGAATATATTGATTGATATATGGGAGTTCCTCTTCTG
Source organism: Candidatus Mediterraneibacter intestinipullorum (assembly GCA_019118665.1). GTDB lineage: Bacteria > Bacillota > Clostridia > Lachnospirales > Lachnospiraceae > Mediterraneibacter > Mediterraneibacter intestinipullorum. The sequence goes on from DWYM01000091.1 coordinate 6,130, forward strand.
TAACCTCGATTTCCACGCCTCCGAGCAGATCGACAGCATCCGCGATGGCGCCAAAATCAACGGTCACATAATCCTGAATGTCCAGATCCAGATTCTTATTCAGCATATTGATCGCAAGGACAGGACCGCCGTAACTGTATGCCGCATTACATTTCTGATATGTTCCTTCTGACAGGTCAAGCAGAGTGTCACGATATACAGAGACAAGCTTGACCTCTTTTGTCTCATTATTCAGACTTGCCACAATAATACAGTCTGTACGGTTTCCCTCTCCAAGATTGCCATCACGAGAGTCCACCCCGAAAAGAGCGACGTTTGTATAACCTTCTCCAAGATCAACTTCTTTATTCTTTTTTACATCTTCATTGATCACAATATCTTCTGCCTTGATTTCCTGCGTATCGATCTTGCTCCACTTGGCATAGACAAAGGCCACTACACCAAAGACCGCAAACAGAATAACGCATCCTACGATGAGCAGAACGCGCTGCCACATCTTCATCCTTGTGAACCAGTTCCCTTTTTTCACGCGAGCGCGCCTGCGTCCCCGGCGTCTTATGTTTTTTGACATTTTTATCACCTATAATAAAGTTTTTGTACACGTTTTTCATAGTACAACAAAGTATGACAGGATTCAAGGATATTTTTATCATTCACACTTTTATCATTTTTATTATTCATATTTTTTCAGCTCATCCAAAATACTCTTGGCCTTCTCAGCCCAGGTATTTTCCAGAGCCTCCTTATCAAGGAGCGCCCGATACGCAGGGTCTTCTCTCAGATCCATCGCCCTGTCAAGCTGTTCCATAAACTCCCTGTGGTCGTGTCCGATCAGGACAGACTCATATTTTCTGCACTCATCCATATCTGTTGTTACAATAGGTTTATTGAGCGCCATGTACTCAAATAATTTTACAGGAGATGTTGCTTTCGTAATATCATTGATCAGAAATGGGATTGTAAGGATATCGATCTTAGAAGCATAATTCTGAAGCACATGATAATCCCTGGAACCGCAAAAGTGGACGTTCCTGCATCTGTCCAGACCTGCACGGTCAAAAGAGTCGTCATATTTGATCCCAAGGAGAATGACCTGATATTTTCCTGCCGCGTCGATTTCTTTGATCAGATCATAGTCAAACCACTTCGCAAGCGCTCCGTAATAGCCGATGACCGGCTTCCCGGAATCAATGATTTTTCTAAAATCTTCATCCGTAACAAAATCTTCATCCACCTCGTCATGGAAATGTGTATAATCCACACCATTGCCGGAATACACAAGACGCTGTCTTCCTCTTTTTTCCAGGACGTCCCTTTCCAGGGCTCCTGCCGTGACGACAACGAATATTTCCGGATCCTTCATTGCCATCTCATATTTTTCTCTCACATTTACCGGAAGCTCATCCGTGCCTGCCAGATGAGGATTCAGATCATCTATATACTCGTAAACGATCTGATACCCCTGTTTTTTGTATTCTTCTATTTTCTTTGCCGGCATGGTCCAGTCTGTGGAATAAAACTGCACATACCTGGGTACATCTTTACCGGCTATCTCCCGCATTAAGAGATTAGCAAAGGCAGTGTTTGCAAAATTGACAAGATACAGGTTGTCCGCCTGTTTTTTCATTCGCTTTACATCGTCTGTAAAACGAGTGACTTCATAAAACACCAGCGTCCTCTGTCTGGCAAAATTGCTGAAAATATGCTGGGGCCTCTGATACAACGGCACATCCCATCCAAAGGAACTTCTCCAGATCACGATACGGTCATAAGTATCGCGCTCAAGAATCCGCCCGATCCCCTCAGCGAATGTTTTTCTATGCAGATGGAGCAAAAACCATTCGCGCAGGGA
>DWYM01000092.1 GCA_019118665.1 Candidatus Mediterraneibacter intestinipullorum
TCTATAACTGACACTTTCTTTCCTCCAATCCCCGGCACAGCGTGCCTTCGTCTATCGTTTCTGTGTGCTGCCTCCGCGTCTTATCCTGCCTGACGCTATGGCTGCGCGGCGGCGGAATATTTCACAAGAAAGAGTTCTACCGCCAGATGGTCTGTCAAAAGCCCGGTCTTCACTCTCTGCTCAATGTCCGCCCCTTCCTCGATCACAGCGCGCAGTTCCTTTGAATGAAACCGATTTGCCTGATCCATGTACCTGCCTGCGGCAAACGGATGAAGCCCTGCCTTTGATGCGATCTCGTTCTTCCCATACCCCTGTTTCAGCAGGGCTTTCACATGGAACAGGATCCGGTATTCTCTCGTCAGGAGAAAAAGGATGCGCATGGGCGGTTCTTTCAGCGCCAGCAGTTCATAGTACAGATCCAGCGCCTTTCTCTGCTTTTTGTCCGCCACTGCGTTGACCATTTCAAAGATATGGCTGGTGATCTGGGTGACGCATACTGCGTCTATATCCGTCCTTGTCAGGACATCCCTGTCCATGGCATAACACACCAGCTTTTCCAGTTCTTTTGTAATATTTTCCATGTCTGTGCCGACTTTATTCAGGAAATAGGCAACATCCCCCTGGGCCATGGTCTTGCCTTCCTTCTTTACGAGCCCTTGTACCCACCTGCGCAGCGTATTCTCATCCTGTACGCCAAGCTCAACGATATGCCCCTTTGCCTTCACTGCCTTATACAGCTTACTCCGCTTGTCCACTTCATTTTCTATGAAGATGAAACAGGTTGTCTCAGGCATGTCGCTGATATAGTCAGCTAAATCGCTTCCCGAACTTTTAAAAAATCCGGTATCCTCGAACAGGATCAGCCTTCTTTCCGCAAAAAAGGGCAGAGTCTCCGCCAGGTCGATGACTTCTTTGATATCCGTGTTCTTTCCCTCATAGCAGGCATAATTCATCGTATCTCCTACCGGGAGCATGGCTTTGACGAAGCGCTCTTTGTACTGCTTCTTTAAGTACGCCTCCTCCCCATACAGGAGGTAGATTTGTTTAAATTTTCCGGTTTTCAGATCTTCATTCAGACTTTTCATAACCACTTCATTATAAGGGAAATCGCTTTGCTTTGACAAGAGGTGAAATCTTTTCTTACACCGCCTGAAATCCTGTAAAAATCATAACATATAACAACCCCCATCAAAAACTGAGTCTTTGATGGGGATTTACATCTCTGACAACATCCCTTCCTATGTTAAGGATGTTCTTCAGATTAATCTATTTTTCTAAGCTCAAATTTGTCAATCTGAGGTGAGTTTCCCGACGGTCCGGTGAATATCAGCACTCCGGCTCCGCCTTTCTTCACTACAAGGTTAAATGTTCCCGTATGTGCTGACAGCCCATAATCTGTAGCAGCTGCACTGGATCTGTTCGCCACGATATTGCCAGATTCTTCACTCCATTCAACCTTATTGTCTAAGGAGCCGCTCTTATATGTGATCGTCACTTCATAGGTTCCCTCATCTGCTACATACGGAACCCGTATCTGATCCCCGGCATTAAGAGCATTAACAAATTTACCGTTGCTTGCCCAGTCTCCAATGGCAATTCCCAACTTATACGGTTCGTCATCTCCTCCAGTATTATGAAGGGTGAAATGCTCTGCTTCCAGTGTGACGGATTCTGCTCCTTTCGGGAATAAGAATGGATTTTCCGTTGTGTAATGCGAGAACTCGAAAGTTGCCTTTATTTCAACATCCTCACAAATGTCTGATACAGTATACGTTGAAACTGCTCCCACAGACTCTCCGTTTACAGTGACATCCAAAACGGCATAACCGGAATCCGGAGTGATCGTATACGTTCTGCTTTCGCCCTCGGTAAGAGTGGTTTTTCCGGCACTACTGATTGTCCCGCCGGGTCCTGCATTTGCCATAACCACATATTTGGACGGAATCTTTTCTACTAATCTGATCTCAAACTTATCAAGCTGCGGAGATTTCGAGGCCGGACCAGTAAATACAAGTGTTCCATCGCCTTTTTGTGCAATCTCCAGCCTAAACGTTACGGTATGTGTGTTCTTAGCATTATCAGCAGCACCTGCTTTCACGCTGCCCGCAGTGATCTTATTTAACGGATCGCCACCCCATACCAGGCTGTTAGAATTTGAGCCGCTTCTATATGTGGCAGTCACTTCATAAATTCCTGATTCTGCTGTATACGGCAGGGAAATTGTATCATCTTTGTTAAAAGCATTCACAAATTTTCCACCGCTTGCCCAATTTGAATTGACCACCTGAAGTGCCCAGCGCTCTCCGCTTTCCTCAATGTTATTCAACAAAAAGTGTTCTGCCTCTAATGTCACTGTTTCCTCATTTGACGGAAATACGAACCTGTTATCCTCTGTATAATTTGCAAGCGCAAAACGTGCTTCTATTGTGACATCTCCTGATATCTGTGAGACTGTATATTCAGAAACCGGGCCAACAGACTCGTTGTTTACGAGCACATCAGCAATCTCAAATCCTGATGAAGGAGTAATCCTATAAGTCTTACTATCTCCCTCAGTGAGTACTGTCTCCCCGGCGTCGCTGATTATCCCGCCTTCCCCGGCATTTGCCGTAATTGTATACAAATTCGGCACAATTTCCGCAGGTGTAATCACCATATAATCAATCTGCGGTGAATTTCCGGCTGGTCCGGTAAATACCCAATAGCCGCTTCCGGGTTCAGCAATCTCAACTTTAAATGAGACATTCTGGACTTGAGACACATTGGCCGCACCTGCTTTTATAGTTCCTGCGGTTATTTTTCCACCCTCTTCACTGCCCCATGCAATGGAGTTGCTGTTTGAACCGCTTCTATAATAGAGCGTAACATTGTATGTTCCTGCTCTCTCTGCAGTATAATAATACTTCACCTTGTCGCCTCGGTTCAGAGCATTAATAAACTTTCCGTTACTTGCCCAGCTGCCGTTTGCGACATTGAGAGAATAGCCATTATCACCACTTGAAGTATTTATCAGTTTTGTTGCAAATTCTGCTTCAAGAATGGCGGAGCTGCCCTCTTTCCATGGAAAAACAAAGGGATCCTTCTCCGTATACTTGTCCCGCGCTTGCAGATTTTCTATCGCCGCCTCAAGATCAGCCTTTGCGGCTTTTATCTCCGTCATCTTTACATCACTGGAAATAACTATTGCTTTGGCCGTCTCCAGCGCCTGTGAAAACTCGCTCCAGCCGTCTTTGTACCAGTCGGCTTTCTTTGCATCACTTTCACTGATCAGTTCATTGAACTCTCTTATTATACCAGCTTCCGCGTCACTGATCGTAACTCTGGAACTGCTGTTGAATCCAAGGCCGGCTCCTCCGGTAGGATCTGTCAGAGTCACAGTAAAATATTTGTCTCCTGATTCCGCTGTATTTCTCAATGTAGTGACAGTTGCGGTCTTTTCTGTTTCTCCATCTTCAAACGTCAAAACTGTCTGCTGATCGGGATTCATGTCGCCCTGAACTGCGCTTCCGGGCTCATTGCTCACGAGAACGGTCGCTTTTCCGGAATTACCCCCGACACGTTTCACCGTTATCTCTATATCAGAGGCCTCTTCCATAGTATATCCGGCCTTCTCGATTTCAAACACGCCCGCTCCACCATTGTTTATAACAGCAAGTGCATCCACGCCAATTGCTTTGGTCTTTGTCACAAGGCGGAGAGTGTGATTTCCATTCTTCAGCGTTTCCGTCTCAAACAGAATCTGTCCCAGTTTTCTTTCAGATGATTTGGTATCTATCGTTTTAACAAATTTTCCGTCTACATAGATATCAGCAGTACCGTGCCCCGGGTCCACCGTTCCCATCAGATACGCTTTTGTACCTTTAAAGTGAACTGTAAATTCTGCTTTCGGATTCGCCCACATCCCTGTTCCTTCGATAAACTGTGTTCCTGTCTCCTGTTTCCACCCGCTGTTATAGTCGAAATAGGAGCCGTCTGCCGGATTCTTATCTGTGTTGTCAATGATCTCCAGATCTGCCGGAATGCCGCCTGTCAGCTGAAAACCGTCACTGGCCTTGTATACGCCAATCTCGCTGATCACGGGAACCTTACCTGCAGGGGTACTTACAGTGATCCGGATCTGAGACGCTCTGACAGCTGAAGTTCTGACGAGCCTTTTTGCCCCTATCGTTGTTCCTTCATCCATCGTCTTCCATGTGTCACTGTCACCGTTCCGGTACTCCACTGTATAATGGTTGATTCTCTGACCACACTGAATGGCTTCCTCCACGGATACAACATCAATGTTTTTTGTGCCTCCAAGATCGATCAGAAGACTTCCTGTATTCGTGCCGTCATTGGTCGTCCAATATGTAGTGTCATTGCCGTCCACGGTATTTCCAGGTTTATATGCCGTATCGTTTCCGCGAACTGAGCTTGCCTTCACCTGGGCTCCAGATGCGGCCGCCAGATTCGTCTGGAAGGTATCCCTTATATTATTTCCAAACTCCTCCACCCGGTCGAGGATAGCCTTGTCAACGGTACCCTGGTCATTCGGAGGAACATTCAGCAGCAGAACAGAATTACGCCCCACTGTATTAAAATACATATTTCCGAGTTCTGATATGCTTTTGGGCGTTTTCTTTGCATTTCCCCAGAACCAGCCTGATGTAATACGCGCGTCTGCTTCCGGCACTGTCCATTGATTCCCATTTTCAAATCCCGCTGTGACGGAATATCCTCCGTCAGATTTAGAGTTGCTATTTATTGTGTTTTTATCATAGTCAACTGACGATTTTGACCATGTGTCTTTGGCGGAATATCCTGACTCGTTTCCTATCCAGCGCACCGTTGTATATGCCTGAGCGCCGAACAGCATACAGTCTGCCTCAAATCCCGCTGCTTTGCCTTCATAACTCTGAATAGTATCAAACCATCTCTTGAAATCATAATCCTGAGCATTGGCTCCGCTTCCTTTTGCGCCATCCATCCATACTTCCACAAAGTGCCCTTTGTTTCCATATTTATTATTTCCAAGGATTTCTTCCAGCTGACTGTTGTAGTAGTCGTTATAATCCAGATGATCATTCTCTGCGGTTGTAGGATTGCCATTCTGGTCATAATACCCATAGCTTTTGTCATGAATATCCCATGGTGACAGATACAGCCCCATGTCCAGATCATATTTTGAGCAGGCTGCCGATATTTCAGCCAGGATATCACTCTGCCCTTCCGCATTCCTGTAACTCGTTGCAGCTACGTCATAGTCTGTGTGCGCGCTGTCCCATATACAGAATCCATCATGGTGCTTTGCCGTAACGATCACTTTTTTAAATCCGGCATCGTGAAGCGCCTTTACCAATGTCTCCTCATCAAAATCCTGTTCCAAAGTAAAAATCTGATCAGGAGTTTTATTCCCGTAATTTTCTCCCCACTCGATCCCATTAAATGTGTTCGGTCCAAAATGCACAAATGCGGACAGTTCTTCTTTCTGATAATTATACTGATTGTCATTCGGTACAACGCTGTCCGCCTTCGGCGCCGCTGTGGAACTGGCTGACACATCCTTGTCACTCACCCAGGTATTATTTGGCTCTGCCGCCTGGATCTGGATTCCATTTCCACACAAAACAGTCGTAGCTGCCGTAAGTAGCATAAAAGTTTTAGTTATTCGATTGTTTTTCATCTTTCCCCTTTCCGCAGTATAAGCTACTGTCTGCTTTTCCTGACAACAAACTCCATTTTTCCACATTATTATTTAAGGGAGCCGTCGAAAAAAAACATATACTTGACTAATTAAGTATAATTTATCATCTACTGCCATATAATGTCAATATTTATCTCCTCCCGAATTTTGTTCTTCCTGTATATCCGCTGTCATTTGTCTCAGTCTTCTTCTGTCTGTACCGAATACGTCTGTCTCTTTCTCGCCATTTCATCGTTTGCCAGATACTCGTCATATGTGGTGATCTTATCAATAAGCTGTCCGCCCGGCACGATCTCCATGATGCGGTTCGCTGTCGTCTGGACGATCTGGTGGTCTCTCGATGTAAAGAGCAGCACGCCCGGGAATTTGATCAATCCGTTATTGAGTGCGGTGATGGCTTCCATGTCAAGATGGTTAGTCGGCTCGTCAAGGAGAAGAACATTCGCCCCTGATATCATCATCTTTGAGAGCAGACAGCGCACCTTTTCCCCTCCGGATAATACTTTGATCTTCTTCACACCGTCCTCGCCTGAGAAAAGCATACGTCCGAGGAAGCCCCGCACATAAGTGACATCTTTCTCTTCGGAGTACTGGGTCAGCCACTCAGTGATATTGTAGTCGCTGTCAAATTCCCCGCCGAAATCTTTCGGGAAGTATGCCTGGGAAGTGGTCACACCCCACTTGTAAGTCCCCTCGTCCGGCTCCATCTCACCGATCAGTATCTTAAAGAGCACGGTCTTGGCAAGCTCGTTTCCGCCGACGAACGCAACCTTGTCGTCATGTCCCAAGGTAAAACTGATATTATCAAGCACCTTCTCTCCGTCAATAGTCTTGGAAAGCCCTTCTACCGTCAGCACCTCATTTCCGATCTCACGGTTTGGACGAAAATCAATATACGGATACTTTCTGCTGGACGGTTTGATGTCTTCAAGCTGGATCTTCTCAAGAGCACGTTTCCTGGATGTCGCCTGCTTGGACTTGGAAGCGTTGGCGCTGAAGCGCGCGATAAACTCCTGAAGCTCCTTTATCTTTTCTTCTTTCTTCCTGTTTGCCTCCTTCATCTGCCGGATGAGGAGCTGGCTGGACTCGTACCAGAAATCATAATTTCCCGCATAGAGCTGGATCTTGCCGTAGTCAATGTCCGCGATCTGTGTACAAATCTTGTTTAAGAAGTAACGGTCATGGGATACGACAATGACTGTATTGTCAAAGTTGATAAGAAACTCCTCCAGCCATGCGATGGCGTCCAGGTCAAGATGGTTGGTAGGCTCGTCAAGCAGCAGGATATCCGGGTTGCCGAACAGCGCCTGAGCCAGAAGCACCTTAACCTTCTCCGGTCCGGTCAGCTCTTTCAGGTATTTATAATGAAGGTCTGTCTCAATGCCAAGCCCATTTAGCAGGGAGGAAGCGTCAGATTCCGCCTCCCATCCGTTCATGGTCGCGAACTCCGCCTCCAGCTCGCTGGCACGGATGCCGTCCTCATCGGTAAAATCTTCTTTCGCGTAGATCACTTCTTTTTCTTTCATGATCTCATACAGCCTCGCGTTACCCATTATGACTGTATCAAGGACAGGGTATTCATCATATTTAAAATGGTCCTGCTGCAGAAAGGAAAGCCGCTCGCCCGGAGTGATCGCCACCTCTCCTTTAGTCGGTTCGAGCTGCCCGGAAAGGATCTTGAGAAACGTGGACTTGCCCGCGCCGTTGGCGCCGATCAGGCCATAGCAGTTGCCCTCTGTGAATTTAATATTTACATCTTCAAAAAGCGCCTTTTTCCCTACACGCAGAGTTACATTATTTGCACTGATCATTCTTATGTCTCCTTATCATAATGAAAGTTGTTAACAGGATATCCGGCAGCGGCTCCTGCCGGAAAAGAGCGCACTTATGCACTATCGCTTATCTTACCATGGACGAACGCTAAAATCAATCACCCGGAGCAGATTCTATACATACCAGCGCAGATTCTATACATAAGATCTGGCACGGTTTTTATATGGAAGGTTCTGTATGAAAATCTTCCCTGGAGATTTTACACACAGTTTTTTCGACCTTTTTGGTTGAAAATCGTCGAATTTTAAATGTTGTATGTCATATTTCTACATTTTACGATAATATAGGTGTGCCAAGAAGAACAGGTGTCTCAGATCAGAGAGGGGCATACAGATGAATTATGAAAAAGTTATAATCAGCACTCTTGATTCCTTTGGAGTCAACCGTTCCTACACAGGCTACGATTATGTAGTCCATGGTCTTCTGCTTATCATTGATAACAGGAATCGGCTGGACTGCATCACGAAAACCCTGTATCTGGATATCGCCAGTCACTTTCATACAAGCTGGAACTGTGTGGAGAAAAATATGAGAACGATCGTAACTTCAGTCTGGAATTCTCATAACGCAGAACTTCTCGAAACTGTCTTCAACAAATCAAACCGCAACAAGAAACCAACGAACAAAGCGTTTCTGAGATATATGTATGATTATGTGATTCGGACAGCGGAGGATACTCAGGCTGAGGAGAGGTGCATTCCTGTACCCTGCCCGCTCTCAAATGAATGCTGTGATTCACTGAGATTCTACTGTCTCCGCCAGTCGAGGATAATAGAATAACTACATTCTCGCCAGGACAGGAGGTTGCTCCCGCCTCCTGTCCTCCTTCGTGCGCGAAATCCGCCATGTCACTTTCTATCTCTATCTGTCTTCCCGCTTTTGCATACGGATCATGCCGCGGATCGCTTCTACCGCCGTCTTGATCGCATTGTCCGTATCATGTACCTGTGGGTTGGGAAGCCCACGCTTCTCCCGCTCCTGATTCGCGATCACCAGGAACACAGACCCAACCCTTACCCGACGGTACGCGCCCGCAATGAACAATGCCGCGGATTCCATTTCCGACGCTAGGCAGCCCATGCGCAGCCAGGCCTCCCACTTATCCAATAGCTCGTAGCTGACCGGATGCTTCTCCGGCTGATGCTGGCCGTAGAAAGAGTCCTTACACTGCACGACTCCTGTATGACAGATAAGATCCTGCCTTTTCGCCGCTTGTACCAGAGCGTTCGTCACCTCCAGGTCGGGCACTGCCGGGTACTCGACAGGCGCATATTCCCTGCTGGTACCTTCCATACGGATCGCGCCTGTGGCTATAACCAGGTCTCCGCCGCACACTTCCGGCTGCATGCCGCCGCATGTCCCTACCCGGATAAAGGTATCCGCCCCACAGTTGCACAGTTCTTCCAAAGCGATCGAAGCGGACGCTCCGCCGATACCTGTGCTTGTCACACTGACCTTTTCGCCTTCCAGAGTGCCTGTGTAGGTCACGAATTCCCGGCTATCCGCCATGAGCACAGGATTGTCAAAATACTCTGCGATCTTCCCGCACCGTTTCGGGTCACCCGGGAGGATCACATATTTTCCCACGTCTCCCTCTTTCAGACCTATGTGATACTGGATTCCTGCTCCTTCTGTATAATCAATCATTTCCCATCCGCTCCTTTCTCCCTGACAAGCCTTACGATCCTGCTCGTTCCCAGGCGGTCTGCCCCCAGCTCCAGGAAACGTTCTGCGTCCTCCAGGGATGAAATCCCGCCTGCTGCCTTGATCTTTACACCACTTCCCACATGCTCCGCAAAGAGCCGGATATCATCAAAGGTCGCGCCTCCGCCTCCGAATCCGGTGGATGTCTTGATATAGTCTGCCCCCGCGCGCGTCACGACACCGCAGAGCTGTATCTTTTCATCCTCCGTGAGAAGACAGGTCTCGATAATTACCTTCAGGATCCTTTCCCCGGCTGCTGCTTTCACAGCCCTTATCTCATCCTCCACTCTGTCGTATTTCCCATCCCTGACCCAGCCGAGATTGATCACCATATCGATCTCATCCGCGCCGTTTCGCACGGCATCTCTCGTTTCTGCCGCCTTCATTTCCATGGTGCTGTACCCATTTGGGAAACCGATGACCGTGCAAACAGCCATTTTATCTCCCATATACTCTTTTGCCTGACGTACATAAGACGGCGGGATGCACACGGACGCCGTATGGTACTCAAGAGCTTCACAGCACAGTTTTCTGATCTCTTCCCATCCTGCTGTCTGACTGAGCAGTGTATGATCCACATGTCTCATGATCTCTTCTGTCCGCATTGATTCTTCCTCCTCATGATCTAGGTTCCCTCTATAGTTTCCCTTTATAGATTTCCTTTTTATAGTTTCCTTCTTTTTATCAGAGCCTGAACCCCTTAGGCACAAGCTCGTCCAACGTATACACCTCGTATCGCTCATTGTTTACCGCAAGTATGATCTCAAAATCCGGTCGGCAGAACTCCAGCATCACCTGCCTGCATACTCCGCAGGGCGGACAGAAGTCTGACGGCTCTTTCTCACCCTGGCCTCCTGCGATGCAGATTGCCCGGAACGCTCTCTCGCCCTCGCTCACCGCCTTGAACACTGCTGTACGCTCCGCGCAGTTCGTAGGACTGTATGCGCTGTTCTCGATATTGCACCCTGTATAGATCTCACCGCTGTCAGTGAGCAGCGCTGCTCCCACACGGAAATCAGAATATGGCGCATAGGCAAATTTTCTCTGGGACAGCGCCGTATCGATCAGGGCCTGGATTTCTCTTTCTCTTAACATACTTCCTCCTTTGATACCTGACAAAGGACCAGACCACTGATCTGTCCGCCAGCCGGTCCGATCCTTTCCCCGCTCTCTTTTTAATACTCACACAGCACGATGACCCTTTGCGGCGTTGTCTGCGCCGGGATACTGAATGTGGTCGTCGTATAATAGACAAGCAGTTCTGAGTTCTCAGGACTACATGTATACTGCTGTCCGTTCACGTTCTCCACATTCGTCGTTGGTCCTATATTCAGCCTCAGCGTATTGTCCGTGGATGTCAGGCTGTCATCAAAATAATCCAGTTTCACCTGCTGGTTCCTCCGCAGTGATGTGACCAGTTCCGCCCGGTACTGAGGCGGATACACCGCGGGGGTCGGGAGATTCGCGTCATAAAACGCCGCGATCCGCATGCCCGGACGCAGCCGGACATTGTCTACTACCATGGTCTCACCTGTCACTACTACATTGACAATGTTTGAATTACTGATCAGGGAAACCATCATGGAACAGCAGGAATCACCTCTGTTGATACTCTGAATGATGCCCTCCACACTCTGAAAATTCTCATATGCCATAACAGAAAGAACTCCTTTTTACCATATATTTCTCTCTATTATAGTATGCACATACTCCCGAACATGCGCCAGAACAGCCCCCTCAATGCCGCTGGCTCCTGTCACTGTATACTTCGCAGAACCTGGCGGCAAACGAAACCGGCTCTCCGCTCATGGAGAGATGGGACACATCACCGAGCTTTAACCCCCTGAAATAAGCGGTTCCCTGCTCCCTCTCCTCTGTGACGACTTCTGTCACTGACGTGGGAGCGAGCGCCAAGCTGTGCCACAGTGTAAAGGGTGAGAGATTCCACAAATGGGCGAGCAGCGCGCAGGTCACCCCGAAATGACAGAAAAACGTGACGGTCTCCGTGCTCTCTCTTTGAACTCTGTAATGCATTCCTTCTCTTCTATATCCATGTTCTTCCAAAAAGGCGTCGAATTTTCCTGTAATGTCATCATACACCTGCACCACATTGGAATTACGGCTGATCTCTGATTCCCTCCAGAGAACGCTGTCCGAGTATTCTCTTCGCTCGGTCCAGTAAGAAGGGATCACATCCCACACGATCCTGGGCTCATATTTTCCACCCACCTCATTTGCGTTTGGATAAACTGATCGGAGATGTGCCGCCTGATTCAGATCGATCTGCGCCGGGAACTCTTCGAGCCATCCCAGCGTCTTGGCAGTCTTTCCCAGTCTCTTCAGACTGTACTCCGCCGTGGCCCGCGCCCTTCCCAGAGGGGACGCATAACATGTGCCCATATTGAGCGCTTCAGCCCGATCCGCCAGGACGGCGGCCTCCCTGTGTCCCTTCTCCGTCAACGTGTCATTTACATAATCCGGATCTCCATGCCGGATAAAAAGTAATCGCATCTGTCTCCTCCTCAGTTTTTCAAATTCAGTTCCCCTGCCAGCCATCTCTTTGCCAGCTCTGTCCAGAGCCCGACTTCGTCCGTCAGCCCTGCCAGCCATTCTTTTATCTCAGGCGTCCATCGCTGTCTTTTGCTGCCATCCAATGCAAACGCCCTGACCAGCTCCTCCCCTCTTTCCGGAGGACACGGCGTCTTCCCAGCCTGCACTGCCTCAGCCAGCAGGCGGATCTGCTCCAGCGTATAGAGCTCTTCCGACTCCTTGTCCAGCCATTCCAAAGTTGCCACAGACATCCCATGGATCCCATTAGAAAATACATGATGTGCATAGGGAACCCCTGCTTTTCTGCACGCCTCAGCAAAAAGATAACTGTTTTCCACCGGAACACTGGAATCTGTAGCTGTCTGCCAGAGAAAGCATGGCGGCGTATCCGCTGTCACATGATTTTCCAAAGACATATATGCCAGCTCCGCCTCTTCAGGCTCCTCCCCAAGAAGCGCGCGGAAAGATTCTCTGTTGGCGTATTCTCCCGAGGTGATGACCGGATAGCACAGGAGCGCCGCGTCCGGCCGGTTGGACACTTCGTCGTACTCGGGATCGGGATCTTTGATGTCCTCATGATGCACGCACAGGGAAGCGCACAGGTGTCCTCCCGCGGAAAATCCACATACCGCGACCTTCAAAGGATCAATGTGATACCGGACAGAATTTCCCCGGATGATCCGCAGCGCCCTGGAAATGTCATTCAGGGGCTGGAGCTTCAATGGGGCCTCCAGTTCATCCAGATGATTGACTGTATAAGCGAGCACGAACACATTGTATCCTGCCCGGTAGAACTCCAGCGCCGGAGGATTTCCTTCATACGGCGACGCGTACCGGTACGCCCCTCCAGGCGCGACGAGCATCCCGGGCCTGATCTCATCATCCTCATGAATGTAGCTCACAATAAACGGAACAAATCCATATGCGGCGGGATAGCAATACTCCCCCTCTTTCCATATGGCAGTCTTTTCTCCAATCAAGTTTACTCCTCCTCTTCTCTTCACGAATGGATCGCATGGATATTCGCACAGTCCTGATATGCAAACCGGACAGAAGGCCTCTGCCCGCACCGGCAGAAACCCTCTGTCCGCCAGAAAGTCTGTCTGTTTTATAGTTCTACGTCTTTGATGTACGGATTTTCCGCCTCATAGAATTTCTCTTCTTCAACGATCCGGGCAAGTTCCGCATCGATGGGCATTTTCCCGAGCACAGGCACACCCATTTCCGCGGCTGCTTGATCTATATGGCTTTCTCCGAACACTTTGATCTCTTTGCCGCAGTCCGGGCATTTTACATAGCTGTAATTCTCCACGATACCAAGGACCGGGATATTCATCTGTTCTGCCATATTGGCCGCTTTCTTCACGATCATCTGCACCAGATCCTGCGGGGATGTGACGATCACAATGCCATCCACCGGAAGAGACTGAAATACAGTCAGCGGCACATCGCCTGTTCCCGGCGGCATGTCCACAAACAGATAATCAATATCGCCCCACATTACGTCTGTCCAGAACTGCTTCACGACTCCCGCGATGATCGGTCCTCTCCAGATCACTGGAGCAGACTCATCCTCCAGGAGCAGGTTCACTGACATGATCCTCGTCTCATCCTTCGCGATACATGGCAGGATGCCGTCTTCTGTCCCCTTTGCTTTCACATGGATCCCATACATTTTCGGGATGGAGGGTCCTGTGATATCCGCGTCCAGGATGCCCACCGTATACCCCTTCTCTCTCATCATTCTGGCAAGAGACGCTGTGACGAGGGATTTTCCGACGCCGCCCTTGCCGCTGACCACCCCGATCACTTTTTTGATCGACGAGTACATATTGGCAGGCTCACGGAAATCTGTCTTTTTGCTCGGGCAGGAATCCGAATGGGCGCATCCGGCACAGGATTCCTCTGTACATCCATTTATATTCTGTTCTTTTGACATAATTATCTTACCTTCTTTCTGATAAATTATCATTTGACAGACATGGCCTTCTGCCAGACCCTATCTGCGGTCTCTGGGCTGTACGCTTCTGTTAGTATAACATATTTCTTCAAATTCTAACACATCATTTCTTGTTAGGATCACAGGCAAGGACCAGTCCATTTCATTCACTTAATTACTACTTTTATAACGTAATACGGGCTGTTTCCATTCATGTAAATCTCATTAATAGAAATCATAGAATCTATCATAAAATAGGTCTTAAAATTCAGACCCATGTTTCGTTCTCCTGCCCCACTAGCAGTGGGATAAAAAACTCTGCCGTAACTCTTCCCACTTTATCAATATGTTCAGCTGTCATAATTATTCATATTTATGTTTTCCAGGATACTTCTTGAATACAGGCATCTAGTATATGTAATCTTGTTATAGAAGACTCCGCCAATGTCCTGCTCATTCATTGTCTTCATTCTATTTCCCTCCCTGTTTTTTCCACTGCTTTATTTTTTCCCTTGTCTCTTTATTCCACCGTGCTTTTTCATCAATGTCTTTTAAATACACAGGCAGGCTGTCAATACATTTCCTGCGCAGTTCCCCTGCATTTTTTGTAAGCTCCGCAATAACCTCACTTTCCTTCATGCCCTCCCTCTCTTTTAGATAGTCCATATAAATCTCCCTGAAAGTGCTGCAAACCTTTTACCGCTTTTTTCCAAATACATGTTCCGGAAAAATTTTATAATTGGCCCACAGGTATGCATTAAGTTCCCGGATTCTTTGTACGCTGATCTGCACTCCCAGATCAATTTCTACCACATCGCCAGTTGCATAGAAAAAGATCATGGGTGTCGTATCCCTGTTCATTATGTTAAAAGTCACCTTTGGTCCTCCTAAAACCGCCAGTTCTTTAGACACATATCTTCCATGGATACGAATCCAGTGCTCACTCGCAGCCAGATCTTTCCAGATCAGCGATTCTGTCTTTAATTCGCTGAGTATCATAAATTTTTCCCCTTCGATCAGTTCCTCCTGTTCTCTCTTTGTAAGCCTTTTATTCAAAGCAGGCAGACTCTGGTATGATGTCATAATATATCTGATAAAACGCGGAAATGTCAGAACTACACTCACCAAAACAATGATACATGTCATCAGTGATGATATATCCTCAGGGCGCGACATCAGTCCAACGCAACCCGCCAGCGCCATCAGCGCCCACACACAAACAAGCAGAATTTTCTTTAGCGGGTAAATCCGTCTCCATTCTGTCTTTTTAAGCTGTTTCATCACTTTCCCCCTTTGTGTCCGTGATGGTATCCTGCACTCCATCCAATGTTGGCCGGAATTCCCCATTTTCAAACAGGTTGTCAAAAGTATTCGTCCCAATCGTAAGAATTATTCCCACGGCTCCGACGCTCTTTCCTATTTTACTGAGGCTGCTAATATTGTTGTTAAAATAATCCGAAACTTTAAAGTCGTCCCAAAATTTTATGATAAGCTCCTAATCCTTTTTCCCTTCCTGCCTACGATACTATGGCTGTGTCAGACTTCCTGCCACTCATTTGGATTCCTGACGCATTTCTTTGTTTTGGTTTCCATACCTCTCTCAAAAGAATGACAGGACCTCGCTGTTCCAATAACATACTTCTCTTCAACCTCGCCCGGCTCTCAGGCTGGGAGATGCCGCCACAACCTTGCCATATCGGTCATGACAGTGTTGCCTGCTGCGGCAAAGACACATCACCATATCCAACCTCATAATGATTTCCCAGATCAATCACTTCACTTTTGTTTCGGCTCCGTTGCTCCCTATCCTACCCTTAAACCTAACGTTACCTCTTTGGTTCCAAGGACTCCGTACAAATGGCTGGCTAAGCCTTACCTGATAGGATTTTCCTACTGTATTGTTATCAGCTTACCAAGGCTTGCATTATTTCTTCCGCTCGCCAGGAGAAATCAGCTATGCTGATTTCACAGCTCGCACCTTTTGTGTATTATATCATATAATGGTATTATTGCAATCTTTTCCACCACTTGAGTGCTAACCTCTCTAAACCGCTCCCGCGGCAGGTGCCTCCCTGGTTACGTCCTTGAGACACTTATAGCTCTTATATCTCCAGGAAGTGAGAGACCAGTGGACCGTTTTGCATAGGCGAGTGCATGCTCCATCTTATTCTCCCCGATCATCTTTCCCAGATAGATCGCCAACGCGCCGGAAAGCCCAAATGAAACAACCGTTGCAATCTGCCTTGCCACCTGAGCCACAGAGTTTGCCGCTACCACAGGGCTTCCCATATGGCCCAGGATCGCAGTGTTTGCTGTAGTTCCAAGCCCTCACATCACCTCATTGCTAACCACCAGCAGAGCATATTTCATAAAATCGCTGAACAACACCTTGTCTATCTGGATCACATAGCGCAGCCTGAGCTTGATATCTTTATTAAAGAGATGGGCATATCCTGCCACAAGCACAACTTCCAGAATCCTGGCGCATAGCGTACCCAGCGCCGCTCCACTGACTCCCATAACGGAAGCCCAAAAAGACCGAAAATAAAATAGATAACCCGTTCCACGCTTCTCATAATATGCAGGTATGCCTGCGTGATCCCGATCATAACATATGAAAACGCAACAATGCGCAGATATCTGATCCCCTCAGCTATGACCGCAGGATCGCTGGTAAATATCTTAAGGATCAGTCCCGGGAGCAATAACTCTGCCATAATAAAAAAGGCAGTTACAAAAACTGCCGTCTTTACTGCTATCCCGTAAATCTTTTCGATGGCATCCTTATCGCTCTTTCCCAAATACTGTGTGGTCAGTACTGTCGCTCCGGAGGTCAGCCCAAACAGGAACAGGGTCATGATATACCGGACCTATCCGGCGAGGGATGCCCCGAAAAGCGCATCTTCTCCCACAGCGCCGAGCATGATCACATCTGCCGCAGTCACCCTTACATTAAATCAGATTCTGAAGTGCATGGGCACCACGAGGGTAATGACCGCGCGGTAGAATTATCCCCATTCAACGCCCAGATGATTTTGTTCTCTTTTTCTCAGCATAGCTTATAGTCTTTTCCAAATATTGATCTTATTCTTTTCCGTTAAAGCAATAAGTACATACCTTGCACGGTTCCAGGCCGATGGATTCCAGAAGGTCATCCAGCCTGTGGAACCTCAGAGTCGTAAAGTTCTGGATCCTGCGGATCTCCTCCACCATCTTTGCATAGCGGCAGGAATCCGGGTTTGCATATTCCTCCAGCACCTCTGCCGGACAGTTTTCCCCTTCCTCCTCCTGGATGATCCTTCTTGTGATCAGGTCAAGGTCAGATTTTGACCGGGAGAAATTGAGGAATTTGCATCCGTACACCAGCGGCGGACACGCGGGACGCACATGGACCTCCTTCGCGCCGCTTTTATAGAGAAATTCAGTCGTCTCGCGAAGCTGTGTCCCTCTCACGATCGAATCATCGATAAGGAGAAGCTTTTTATTCTCGATCAGAGCCTTGACCGGGATCAGCTTCATCCTGGCGATCAGGTCTCTCTGGCTCTGACTGGTAGGCATAAAGGACCGGGGCCATGTAGGGGTATATTTGATAAACGGTCTTACATAAGGGATGCCCGACTCATTTGCATACCCGATGGCATGCGCCACACCGGAGTCGGGAACTCCTGCCACGATGTCCGGATGCACGCTGTCTCCATCACGCTTTGCAAGCATGCTTCCGCACTTATAGCGCATCTCCTCCACATTGACCCCCTCATATGAGGAAGTCGGGTATCCGTAGTAGACCCAAAGAAAAGAACAGATCTTCATCTCATTCCCCGGCTCTATCAGGGTCTCCACGCCTTCGGGGGTGATGAACGCCACCTCACCTGGGCCTAATTCTTTGTAATCTGTGTATCCAATATTGATATAGGCAAAATTTTCAAAAGAAACACAGTAGGCATCTTCTTTTCTGCCTACCACTACCGGAGTCCTTCCATATCGGTCACGCGCCGCGTAAAGCCCATCCTTTGTCATAAGGAGCAGGGTCAGGGACCCATCTACGATCTTCTGCGCGTACTGTATCCCTTCCACAAGGCTGCCCTTCTTACAGATCAGTGACGCCACCAGCTCTGTAGCATTGATCTTCCCCCCGCTCATTTCCTGGAAATGAGAGTGCCCTTCGTTAAAAGCACGTCTCAGCAGTTCCTCTTCGTTGTTGATCTTTCCAACTGTAACAATGGCAAAGCTTCCATGATGAGACTGGATCAGAAGCGGCTGCGGTTCATAATCCGAGATACAGCCGATCCCAAGATTTCCTTTCATCTCCTGTATATCCCGCTCGAACTTGGTCCGAAACGGTGAATTCTCTATATTATGGATGGCGCGGCAGAACTCACCGTCACCGCATGCGGCCATTCCTCCTCTTCTCGTCCCCAGATGGGAATGATAATCCACCCCGTAAAAAAGCTCCAGTATACAGTCTTTTTTCGATGCAACTCCGAAAAATCCACCCATTAAAATATGCCTCCTTTATTGACGGAAGCCCGCAAAATGCCATGGTTCCCTGCAGTGCCCCTGCTTCCTCCGTCCAATTTTACTGTCCTTATACAGCATAAAGGAAATCCCATAAAAAAGTCAATAGCAGGATCATTGTTCTGTGACCCTGCTATCTCATCACGCTCTCCGCTCCCTTGACACGACAAGGGTAACACACACGAACGCTGCCGCAAATACAAGCTGTATCCCAATCCCTCCGAGCGCCTGCGTCAGCACGTCCCCGGCAATTGCGCTATATTCTGTCAGCATCTCATTTACTGATTCATACCAGTATATAGGCAGGAACTGCGCCGCCTTTCTCACCCCTGGGCTCAGATAGTCCATCTGCACAAAGGCGCCGCACAAAAAGCACATGCCAAGAGAAACCACATTGACAGTCCCGCTCAAAGCATTGGATGTCTTGACAAGAGTACCGATCAGATGAGCGAGAGACAGTGCCATAAGCAGCATGACAAAGGAGTTTAAAAGATACCAGTGTGCTCTCCCGCTGTTCAGGAAATCAGCCCCGTACATAAAAAACACTGCTCCGGTACAAACGCCCCACAGACCTGCAGCGATCAGTCCCGAGGCTGTCAGTCCTTCCATGTTCTGCCGCCGGATGGGAACAGCGGACGCTCTCATTCTTCCCGGCAGGCTTCCTCTGCGGACGCCCATCAGTATATATCCCATCACATACCCCAGAACACTTAAGAACAGATAGGGAAGATAGCGGTAAAAATACGAGTATGCCGGGGCTATCCCCGCGTTTCCGCTGATATCCACAAGGGTTATCTCCGCGCTGTCTCTCTCGCTCATGGCGTCTGCCATCTCCTGCTCCGTAAACCCTGCCCCGGCATAACTCCGGACAAAACGCATAAAATTAGTAATCTGCTGTTCCACATAATACCCGGAATAAGTTCCCGGCACTGTGGTGACCTTCAGATTTTCATCGCCGAGAATACATTTTTTCGTAAAGTCTTCTGGAATCCGCACAATATAATCCACATTCCGGTAAAACAAATCTTCCTGGAGCGCTTCCTCATCATCTGAGAGATGTTTCACTTCATTTGTCCTTCCGATGTAATCGATCAGGCTTTGTGCCATTATCCCCCCATCCTCATCAATAACGCCAACAGGAACACTCTGGGCCGAATAACCCTGTTCAGTCTCTCCCGCAAAGCTTTGAAACATCACAGTGAGACTGAAAAAAATCGCGAGATACATAAGGATCATCCAGCCGTTTTTCTTTGTGATCTTTAAATAGGCTTTAAATACTGCCATAGCGTTTCCTCCTTACAATCAGAAATGTACCCGCCGCCAGCAGGACGCACAGCACGGACAATATGGCAAGGTCCTGTGCATAACGCTTTGGAGCGTCGTAGACATTCAGGCAGTACAGGGCGTCTGAAATCAGCGCCGCCGGATTGATGCGGTTTATGAAAGGGGCATGCCGATCTATCAAATTTTTCGTCTCTACGTTCATCATTCCTGCCAGAAAGCTGAACGTCATGGAAAAGGCAAGCATGATCCCGATCTTTACCCCCTCTTTCGTCTTGCCGATACTCGTGATAAATATCCCCATTGTCACTCCGATCATGCTCCCCACTAAAAGGACCGGGACCATCTCCGCACAGGAACCGGCAAATTCAAGGCGCAATATATATTTCATGTATGTCAGAAGTATCAATGTATTGGCAAAATGCAGTCCAAAGCAGACAATGATCTCTGAAAAGACCATTTTCATACGGTGTACCGGTCCTGCGCACCTGCGCGCTGCCAGCGCTGTCAGATTCGCCTGTATCTCCATGGCAGAGCCGAATCCGAGAAAACAGCCGTACAGACATGCCATCCCGATGACCGCATAGAAAGCCTGGGCACTTCCGTTAGTCGTCCTTCCACCCAGAGAAACCTGTTCCACTGCGCTCGCAGATTGCGCCATTTGTCGGACCGCGGCTTCCATACCCTGGGGATGGGGTCTGGCAATATCCTCCATAGTCTGTTTCCCTTCCGAATAACTTTCCAGGAGCATCTGGAGGATGGTTTCAGCAAGCCCATTGCTCCCCACTGTTAGAGAAGGCCCGCTCCCACTGTAAAAAATCCCTTTTACCTCTCTGTTTTCAAGGGCTTTCAGCGCCTGTTCCCCTGTCATCTCCTCCACATGGATAAGTTCAGAATCTGTCTCCACAGAAGAGAGAAACGCCTGAAAGACCTCCTCCGTCTGTACGCCCCTCTCTCCTTTGCTAAGATCCGTCTCCGCTACCAGGGCTACAGGTATAGTCTCAAAGTCTGATTCCTCCATTGTTCCCACGGCAAAATACATCATCGTAGCGAGCAGGAGGGGAAAGATCAGCGGCCAGAAGATGGCGCTTATATTTTTTACTTTTGTCAGCAGACTATATTTCATCAGATGCAGCATATCCTATCCTCCTAATCTCTGAGTTGTTTTCCCGTGATCTCAAGGAACACGTCATTGAGCGTGGGAAGTTCGGAGAACACTCTGCCAAAAGGGATTTCTTTGTTCTGCAGATAGTTCAGTATCCGGACCAGATTATGCTGTGCCCCCGTACAGCGCACGGTCAGAGTCTGTCCGCTGTAAGTCATATCAAATACATGGGGAAGCTCCCTAATGTCCGAAAGGGCCTCTTCTCCCAGCACGACCGCCTCTATGGTGACAGTCTCTCCAGTCTTGATCATGCTCTTTAACTGTTCCTTCGTTCCCACAGCAATACTCCTGCCGTGATCCATGATAGCGATCCTCGTGCAGATCTGCTCTACCTCCTCCATATAGTGAGACGTATAGATGATAGTAGAGCCCTGGCGGTTCAGCTCGCAGATACCCTCCAGTATCCGGTTCCGGCTCTGAGGATCCACCGCCACTGTGGGCTCATCCATGATGATAAGTTTCGGCTTGTGGGCAATACCGCAGGCAATATTGAGCCTCCTTAAAAGCCCGCCGGAAAGCTTTTTGGGATAGGATTTTCTGTAATCCTCCAGCCCCACGAAGCGGATCGCCTCCTCCACCAGCTCTCTGCGCTTCTTCTTATCCTTCACATATAGCCCACAGAAGCAGTCAATGTTATCCCACACATTCAGCTCCTCAAACACTGCCACATCCTGCATGACAATGCCAATCTCGCGCTTCACACGATAATTGTCAGGCGTCATCTCCTCTCCCATGATGCGGATGCTGCCCCGGTCGAACTTCAAAAGGGAAAGGATACAGTTGATGGCCGTGGTCTTTCCGCTTCCGTTTGGTCCCAGCAGTCCGAATATCTCCCCCTCCTTCACTTCTATATTGAAATGATCCAGCGCCAGCAGGCTGCCGTAACGCTTGACAAGGTTTTCGATCTTTACCATATTGATACCTCCTGTGCTTTGTATCCGGTTCCCACCCTGTACAGGCGGAAAAGAATCTTGTTATGATACCATCATACCCTTCCCGGCACGTTCCTTGTAGTGCCCATTGTCATCAGGCATCATGACAAATGTCACGATCTTCTCTGTTTTCTTTGCCCTCCCATCCTTTTTCGTCTATAATAGAAGGCGGAAAGCACGCCCTCCATGAGATACCTCTGCCTCTTCCGGGCAGAGTGCTGCTCATGGGGCAGGGCCCCTGCAACAGATCATATCAGAATTTTAGAAAGGAACGGTCACGGAAAGGCTATGAGAAATCTGTTAAACCTGTCGGCAGTCATACTTTTATGTATGCTCTCCCTTTTCTTCACACAGCTTGACATCCAGTTTATGCTGGCATTATTATGCGCGGTGATCCTGTGCTGCCTATGCTTTCTCTTAGAAAACAGGATTGCCTTTTCGATGGTCGCACTCTGCTTTTTTGCAGTCTCGGTGTTTATCCCGGCATTTCTCTTTTTCTATCCTGTGTCAGCATACTGCCTGTTCTCCAAAAGGCTGTATGGACTGCTGGCAGCGGGCGGAGGGCTGTTCTGTTTCCTCTCCCTCACAGCAGGGCATCCGCCTTTTCTCCTCTTTTTGCTGGAAGCGCTGGGCTTCTTTTTTGCTATCCTCCTTGCATGGGAGACAGGGGAAGGGCAGGCTTTGAGAGAGCTTTTAAAAAACACACAGGATGACAGCGCGGAAAGGGACCTGCTCCTGACAGAAAAGAATCGTTCACTTCTGGAAAATCAGGACTATGAAATCTACACGGCCACTTTAAAAGAACGAAACCGGATCGCAAGGGAGATCCACGACAACGTGGGACATCTGCTCTCCCGCTCCATCCTTCTGACCGGGGCTGCCAAGACCGTGAACAAGAGTGAAGCCCTCTCCCCTACTCTGGACTCTCTGGATGCAACGCTGAATTCAGCGATGGACAGCATCCGCAAAAGCGTCCATGATCTTCGGGATGAGGCTGTGAACCTGGACGATACTGTCCGCTCCCTCATAAAGGATTTCACATTCTGTCCGGTCAGCTATCTGTATGACGCAAGGCACAACATCCCAAAGGATATAAAATACAGCTTTATCAGCATCATAAAAGAAGCCCTATCCAACATCATCCGGCACAGCGACGCCACACAGGTCACCATCACCTTAAGAGAGCATCCTGCCATGTATCAGTTCTGTGTGGAGGACAACGGCATGAAGATCCGTGAGCGGAGGCCAGACCAGACCTTCCGTTCTTCCGGCGGGGGCATGTGACTTGCCAATATACAGGAGCGGGTGGAAAAACTGGGCGGATACTTTCACATTTTTACGGAGAACGGATTTAAGATCCTGATCACGATCCCAAAGGAGGCGGGAAAATGAAACTGATACTTATTGACGATGACCAGCTTGTTGTAAGCGCCTTGAAAATGATCCTTGAAGCACTCCCTGATCTTGAGGTAGCGGCAACCGCAAATGACGGCAGTGAAGCTCTGCGCCTCTATAAAGAACATCGACCGGACGTTCTGCTCATGGATATCCGCATGGAAAAGACAGACGGTCTGGAGGCAGCCGCCCAGGTTCTCTCACAGTTTCCTGACGCTCGGATCCTCCTGCTCACAACCTTTTCAGACGATGAATATATTATAAAAGCCCTCAGACTGGGGGCAAAAGGCTATCTGCTCAAGCAGGACTACCAGAACATCGCGCCTGCTGTCCGTGCCGTATTCTCCGGACAGACTGTATTCGGGGACGAGATCACTTCCCGGATACCGGAACTGATGACGCAGGCTCCCTCCGGCTTTGACTATGAAGCCCATGGGATCAGCGAGAGGGAGCTGGAGGTGATCCGACTGACAGCGGAGGGTTTTAGCAACCGTGAGATCGCCTCCCGCCTGTATTTAAGTGAGGGGACTGTGAGAAACTACCTGAGCAGTATTTTAGATAAGCTGGAACTGCGGGACCGCACCCAGCTTGCAGTGTTTTATCTGAGAAAACAAGGAGGATTCCTATGACATCCCATGCATCTGATCTTGTGAGCGTACCTGCTCACCAGCTAAAACCTCTGGATGTGATAAACGGTTTTCAGGTCCGTCCCGGATTTTTCCGGGATTTTGGCGCAACGATCATCCCCGGCGGGGTAAATTTCACCGTCCAGTCCCACGGAGCGGATTCCATTGAACTGCTCCTTTTTCACCGGGAGGCGGAAGAGCCTTTTGCAGAGCTTAAATTTCCCGAAAATTACAGGATCGGTTTCGCTTACTCCATGATCGTGTTCGGGCTGGACGTTGAAGAATTCGAATATGCCTACCGTGTGGACGGACCATACGATGAAAAAAGAGGGCTGCGCTTTGACCGGACAAAAATCCTTCTGGACCCATACGCCCGTGCCGTCACAGGGCAGAGCCGGTGGGGACACAAAAACAACGCGCAGCACGGATACCGCGCCCGGGTCGTTCGCTCGAATTTTGACTGGGGAAAAGAGAAAAACAGCCAGATCCCGATGGAGGATCTCATCATCTATGAACTTCATGTCAGGGGATTTACAAAAGATCCTTCCTCCGGCACGGACTGTCCCGGAACCTTCCACGGTCTTCAGGAAAAGATCCCTTATCTGAAAAAGCTGGGGATCAATGCCGTGGAACTTATGCCTGTCTTTGAGTTCGATGAGATGAGGGACGCCCGCCTCATCGATGAGAACCAGCTTCTGGATTACTGGGGATATAATCCGGTCAGTTTTTTTGCTCCGAACACGAGCTATTGTTCCTCAGTGGAATACAACCGGGAAGGAATGGAATTAAAAAATATGATCAAGGAGCTGCACGACAACGGGATCGAAGTGATCCTTGACGTTGTGTTCAATCATACCGCAGAAGGGAACGAGCTGGGCCCCTGCTTCTCTTTCAAGGGATTTGACAACAATATTTACTACATGCTCACTCCTGAGGGAAAATACTATAATTTCAGTGGCTGCGGAAACACCCTGAACTGCAACCACCCGGTTGTCCAGGAGATGATACTTGATTGTCTGCGCTACTGGGTCATTGAGTACCGTGTGGATGTATTTCGTTTTGATCTTGCATCTATCCTTGGACGGAACGAGGACGGCGTTCCCATGAACCAGCCCCCTCTTCTCCGCAACCTTGCCTTTGACTCCATCCTCGGAAATGTCAAGCTGATCGCTGAGGCAT
Source organism: Candidatus Mediterraneibacter intestinipullorum (assembly GCA_019118665.1). Lineage (GTDB taxonomy): Bacteria > Bacillota > Clostridia > Lachnospirales > Lachnospiraceae > Mediterraneibacter > Mediterraneibacter intestinipullorum. The sequence continues at coordinate 24,803 of DWYM01000092.1, forward strand.
GGGATGCCGGCGGGCTTTATCAGGTAGGTTCTTTTCCATCCTGGAAACGATGGGCCGAATGGAATGGGCGCTACCGTGACGACATGCGCTGTTTCCTGAAAGGAGATCCCGGCATGGCGCGTATCGCCGCTCAGCGCATGACTGGTTCTCCCGACCTGTATGACCCGGTGTATCGGGGGGGCAATGCCTCTGTGAATTTTCTCACCTGTCACGACGGTTTTACACTGTATGACCTGTACAGCTACAACGAAAAGCACAATGAGGCAAACGGCTGGGGCAATACGGACGGCTATAATGACAACAACAGCTGGAACTGTGGGGTTGAGGGGGAGACAGACGATCCCGGTGTTCTCTCCCTTCGCATGAAGATGATAAAAAACGCCTGCACCGTACTCATGTGCAGCCGGGGAACACCCATGTTCCTCTCTGGGGATGAATTCGGGGATACCCGCTATGGAAATAACAATCCCTACTGCCAGGACAATGAAATTTCCTGGCTGGACTGGTCCCTCCTGGACCGGAAATGGAATCGGGAAATATTTGACTTTTTCTGCTATATGACCGCTTTTCGAAAAGAACATCCTGCTGTCCGGAGAGACCTGGAGCCCAGCTACATGGGCCTTCCATCCACAAGTCTCCACGGCCTCACCCCCTGGGAACCAGAAGGGTCTGAAAACGCTTATGTTTCCTGTGTCCTTTTTGCCGGATATGACGAAGATACGGAAAAAGAAGATCTGGTATATGTAGCTGTCAATGCCCACTGGCACGCCTCGGAATTGACTCTCCCGGACCTGCCGGATGGCTGGATATGGAAGATCGCAGTCAATACCGGAGATTCAAAACAGCAAACCTTCCGTCGGGATCAGATGCCCCTGGCAGGAAAGAATCTGCTGCTCGGAGAGCGGTCGGTGATCGTATTTGTGGGGGAAAAACTTAATTTGTCTGTGGAATCGCCTATGCCTGAAACATCCGAAAACCGCGGATTATTTTAAGACGTATCCGCAGCGGGCGGGGATGTGGCTCTGGTTCCGGTTGCGTAATCCGGGAAAGACGTAAAAGGAATGGAATGTGGCTAAAGACAATTTCAAAGCGGACGATTCGCTAACGCTCAGGCATCCGCTTTGAAATTAACGCCACACCCCATTCCTTTTAAGTCTTTCCAGCAGATTACTCCAAGTCGCCTCCGCCACATCCCCGCCCGCCGCGAAAAGCTCTTGAAATAGGGCTGCGGTTTCCTACGTTCATCCGATCAGCAGTTTCCAGAAGAAAATAAATCTGTATTTGCTGGGGAACGCTCCGACTTGAGTAAACATAGAAAAGAAAGCAGCGGAGCGCCTTTTGGAAAGCCTTTCAGAGCGTGTATGTGACTGACTGAGGCAACTCCGGAATGAGGCTTAGTAAAACTTAAAATCCGAAACTATGCGTTGAAATTGGCAGAGGGATTGTCTGAAGCGAAGCGGAGTTGCCCTCTGCCAATTTCTGCTCTTAGCATAGTTTCGGATTTTTTAGTTTTATTTGCCTCGTGGAGCGGAGCCGAAGCCAGTCACATACACGCTCTGAATACGTCTTCGACATATTGCTCCGGTGTTTTCGGACACTTTGCTTAGGCAAAAGCGCCCTGGCAAATTCAGATCTAGTTCACAGTTCGTTTTACATATGTTGTATGCAGGATGTGATGTGCCTTCTCACTTCCCGGCGAACCGAAGAAATCTTTATAAATCTTTTTGATGGACGGATTTTCATGAGACTTTCTGAACGTCTTCGCCGCATCATTGTTATAGAGCGCCTTCGCGCGGATCGCTTTCACATCTTCAAAGTTGCGCACATCCGCGTGTACCTGAGGCTGACCGCCGCCGTTCACACAGCCGCCGGGACAGCACATGATCTCCACAAAGTGGTAATCCGCCTCGCCCGCGCGGATCTTATCCATGATCTGTTTCGCGTTACTCAGCCCTGATGCCACCGCGACCTTCACGTCCATGCCTGCCACGTTGTAAACAGCCTCTTTGATGCCTTTTGTTCCGCGCACTTCTTCAAAATCAACTTTTTGCAGCGTCTCTCCTGTCATGGTCTCCACCGCGGTCCTGAGAGCCGCCTCCATAACGCCTCCGGTCGCCCCGAAGATAACGCCTGCTCCGGTGGACTCTCCAAGAGGATCGTCAAACCCTTCCTCCGGCAGACTGCGGAAATTGATGCCCACTTTGCGGATGAGCCGGGCAAGTTCCCTTGTTGTGATGGAAATATCCACATCCGGCACGCCTGCAGCGTACTGATCCTCTCTCTGGAGCTCAAACTTTTTCGCCGTGCAGGGCATCACGCTCACTGAGACGATATTTTCCGGGGCAATCCCCATTTTCTCTGCGTAATACGTCTTCACCACAGCACCAAACATCTGCTGAGGTGACTTACAGCTTGACAGATGGCCAAGCTGGTCCGGATAATAGTGCTCACAATATTTCACCCAGCCCGGAGAACAGGAAGTCATCATAGGAAGCACTCCGCCGTTCTGTACACGGTCGATAAACTCATGGGCCTCCTCCATGATCGTAAGGTCTGCCCCGAAGTTTGTGTCAAACACTCTGTCAAATCCGATCCTTCTTAGCGCTGCAGCCATTTTGCCTTCCACGTCCGTGCCCATGGGATACCCGAACTCCTCTCCCAGAGCCGCCCGCACAGACGGAGCCGGCTGTACGACAACATGCTTTGTCTCGTCAGCGATGGCCGCCAGGATCTCATCGATGTTGTCCTTCTCATAGAGAGCGCCTGTCGGACAGGCCGATATACACTGTCCGCACGACACACAGCTTGTTTCTCCCAGTCCCATATCAAAAGGAGAGCCGATAAATGTGTCAAAGCCTCTGTTGTTGGGACCGATCACGCCGATGCTCTGCACCTTCTCGCACACCGCTGTACACCTGCGGCAGAGAATACATTTGTTGTCATCTCGGATCATATGGACTGCACTTTCATCCAGTTCATAATGCCCCATCTCGCCTTCAAAATAGTGCTCATCTGTCACGCCCAGCTCCTGACATAACTGCTGGAGTTCACACTGCCCGCTGCGCACGCAGGAAAGACACTTTTTGTCATGGTTGGACAAAAGCAGTTCCAGCGTCCGTCTTCTGGAATCCAGGAGCTTCGGGGTGTTGGTCTGCACCTCCATCCCCTCTGATATGGGATGCACGCACGCTGCCACGAGATTTCTCGCGCCTTTTACTTCCACCACGCACATACGGCACGCACCGATCTCATTGATATCTTTCAAATAGCAGAGTGTGGGGATCCTGATCCCCGCTGCCTGAGCCGCCTCCAGGATTGTGGAACCTTCAGGAGCCGTAACACTCAGACCGTTGATCTTTAAATTCACGTTTTCCATCTTCTCTGCCCTCCCTTATTCTTTGTAGATCGCGTCAAACCGGCATTTTTCCATGCAGGCTCCGCATTTCACGCATTTTTCCGGGTTGATAACATGTGCTTCCTTCACCTTTCCGATGATGGCGTCAGCCGGACAGGTTCTCGCACAAAGGGTACATCCCTTACATTTATCCGCATCGATTATGTACTGCAGAAGGTCTTTACAGACACCTGCCGGACATTTCTTATCTATAATGTGAGCGATATACTCATCTTTGAAATAGTTCAGCGTGGACAGCACCGGGTTGGGAGCTGTCTGCCCCAGAGCACACAGGGAGTTGGACTGTAAGTGATAGCACAGTTCTTCCAGCTTATCCAGGTCTTCCATGGTCGCCTGTCCCTTTGTGATCTTCTCGAGGATCTCCAGCATACGCCTTGTTCCGATACGGCACGGCGTACATTTTCCGCATGATTCATCTACCGTAAACTCAAGGAAGAATTTCGCGATATCCACCATGCAGGTGTCCTCATCCATAACGATCAGTCCGCCGGATCCCATCATGGAGCCAATGGCAGTCAGGTTATCATAGTCAATGGGCACATCCAGGTGCTCTGCCGGAATACAGCCGCCGGACGGTCCTCCGGTCTGCGCTGCCTTGAATTTCTTGCCGCTTGGGATGCCTCCGCCGATCTCTTCTACGATCTCCCGGAGCGTTGTTCCCATAGGCACTTCCACAAGCCCTGTATTGTTGATCTTTCCGCCCAGGGCGAACACCTTCGTCCCTTTGGATTTTTCTGTTCCCATGGATGCGAACCACTCTGGTCCGTTGACGATGATCTGGGGGATGTTCGCATATGTCTCTACGTTGTTCAGTATCGTCGGCTTCTGGAACAGTCCTTTCAGAGCCGGAAACGGCGGACGCGGGCGAGGCTCTCCTCTGTTTCCCTCAATGGAAGTCATAAGAGCCGTCTCCTCACCGCAGACGAATGCTCCGGCGCCGAGCCTTAACTCAATGTCAAAATCAAATCCGCTGTCAAAAATATTTTTGCCCAGAAGTCCGTACTCTCTTGCCTGATTGATAGCGATCTCAAGACGTTTTACCGCAATGGGATACTCTGCGCGGACATAGATGTAACCCTGGGAGGCGCCGATGGCGTATCCTGCGATCGCCATCGCTTCCAATACTGAATGGGGATCGCCTTCCAGAATGGAACGGTCCATGAACGCGCCCGGATCTCCCTCGTCCGCGTTACAACAGACATATTTCTGGTCCGCGTCATTTCCGGCCGCGAATTTCCATTTCATTCCGGTCGGGAATCCCGCGCCGCCTCTTCCTCTCAGGCCGCTGTCCAGAAGGATCTGGATCACATCCTCCGGCTTCTTCTCCGTCAGGACGATGCCCAGCGCCTCGTACCCTCCGGTCCCTATGTATTCATCAATATTTTCAGGGTTGATGACACCGCAGTTGCGGAGAGCTACCCTGTGCTGTTTCTTATAGAAATTCGTCTCATTCAACGGTATGATCTTATCCGATTTTGTCGTCTCATCATAGAGAAGGCGGGTCACCACCCTTCCTTTCAGGAGATGCTCGGATACGATCTCAGGGATATCATCCTCCTGCACCATAGAATAAAATGTCCCCTCCGGATACACGATCATGATCGGTCCGAGAGCACAAAGTCCGAAACATCCGGTCTTGACAACGCCGACTTCCTCAGAGAGCCCATTTGCGGCAATCTCTTTCTCCAGTCTTTCCCTGATCCGCTGGCTGCCGGAGGAGGTACATCCGGTTCCGCCGCAGACAAGTACATGTGAACGATACATATTTTAAAGCCTCCTTTTCTTTATGCGTTATTATTCTGTGCCGCGCTCAGCGTATATTTTGTTACGACCTGGCCGCCCAGCAGGTGAAGACGCAGCACCTCAATCGCTTTCTCAGGAGTCATCTTCACATATGTGATTTTTTCCTTGCCCGGTTCCATGACTTCGACAATGGGTTCATACTGGCACAGTCCGATGCACCCGGTCTGGGTCACGCTGATCTTCTCGCTCAAATTCTGTTCCTGCACCGCGTCAGAAAGCGTGGTCAGCACCGGTCTCGCTCCGCTTGCGATCCCGCAGGTCGCCATTCCGACAACAACACGGATCTGGTTCTCATTTTCCGCGCGGACCCCGACCTTGCCCTGCATCTTCGTCCTGATAGCCCGCAATTCTTCAAGAGATTTCATATGTTTCCTCCATTTCTTTCTGTTATTTTTTTAACAATTTCTTCG